>DATBLL010000044.1:0-25625 GCA_036555425.1 Alphaproteobacteria bacterium | reverse complement strand
CGCGCCAGGCCTAGGTCGCCCTCTCCGTCGCCGTCAGAACAGGGATCCCGCCCCCGTGAGTAGGTCGAGAAATATCGACGCGCTGAAGCGCTCGCGCCCGCGCACCTTGCGCTGGCTCGTCATCGCCGCCATCCCGCTGCTGATCGTCTTCGGCGGCCTCGCGGCATTCAACTACGTGCTGAAGCCGATGATCATCCAGAAGGTGCTGTCGGCGCGGCCGGTGCCGGCGGTGCCGGTTACCGTCGCCGCGGCCAAGAGCGAGAAATGGCGCGGCGAGCTGGCGGCGATTGGCACGATCGAGGCCGTGCGCGGCGTGACGCTCGCACCGCAGATCGCGGGCCGCGTCGATTCGATCATGTTCGAGTCGGGCAAGTGGGTGAAGCAGGGCGACACGGTGCTGACGCTCGACACCTCCACCGAGCGCGCGCAGCTCCAGGCGGCGATCGCCGATCTCCGCTTGAAGGAGCTCAACCTCATCCGCGCGCAGGAGCTGGCGCAGCGCGGCAATATGGCCCAGGCCAATCTCGACACCGCCACCGCGCAGCGCGAGCAGGCGGCGGCGCAGGTCGAGCTCATTCGCGCGCAGATCAACCAGAAGACCATCGTGGCGCCGTTCGCGGGCCGGCTCGGCATCCGCCAGGTCAATCTCGGCCAATATCTCGCCGCCGGCGCCGCGATCGTCACGCTGCAATCGATCGATCCCATCTTCGTGAACTTCACGCTGCCCGAGCGCGAGATTCCGCGCCTCCAGACGGGCCAGCCGGTGCGCGTCACGGTCGAGGGCCTCGCCGGCAAGGAGTTCGCCGGCACCGTCACGTCGATCGACGCCAAGGTCGATGAGGCCACGCGCAATCTCATGTTCCAGGCCACGCTCGCGAACGGGGCCGGCCTCCTCGTGCCCGGCATGTTCGCGCGCCTGCGCGTCGAGCTCGTCGAAGAGAGGGCGCTCGTGGTCGTGCCCGAGACCGCGATCACATTCAGCCTCTACGGCGATTCGGTCTACGTCGTCACCGAGAAGAAGGACAAGGACGGCAAGGCCGTCGCCGGGGCCGACGGCAAGCCGCAGCTCGTCGTCGAGCGCCGCTTCGTGCGCGTCGCCGAGCGGCGCAGCGGCCAGGCCGGCCTCATCGAAGGCGTCAAGGAAGGCGAGCGCGTGGTCACCTCGGGCCAGCTCCGGCTCCAGCCCAATTCGGCCGTCGTCGTCGACGAACGCAAGGCGCTCGAACCGCCCAAGGAGCGGCCGAAGCCATGAGCGCGCAAGCCGCAGTGGAAGGCGCGCGCCGCGCCTTCACCGATCTCTTCATCCGCCGCCCGGTGCTGGCGACGGTGGTGAGCCTGCTCATCCTGCTGCTCGGCATCCAGGCCTTCTTCTCGCTGCAGATCCGCCAGTATCCGAAGCTCACCAACACCACGATCGAGATCACCACAACCTATCCCGGCGCCAATGCCGAGCTGATGCAGGGCTTCGTCACGGTGCCGATCCAGCAGGCGGTGGCCAGCACCGAAGGCATCGACTACATCACCTCGTCGAGCACGCAGAGCACGAGCGTCGTCAAGCTCACGCTGCGCTTGAACGCCGACGGCGACAAGGCGCTGACCGAGGTGCTGTCGAAGGTCAACCAGGTGCGCAACGTGCTGCCGCGCCAGGCCAACGACCCGGTCGTGGTCAAGACCACCGGCGACGCCTTCGCGCTCATGTATATCGGCTTCAACAGCGAGGTGCTGACGCCCTCGCAGATCACCGATTATCTGACGCGCGTGATCCAGCCGCGGCTCCAGACCGTGGACGGCGTCTCGGAGGCGCGCATCCTCGGCGGCCAGACCTTCGCGATGCGCGTCTGGCTCGATCCCGCCAAGATGGCGGCGCTGGGCGTCACCGCCACCGACGTGCAGAACGCGCTCCAGGCCAACAACTTCACCTCGGCGCCGGGCGAGATCAAAGGCGATTTCATCCGCGTCACGATCAATGCCGACACCAGCCCCTCGAGCGTCGCCGGCTTCGAGCAGCTCGTCGTCGCGGCGCGCGGCAGCTCCCTGATCCGGCTGCGCGACGTGGGCCAGGTCGAGTTGGGCCCGCAAAGCGTCGTCTCGTCCTCGGAGTTCAACGGCTTGAAGGCCGTGTTCGTGGGCGTCTACACGGCGCCCACGGCGAATCCGCTGACCGTGATCGATTCGGTCCGCAAGGCCATGCCCGACATCCAGGCCCAGCTTCCGGCCGGCATGAAGGCGCAGGTCGCCTACGACGCCACCGTCTCGGTCCAGGCCTCGATCGACGAGGTGATCACGACCATCGTCGAATCGGCCATGATCGTCATCGTCGTCATCTTCCTGTTTCTCGGCAACATCCGCTCGACCATCATTCCAATCGTCACCATCCCGCTCTCGCTGGTGGGCGTGCTGTTCCTGCTGCTGGTGCTCGGCTATTCGATCAATCTCTTGACGCTGTTGGCGATGGTGCTGGCGATCGGCCTCGTCGTCGACGACGCCATCGTCGTGGTCGAGAACATCTACCGCCACATCGAGGAGGGCGAAACGCCGTTCGCGGCGGCGCTGCACGGCGCGCGCGACATCGCCGGGCCCGTGATCTCGATGACGCTTACCTTGGCGGCGGTCTACGCGCCGATCGGATTCGTCAGCGGCCTGACCGGCGCGCTCTTCCGCGAATTCGCGTTCACCCTCGCCTCGGCCGTCATCATCTCGGGCGTCATCGCGCTCACCCTCTCGCCGATGATGAGCTCGAAGCTCCTGAAGGCCGGGCATCAGGGCCGCTTCGCCGATGTCGTCGACCGCGTCTTCTCGCGCCTGCGCTCGGGCTACGAGAAGCGGCTCGACCGCGTGCTCAACTTCCGCCCGGTGATCCTGATGATCGGCGCGGTCGTCCTCGGCTCCTGCGTCTTCCTCTATCAGACGACGCAGAAGGAGCTGGCGCCGACCGAGGACCAGGGCGTGGTCTTCATGCAGACCAAGGCGCCGCAATACGCCAACCTCGACTACCTCGAGCGCTTCACCGCCGAGCTCAACAACGCGTTCAAGAGCTTCCCCGAATACGCCAACTCCTTCGCCATCAACGGCGCGGGGCAGGTCAATGTCGGCTTCGCCGGCATGCTGTTGAAGCCCTGGGGCGAGCGGAAGAGGAGCCAGGCCCAGGTCTTGACCGAGCTGCAGGGCAAGATTTCCGGCATCCCCGGCATCCAGACCTTCGCCTTCGCGCTGCCGTCGCTCCCCGGCAGCAGCGGGCCGCCGGTGCAGTTCGTGATCAAGACCACGGCGGACTACCAGACGCTCGCGCGCGTGCTCGAGCAGCTCCAGGCCGAGGCGTGGAAGAGCGGCTATTTCATCTTCGTCGATTCGGACCTGAAGTTCGACAATCCGCAGATCGAGGTGAAGATCGACCACGCCAAGGCCAACGAGCTCGGCATCACGATGCAGAGCATCGGCACCGCGCTCGCCACGATGTTCGGCGGCAACTACACCAACTTCTTCAATCTCTACGGCCGGTCCTACCAGGTGATCGCGCAGGCGCCGCGCGATTTCCGGCTGACCCCCGACATGATCGACCGCGTCTATGTGCGCACGGCCAAGGGCACGCTCGTGCCGATCTCGACCGTGGCGGAGATCAAGCAGTCGGTCCAGCCCAACGCGCTCACCACGTTCCAGCAGCTCAACTCGGCGACGATCCAGGGCGTGGCGTTCCCGGGCCGCACCATCGGCGAGGCGCTCGATTTCCTGAAGACCAAGGCGCGCGAGATCTTCCCCGAAGGGTTCTCGTACGACTTCCAGGGCGAAAGCCGGCAATACGAGCAGGAGGGCGCCACGCTGGCGATGGCGTTCGCCTTCGCGATCATCGTGATCTTCCTCGTGCTCGCGGCGCAGTTCGAGAGCTTCCGCGACCCGCTCATCATCTTGACGACGGTGCCGCTCGCGATCAGCGGCGCGCTCGTGGTGATGAACGTGGGCTCCGCGTTCTTCCAGGTCGGAACCGTCAACATCTACACACAGGTGGGGCTCGTCACGCTGGTCGGCCTCATCAGCAAGCACGGCATCCTGATGGTGGAGTTCGCCAACGAGCTCGCCGAGCGCGATAACCTCGACCGCCGCACCGCGATCCTCAAAGCCGCCGCCATCCGCCTGCGCCCCATCCTGATGACGACGGCGGCGATGGTCGTCGGCATGGTGCCGCTGCTGTTCGCGGCCGGCGCGGGCGCGCGCAGCCGCTTCGACATCGGCCTCGTCATCGCCGCCGGCATGACCATCGGCACGATCTTCACCCTCTTCGTGCTGCCGGTGATCTACACCTTCCTGGCGAAGAAGCGCGGCGAAGAGCTGCCGGGCCCGGCCGCGCTGCCGCAGGCGGCGGAGTGAACCCGGGGGCGCCTTGCAAATCCGTTGCGACGCGTAGGGGCGCGCTGCGCGCGCCCTGTCTTCACTGCCGAGGCATTGGCGCAGGGGCAGACGACGCGTGCAGCGCGCCCCTACGCGACCTAAGCCTCACAGCGTCTTGGTCACGCGGTAGATCGCTGGACCCTCGGCGAGCGGGCGCAGCTCGAAGCCGAGATCGCGCGCGAGGTTCAGCATGCGCTGATTCTCGGCCAGCACGTCGCCGAAGACCTGGCGGATGCCGCGCTTCTTGGCGTAGGCGATGATCTGATCCATCAAAAGGCGGCCGATGCCGCGGCCCTGCGCCGCCGAGAGCACGATGATCGCGAATTCGGCCTTGTCGAAATCGGGATCGGCCGCGATGCGCACGATGCCGACGAATTCCCCGGCCTTGCCGTTCTTCTCCTCGGCCAGCACCAGCGCCATCTCGCGGTCGTAGTCGATCTGCGTCAGGCGCGCGGCCATTTCGTGGGAGAGGCTCCTGAGCGGCGCGAAGAAGCGCATGCGCACGTCCTCGAGCGTGAGCTTCCTGAACGCCTCGAGCAGCGCCGGCTCGTCCTCGGGCTGGATCGGGCGCACGCGATAGCGCACGCCGCTATGCGTCACCGTCGACTCCAGCTCCGAGGGATAAGGCCGGATCGCGAAACGCCGCGCAGGCTCGCCGGCCGCGCGCGGGCGCACGACGATGCGGGCGTCGAGCGCCACGACGCCCTCGCTGTCGGCGAGCAGCGGATTGATATCGAGCTCGGTCACTTCGTCGAGCTCGGCCACGAGACGCGAGAGCCGGACGAGCGCCAGCGCGATCTGGTCGCGCGCCGCGGGCTTGCGGTCGCGGAAGCCCTTCAGCAAGCGGTCGATGCGCGTGCGGCCCATCACGCCGTCCGCGAGCGCCAGGTTGAGCGGCGGCAGCGCCATCGCGCGGTCGCCGATGATCTCGGCCGCGGTGCCGCCCTGGCCGAACATCAGCACCGGGCCGAACAGCGGGTCCTCGGTGGCGCCGAGAATGAGCTCGTAGGCGTCGGGCCGGCGGATCATCGGCGAGACGGTGAAGCCGTCGATCGCCGCGTCGGGGCGAAGCTGCACGACGCGCGCGCGCATCTCGCGCGCCGCGCGCGCCACCGCCTTGGGTCCGTCGAGATTGAGCCGCACGCCGCCGACATCGGATTTGTGCGTAATCTGGCGCGACAGGATCTTGAGCGCCGCCGGAAAGCCGAGGTGCTCGGCGGCGGCGGCGGCTTCCTCCTCGTCGCGCGCGACCTCGGTCGGCACGGTCGGAATGCCGAAAGCGGCAATCACGCCCTTGGCCTCGGGCTCGGTCAGGATCGCGCGGTTTTCGGCGAGCGCACCCGCGATGATGCGCTCGGCTGTGGCGCGGTCGGGCGGCGCTTCCTCGGGGATCGAGGGCGGCGTCTGCATCAGTGCGGTCTGGCTCTTGCCGTATTCGACGAGATGCCGGAACGCGCGCACCGCGCGCAGCGGCGTGTCGTAGGCGGCGATGCCGGCCTTCTCGAACACGCGGCGGCCCGCATCGGCGTCGCGGCCGCCCATCCAGCAGGCAAGCAGCGGAATGCGCTTGGCGATGCCCGAACCCGCCACCGCCTTGGCCGCTTCGACCGAGGGAACGAGCGCCGTCGGCGCGTTCAAGACGAGGATCGCGCCCACATCGGGATCGGCCGCGATCGGCTCGAGCGCCGCCAGGTAACGCGCCGCATCGGCGTCGCCGATGATGTCGACGGGATTGGCGTGCGACCAGGTCTTGGGCAGAACTTTGTCGAGGGCGCCCATGGTTTCGGGGCCGAGCTTGGCGAGGCGCCCGTCGAGCGAACCGAGATCGTCGGCCGCGAGCACGCCGAAGCCGCCGCCATTGGTCAGGATCGCGAGCCCGTCGGTGCGCGGCGCGTGGGTGAGCCCCAGAACCTCGGTGGCGTCGAACAGCTCGCCAAGGCCATAGACGCGGAGGAGGCCCGCGCGCCGGAACGCGGCATCGTAAACCGCGTCCGAACCCGCCATGGAGCCGGTGTGCGATTTCGCGGCACGCGCCGCCTCGGCGAAGCGCCCGGCCTTCAAGACCACGACCGGCTTCAGCCGCGCGGCGGCGCGGGCGGCCGACATGAACTTCCGCGCCTCGTTGAGGCCCTCGATGTAGAGCAGGATCGCGCGCGTCTCCGAGTCGAGCGCCAGGTAGTCGATGACGTCGCCGAAATCGACGTCGGCCATGTTGCCGGTCGAGACGAGGTAGGAAAAGCCGATGCCGCGGTCGGCCGCCCAGTCGATGACGGCGACGAGCACCGCGCCCGATTGGCCGACAAACGCGATCTTGCCGGCGGGCGGCGAGGCGGGCGCGAAGCTCGCATTCAAGCCGAGATGCGGCGCCAGGAAGCCCACGCAATTGGGGCCGACGACGCGCAACAGATACGGCTTCGCCGCGTCGAGCACGAGCTGGCGCCGGCGCACGCCTTCGGGATCGCTGCCCTCGCCAAAGCCGGCGGTGATGACGACGGCGGCGCGCGTGCCGGCGCGCCCGAGCTCGTCGATGACCGGCGCCACCGTCTCGGGCGGGGTCGCGATAATGGCGAGATCGGCGGGCGCGGCGAGCTCGCGCGGGCGCTTGACGGCGGCGCGGCCCATGATCGTGCCGCCCTTGCGGTTGACGAGGTGGATGGGCCCGGCGAAGCCGCCACTCAGCGCGTTCTTGGTCACGGCGGCGCCGATCGAGCCCGGGCGCGCGCTCGCGCCGACGATGGCCACGCTTTTTGGGCGGAACAGCGCGTCGAGATTGCGGACCGACATAGCGAATTGTACCGAAGCAGGCTCCTTATCGCCGCGACGCCGCCGGAGTAGCATTGATGCAGCTCAAGGCGATACGCTGAATATACGCAATTCTCGCCAGGCCCGCCCGCATTGGGCATTTCACCCGCAATGGACGCGCCGCCGCCGACCCCGCCGCCCTGGCACAGCCTCAGCGCCGCCGACGCGCTCGCGCGCCTCGAAAGCGCCGCCGATGGGCTGAGCGCCGATGAGGTGCAGCGGCGGGCCGAGCGCTTCGGCCCCAATCGCCTCGCCGAGGCGAAGCAGCGCGGCGCGCTGCGCCGGTTCATCGACCAGTTCGACAACGTCCTCATCTACGTGCTGTTCGCCGCCGCGGCGGTGACGGCGCTGCTCGAGCATTGGACCGATACGGGGGTGATCGTCGGCGTCACGCTGATCAACGCCGTCGTCGGTTACGTGCAGGAGGGGCGCGCCGAGCGCGCGCTCGCCGCCGTGCGCAAGATGCTGGTGACGGAGGCGCTCGTCCTCCGCGGCGGGCGCAAGGAAACGATCGATGCCGCCGGGCTCGTGCCCGGCGACATCGTGCTGCTGGCCCCCGGCGACAAGGTTCCGGCGGATATCCGCCTGCTCGCCGCGCGCGGCCTCAGGATCGACGAGGCGGTGCTCACCGGCGAATCGGTGCCGGTCGAAAAGTCGCCCGCGCCGGCGCCGGACGACGCGATCCTCGCCGAGCGCGCCAGCATGGCCTTCGCCAGCACGCTCGTCGTCGCCGGGCAGGCCAAGGGCGCCGTGGTCGCGACCGGGGCCGCCACCGAGCTGGGGCGCATCGGCGGCCTCCTCGCCGAGACGGCCGTGCTCGCGACGCCGCTGATGACCAAGCTCGCGCAATTCGGCCGCCAGCTCACCTTCGTGATCCTCGGCGGGGCGGCGCTCGTCTTCGCGGTGGGCGTGCTCGCCTACAAGAATGCGGCGAGCGAGATGTTCCTCGCCACGGTCGGGCTCGCGGTGGCCGCGATCCCCGAAGGCCTGCCGGCGATCGTCACGATCGTGCTCGCGATCGGCGTGCGCCGCATGGCGCGGCGCCACGCCGTCGTGCGCCGGCTGCCCGCCGTGGAAACCCTCGGCTCGGTGTCGGTGATCTGCACCGACAAGACCGGGACGCTGACGCGCAACGAGCTCTCCGTACGCGCCGCGGTCACGGCCGAAGGCGAGTACGAATTCACGGGCATCGGCTACGCGCCCGAAGGCGCCGTCGCGCGCGGCGGCGAGCGGCTGCCCGCGGCACCCCGGGACCTCGCCGCGATGCTGCGCGCGGCGGCACTCTGCAACGACGCGGTGCTGCGCCGGCGCGGGGGCGAATGGATCGTCGAAGGCGATCCCACCGAAGGCGCGCTGCTCGCGGCGGCGCAGCGTGCCGGCATCGATCCGCTCGGCGAAATCCAGCGCGCGCCGCGCCTCGATGCGATCCCGTTCGAATCCGAGCATCGCTTCATGGCGACGCTGCACCGCGTGCCCGACGGCGGAACCGTCGCCTATCTGAAAGGCGCGCCCGAGCGCATCGTCGCGATGTGCGCGCGCTTGGGCGGCACGGGCGCCGATGCGCCGCTCGACGCCGAGCTTTGGCTCGCCCACGCCCGCGATCTCGCCGCCGCCGGATATCGCGTGCTGGCGATCGCCGAAAAGCGACTCGACCACGTGGCATCGGATGCGCTCCTCCACGGCCAGGTCGCCGCGGATTGCACGCTGCTCGGCCTCTGCGGCCTCATCGATCCGCCGCGGCCCGAGGCCATCGCAGCGGTGGCCGTCTGCCACGCGGCCGGCATTTCGGTGCGCATGATCACGGGCGATCATCCGGAAACGGCGCGCGCCATCGCCCGCGCCTTGGGCCTGCCGGCCGAAAACGTTCTCTCCGGCCGCGCGCTCGACGCGCTCGACGACGAGGCGCTGGCCGCGCGCGTGCCCGAGGTCGGCGTCTTCGCGCGCGCGAGCCCCGAGCACAAGCTGCGCATCGTGGGCGCGCTCAAGGCCAAGGGCCACGTCGTCGCCATGACCGGCGACGGCAGCAACGACGCGCCCGCGCTGAAGCGCGCCGACATCGGCATCGCGATGGGAAGGAAGGGCACCGAGGCGGCCAAGGAGGCCGCCGCGATGGTGCTGACCGACGACAATTTCGCCTCGATCGCCGCCGCGGTGCAGGCCGGGCGCGTCTGCTTCGACAATCTCCGCAAGACGATCGCCTACATCCTGCCGACCAATGGCGGCGAGGCGCTGGTGGTGATCGCGGCGGTGCTGCTGGGCGTGGTCCTGCCAATCACGCCGCTACAGATCCTCTGGATCAACCTCGTCACCGAGGTGACGCTGAGCCTGGCGCTCGCCTTCGAGCCGGGCGAGAAGGGCGTCATGGCGCGGCCGCCGCGCCGGCCCGACGAGCCGCTGCTCTCGCGCTTCCTCGCCTGGCGCATCGTCTTCGTCTCGGTGCTGATGGCGGCCCTCGCCTTCGCGGCCTTCGAATGGGAGCGGACACGTGGCGCCTCGCTCGAAGTGGCGCGCACTGCGGCCGTCAACGTCATCGTCGCCTGCGAGGCTTTCTATCTCATCAACACGCGCGTGCTGCACGGCAGCACCTTGACGCGCGCCGCCTGGTTCGGCAGCCGCGCGGCGTTGATCGCGTTCCTCGTGCTGGCGCTGGTTCAGGCCGGGTTCACCTATTTGCCGCAGGCGCAGGCGGTGTTCGCGACGGCGCCGCTCGGACTCGCAAGCTGGGCCGTGATCATCGCCGCTGGCGCGGTGCTCTATGCCGCGGTCGAGCTCGAGAAAGCGATCATGTCGCGCCTCGCACACGACGGCCCAACGCCATAGGGCCGGCGCCGCGGCTAGCCGATCAACGGCCGGTAATGGGCGGCGGCCGCTTCGTTGAAGCAGCAGAAGATCACGCGTGCGAGCGGCGGCGCCGCGGCGGCGCGCACCGTGTTCACGGCGATGGGTGCCGCGCGCTCGGGCGGAAATCCGTAGACGCCGGTCGAAATCGCCGGGAAGGCGATGCTGGCGACACCGTGCCCGCGCGCGAGGCGCAGCGACGAGCGGTAGCACGCGGCGAGCAGGTCGTCTTCGCCGGCGCCGCCGCCGCGCCAGACCGGCCCCACGGTGTGGATCACGTATTTGGCGGGCAGGCGATAGCCCTTGGTGATGCGCGCCTCGCCGGTGGGGCAGCCGCCGATGGCGATGCATTCCTTCAAGAGCTCCGGCCCGGCGGCGCGGTGAATGGCGCCGTCGACGCCGCCGCCGCCGCGCAATGACTCGTTCGCCGCGTTGACGATGGCGTCGACCGCGAGTTTGGTGATGTCGCCGATATGCAGCTCGAGCGTGGCCATGGCGGCCTCAGCCTTCGGCGCCGTGCGCCGCGGCGCCTTGCTTGATCGCGCGCCCGATGACGTCGGCGGCCTCGCCGGCCTCGCCCCAGCGCCCGACCTTGGCCCATTTGCCCTTCTCGAGATCCTTGTAGTGGGTGAAGAAATGGCCGAGCTGGTCGAGGAAAATCTGCGGCAGCGCGCGGTAGGAGGCGACGGCGGAGTAGAAGGGATGCAGATCGTCGGTCGGCACCGCGAGGATCTTGTCGTCGTTGCCCTTGTCGTCCGTCATGATGAGGACGCCGACAGGCCGCGAGCGCACCACGGCGCCGACCGCCACCGGCACCGGGCCGATGACGAGGATGTCGAGGGGGTCGCCGTCGTCGGCCAGCGTATGCGGGATGAAGCCGTAGTTGGCCGGATAGACCATCGCGGTGTGGAGAAGCCGGTCGACGAACAGGGCGCCCGAGGCCTTGTCGAGCTCGTACTTCACCGGCGCGCCGCCCAACGGAATCTCGACGATGGCGTTGACGTCCCAGGGCGGATTGCGGCCGACCGGAATCTTGTCGAGATTCATGCGGCCAACGCCTCCTGGGCCGGCCGGTAGTCGTAGCCCAAATCGCGCGCCACCGCGTCGAAGGTGATCCGGCCCCTGTAGACGTTGAGGCCGGCGAGGAGATGCGGGTCCTCGAGCATCGCGCGCTTGGCGCCCTTGCCGGCGATGGCGAGCACGAAGGGGAGGGTCGCGTTGTTGAGCGCCGCCGCCGAGGTGCGCGGCACCGCGCCCGGCATGTTGGTGACGCAATAATGCACGACGCCCTCTTCGATATAGGTGGGATGGGCGTGCGTCGTCGGGCGGCTGGTCTCGCAGCAGCCGCCCTGGTCGATGGCGATGTCGACGATGCACGAGCCCGGGCGCATCTTCTTCACCAGCTCGCGCGTGACGAGCTTCGGCGCCGCGGCGCCCGGCACCAGCACGGCGCCCACGACGAGATCGGCCGCGGGCACATAGGTTTCGAGCGCGTCCACGGTCGAGAAGATCGTGTTGAGCTGGCCGCCGAACTGGAGATCGAGCGCCGCCAGGCGCTCGTGCTTCTTGTCGAGGATGGTGACCTGCGCTTCCATGCCCATCGCCATGCGCGCGGCGTTGGTGCCGGAGACGCCGCCGCCGACGACGACGACGCGCGCCGCCGCTACGCCGGGCACGCCGCCCAGGAGAATGCCCGAGCCGCCGGCCTCCTTCTCGAGGCAGCGCGCGCCCACCTGGATCGCCATGCGCCCGGCCACCTCGCTCATCGGCGCCAAGAGCGGCAAGCCGCCGGCGCGGTCGGTCACGGTTTCGTAGGCGATGCAGGTGGCACCGGATTTGATGAGGCCCTCGGCCTGCGCCTTGTCGGCGGCGAGGTGCAGATAAGTGAAGAGCGTCTGCCCCTCGCGCAGCATCTTGCACTCGGCCGGCTGCGGCTCCTTCACCTTGACGATCAGCTCGGCTTTGTCGAACACCTCCTTGGCCGTGCCGAACACCGTGGCGCCGGCCTTGCGGTACGCGTCGTCGCCGAAGCCGATGCCGCCGCCCGCGCCGGTCTCGACGAACACCTGATGCCCGTGATGCACCAGCTCGCGCACCGACGCGGGAACGAGGCCGACGCGGAATTCGAGGGTCTTGATTTCCTTCGGCACGCCGACGCGCATGAGAGCTCCCTATCGCTGGTGTTGCGGGGAGGATGGTGGAGGCGTCAGCCGCGGTCAATCCGGACGCGCCATCATTGGAGCGCGTCGCCCCGCAAAACGAAACGGGCCGCGCCTTGCGGCGCGGCCCCTTCTGAACGTTCGGTTCGAGATTCCCCGAGCGGCGCTCTGCCGCTCTTATGATTTCAGTGCACGCTCACCGGCTCAAGATCGTGCGAACGCACGGCGGCGAAGGCGGTGTCGCGGTCGGAGATGATGGCGAGCTGCGTGCCGTCGGCGGCGTAGACGGCGAACGCCTTCTGGCCGTTCTCCACGACCGGCTTGATGTAGGCCACCTGGTTCAGCATCGACGCCTGCCATTCGGCCGGCGTCAGCGATTTCATTCCGTGTTCGGTCAACATGGTTGCGATCCTTTCCTCGAGTCCCACGACCCCCTTCAGGCCGGTCCTTTGTCGGCGGAAAGATCGATGGTCTCACCGCGCCCGTTCGCCTGGGACGCTGTCTGACCGCTCTTGATCTCTACGGTCCGAACCTTGGATTCCGCCTGCGGCCGTACGAGGTCGATGTTCAAAAGCCCGTTATCCAGTCCGGCGCCCGCCACCTCGATTCCCTCGGCGAGCACGAAGATTCGTTGGAACTGGCGCGCCGCGATGCCGCGGTGGAGGAACACGCGCTGGCCCGCGTCGTTGTGCTTGCCGCGAATGACGAGCTGGTTGTTCTCGACCGTCACCGCGAGATCCGCGGGTGCAAAGCCGGCAACCGCCAGCGTGATGCGCAACCCGTCGGGGCCGGTCTGCTCGATGTTGTAGGGCGGGTAGCTGTCGCCCGGCGCCTTCGACAGCCGCTCGAGCATTTCCTCGATGTGGTCGAAGCCGAGCAGCAGCGGGCTGTTGAACAGCGAAAGTCGGGACATCGCGCAAGCTCCTCCAAAAGAGCGAGTTGCCCCGGTTGTGGCCGGTCCGGAAACCGTTCCGGGCCCGCAGCGCCCGGTCGCCCGGCGGCCCATCATGGCGCCGCCTTCCCGCCGAACCCTTGGACGCAATGCGCGTGCCAAGCCCGTCGGGGCGCCGCCTATTTGGGCGCGCCGCGTGTGCGGTTCAAGGCCGCAGGACGGGTGGAGGAGGGCCGCTGGCATGGCAAGCTCCCGACCGACCGCAAAAGCCTGCGCTCGCAGCGTAAACAAGGGGTTAACGGCGGTGGGGCGCGCCGCCGCAGCCGCCTCAGGCCGAGAGGCCGAGGATGGAGCCGGTGTCCTTGCGCGTCGAGAGGGCCAGCACCGTATGGGTGCGGATGGCGCCGGGAAACTGCTTGATCGTGTCCGAGAGCACGGTCTCGATCTCGGACACCTCGGCCAGGCGCAGCTTCAAGAAATAAGACCAGTCGCCGGTGACGTGATGGCATTCGAGCACCTGCGGCAGCGCGCAAATCGCATCGACGAGGCGCTTCTCGTTCTCGGGCCGGTCGATCAGCAGGAACATGAAGGCGAGCACGCCGCGCCCGACTTCCTTGGGATCGACCTTGGCCCCCCAGCCGCGGATGATGCCGGCGCGTTCGAGCTTCTTGAGCCGCTCGTTGATGGCCGAAACCGAGAGGCCGACGGCGGCGCCGATCTCGGCATAGGTGTCGCGCCCATGCTCTTGCACGAACTCGAGGATTTTCCGGTCAACGGCGTCCATGGCCGGAAATCATACAGCGTGCCTGTGCCGCTTCAACAAGAATGGCTAGAAGCTCCCCCCGGCCGCTCTTGTGCCCGCCTCAGCTCAGCGGCATCGCCACGTGCTGGCGGAAGCCGGGGCGCTCCAGCAGGCGCTTGTGCCAAGCGTCGCAATGGGCGAGGCGCGGCTTGGCGACGTCGAGCTTGGTGTAGCGCCAATAGGCGCAGCCGACCGGGATGTCGCCCATGGTGAAGTCGCCGCCCGCGACGAAGGCGCGCCCCGCGAGATGCCGGTCGAGCAGCGACCACGAGGCGCCGAGTTTTTCCCCGGCGGCCTTGATCGCGGCGTTGTCGCGCTTCTCGGCCGGCGTGCGCACGAGGCCCCAGAACACCGGGAACATGTCGGGCGCGATCGTCGTCTGCTGCCAATCCATCCAGCGGTCGGCCTCGGAGCGGTGCGCGGGATCGACCGGCCAGAGATTGCCCGCGCCGTAGCGCGCCGCGAGGTAGCGCACCACCGTGTTCGATTCCCACACGATGACGCCGTTGTCGTCGATCGTCGGGATGCGGCTGTTGGGGTTCTTCGCCTTGTATTCGGGCGTGTCGAGGCCGCCGAACGCGCCGCCCACATCGGTGCGCTCGTGCGGCAGGCCGAGCTCGGCCACCGCCCACATCACTTTCTGCACGTTGATGGAATTGATGCGGCCCCAGATCTTGAGCATGCTCATCCCTCGCGTTTCGGGCGATTCATAGCGCGCGCGCCGCTGCTGTCCAGGCGCGGCACCGCGGCGCGGGCCAGCGTCCGCGACAAGGCTCGGGCGGCCGCGAGCGCCGCTTCGCGCAACGCCGCGCGCCGCGCCGGGTCGAGCCGCCGCTCGGGCACGGCGAGCCAGAGCGAGGCAATGGCGCGGCGCTTCTCGACCACGGGCGCGGCCACGGCCCACATGCCGGGATCGACCTCGCCGTGGCTCTCGGCGTAGCCGCGGCGCCGGATGAGGGCGAGCTCGGCCTCGCGCGCGCGCCGCAGCACGCGCTCGGCGGGATCGGCGCGCTCGATGCGGTCGAGATAGGCGCCGCGCACGGTCGCCGGCAGCGAGGCGAGCAAGAGCTTGCAGGGCGCGCCCCGATGCAGCGGAAAGCTGCGCCCCGAGACGCCGGAGAGATGCTGCGGCCGGCGCGGCTCGACCGCGGCGGCGGCCACGGCGACATCGCCGAAGACGCGGAACAGCACCGCGGTGGCGCCGGTCTCGGCGGCGAGGCGGGCAAGCAGCGGCTGCGCGGCGGCCACGAGCGGGCTCGCCGCATCGGCGGCGCGCGCCAGCGCGTGGATGCGCGGCGTCACGCGATAGAGCCCGCCGCCGTCCTCCTCGACGAGGCCCTCCTCGCGCAGCAGCGCCAGGTGGCGATAGGCCGAGGAGAGCGGCAGGGCCGCCGCGCGCGCGAGGTCCGCGACGGTGGCGCGCGGCCGCGCCGCGTCGAAGCAGAGCAGCATTTGCAGCGCCTTGCGCGCGCTTTCGACGCCGACCGTGCGCCGCGAGGCGGCCATGACCCGAGACCTCTCCCAGCCGGTGAGAATCGATTTCGCACATATTGAGCGCCGAGGCAAAGCGGCTAGGGTGCGCGTCGCACGCCCAGGGGCGTGCGACGCTCGGCCACTTTGGCCGAGCGAGGGAGGCACCCATGGATTTCTCGCTCTTCTATCTGCCCACCTACCGCGCCGGCTTCGCCGGCAGCTTGAACGGCTTCTATGAAGAGCTCACCGAATCGGTGCGGCTCGCCGACCGGCTGGGCTGGGCGCGTGTGCTCACGACCGAGCACCATTTCCACTACTACGGCGGCGCGGTGCCCAATCCCGCCGTCATCCTCGCGGCCTGGGCGCGCGAGACCAGGCGCATCCGCCTCTCCGCCGGCGTCTCGCTCGTCCCCCTGCGCCATCCGCTGCAGGTGGCCGAGGACTACGCGCTGGTCGATCACCTCTCGGAAGGGCGCTTCGATATGGGCGTCTCGCGCGGTTTCGTGCCGCACGAATTCGAGGCCTTCGGCGTGAGCCAGGCCGAGACCGCCGAGCGCGTGATGGAAGGCCTCGACATCATCAAGAAATTCTGGGCCGGCGCGCCGTTCGAATATCAGGGCAAGTTCACGCGCTTCCCGAAGATCGAGCCCTGGCCGCGCACGTTCCAGCGCGAGATTCCGATCTGGATCGCGGCCTCGAACGACCTCGCAAGCTTCGAGCGCGTCGGCGCCGGCGGCTATCGCCTGATGATGAACCAGTATCCGATGAGCTTCGCCTCGCTGGTCGAGAAACACGCGAAGTTCAAGGACGCCTACGCCAAGGCCGGCCACGATCCCGCCAAGCGCAGGAGCGCCATCGCGTTCCTCGTCCATCTCGCCGATACCGAAGAGCGGGCGATCGCGGAGGCGAAGGGCTGGGTGCAGGAGCACGCCGCCGCGTTCAAGAAGGTGCTGACCCACAACGAGTGGGACCGCGACTACACGGGCGACCTCTCGACATTGCTCGCCATGTGCGAGGGCAACGACTATCGCGATGTGTTCCGCAAGCGCACGCTCGTCTGCACGCCGGCGCAAGCCGCTGAGCGCCTCGCGAAATACATCGATCTCGGCTTCACCGAGGCGATCTTCGTCACCCGCTATGCCGGCCTCCCCGCCGCCCAGGAACGCGCAACCATCGAGCGTCTGACGCGCGAGGTCCGTCCGATGCTCGGCTTGAAAGCCGCGGCGTAAGGGAAAGGGAACAGGAGCCGGGGAGCGGGAGAGAGAAAAAAAGGGAAAGTTTCACCACCAAGGCACCAAGGCACGAAAGCACCAAGAATCTTCTTGCGCGCCTTT
Organism: Alphaproteobacteria bacterium; assembly: GCA_036555425.1. GTDB lineage: Bacteria > Pseudomonadota > Alphaproteobacteria > Bin65 > Bin65 > SBBV01. The sequence goes on along the minus strand of DATBLL010000044.1, from coordinate 8,942 downwards.
GGCGCGCTCTCCTTCACTTCTTGGGGCCTTGGCGTCTTGGTGGTGAGTCTTCCTTCCCTTCTCCCCTTCTCCCCGGCTCCCGTTCAATTTCTTGCTTAACGCGCCCGCGGCACATAGCTTTTCGACCAATTATGAGGGGGCGGGCAATGGCCGGAAAAATCGAAACGCGGATGAGGGAGCTCGGCATCGTGATGCCCGAGGCGGCGCCGCCGCGCGTGGCCAAGATCGAAGGCTCGGTGCGCTGGGGCGATCTGCTCTTCATTTCCGGCGCGGTGCCGAAATGGAACGGTGAGGTGCGCTTCGTCGGCAAGGTCGGGCGCGAATTCGGCCTAGCCGAGGCGCAGGCGGCGGCACGGCTCTCGGCGCTCAACATGCTGGCGCAGGCCAAGCTGGCCTTGGACGGCGACCTCGACCGCATCGAGCGCATCGTCAAGCTCACCGGCTTCGTCAACGCGATGCCGAATTTCACCGACATCCCGCACGTCGTGAACGGCGCCTCCGAGCTGTTCCTCGACCTCTTCGGCGAAAGGGGCCGTCACGCCCGCACCGCCGTCGGCGTCGCCGTCATGCCCTTCGACGTCGCGATCGAAGTCGAAGGCATCTTCGCGGTGCGTTAAGAAAAAAGGGAGCAGGGAGACGGGGAGGCGGGGAGATAGCAAGGAAAGCTCACCACCAAGACACCAAGACACGAAGAGAAGAATGGAAAGCGCCGCAAGGCCGGCGCGAAGAAGGAGAACCGCTGTTCCTCCTTGGCGCGCGTCTTCGCGCGCACCCCTTCCTCTTCTTTCCTTCTTGGTGTCTTGGTGCCTTGGCGGTGAGCCTTTCTTTCTTTCTCCCCGCCTCCCCGTCTCCCTGTTTTCTTTTCATTGCCGGGCGTGGCAATAACGCGGGACCTCACGCCGGGGAGCTTTTCGACGCATGCCGCTGCTGAAGAATCCGCCGTTTCCGCACGCCTATTACGAGGATTTCGCGCTCGATCAGGTGTTCGAATATGGCGCGCACGAGATGAAGGAGGCGGACATGCTCCGCTTCGCGCGCGAGTTCGATCCCGAGCCCTTCCATGTCAGCCTTGAAAGCGCGAAGGCGAGCGTGTTTGGGCGCCTGATCGCGAGCGGCCCGCACACCTGCGCGGTGTGGCGGCGGATGAACCACGACGCGTTTCCGCATGTGCGCTCGGGCGCCTCGCCGGGCTGGGACGAGGTGCGCTGGAAAGCGCCGGTGTTTCCGGGCGACGTGCTCTCGTGCCGCTCGCGGATCGCGTCGATGCGCGTGCTCAACAGCCGGCCCAATTACGGCTTCGTCACCTGGTCGCACGAAACCTTCGACCAGGGCGGCAAGGTGAAGATGACCCACACCGCGCTGTTCCTGGTGGAGCGGCGGGCCTGATCTCCCTCCTCCCGCGTCGCGGGGGAGGGCCGGGGTGGGGTGATGACGCCGCGGCAATCTCGACAATATCGTGGAACGTCGCCGCCGGGCACGACGCGCCGAAATTCTACCCGCGGAGAGACCCCCACCTGACCTCCCCCGCTCCGCAGGGGGAGGGACTTACGCCGGATCCGACAGCGCTCGCTCGACCAGCGCCGTGTCCATGTACTCGGTCAGCTCCTTGAGCTTCCCGCTTTCGATGCGGCAGATCCAGCAATAGTGGTTGTTGTAGGGCTTGCCCGCCTTGGTCGTGACCTTGCCGTGGCACTCGACGACGACGAGATCGCCCTCGGCGATGATTCGGTCGGCGGTGTTGGTGTATTGGTCGGCGAATTGCGCGAAGAGCGGCCGCAGCAGCTCGTCGCGCACCGCCTTCTTGCCGCGATAGGTCTTCGACCATTTAGTGCCGCCGGTCAGCGTCCAGCAGAAATCATCGGCCAGGCTGTCGATGAAGGGCCGGCCGTTGCCCTTGGCCAGCTCCGCGAAAATGCCTTGCATCAATCGCTTGTTCTCAGCGGCGCTCATGTTTTCCTCGTTCCTTCAGTTCACCTGTCGTCCCGCACAAGCGGGGACCCATACAGCTTCGACGCCCGCGATTCCTGCGAAATTTGAGACGGACGGGAAAAAGGGTCCCCGCTTGCGCTGGGACGACATAAGCTTGGGAAAAGCCGCTACTTCTCGGGCTTGACGTTCCGCACCGTCTTGGGCGCGCGGTCCATGCGCACCTGCACGCTCAAAGGGCGCACATGGATGCAGGCGCCGGCGACCGCGCCGTGCTTGGCCGAAAGCGCCGCCACCTCGGAGGCGGGGCGGGGCGCGGGCATCGAGCCGCCGTTGCGCGCGGTGCGCGCCGCATGGGCCTTGATCTCGGCGCGGGCATTGGCGAGCGCCTCGTCGACGCTGCGGCCCTCGGCCCGGCAGCCCTCGACATCGGGAAACACCGCGCGGTAGCCGCCGCCCGGCTGGCGCAACACCAACGCGATGTAACCGTCCATACCTTCTTGCTCACCCGGTTGCCGCACCGACTATACAGCCGGCGCCGCGCCGCCGCCACACGCGCCTCCCCGGGCAAACGTCCTGGCCACGCTCTTGCTCCGGCGAAGAATAAGGTCACTGGAGCCGGAGAGCCGGAGAGCCGGAGAGCCGGAGAGAAAGAAGTAAGATAACCACGGAGGTCACGGAGAGCACGGAGAGCACGGAGAAGACAAGGTATGCGCGCCAAGGGCGCGCAAGAAATCTTCCTCCGTGTTCTCCGTGTCATCCGTGGCTCAATTCCTTCCCTTCTCCCCGGCTCCCTTTCCCTTTCCTATGGAGCTCAGAATTCGCACACGACCTTGCCGAAGTGCTTGCCGGAGGGGAACGCTTTGAGCGCTTCCTTCAAGCCGTCGAAGGCGAAGCGGTGCTCGTCGATCGGCGGCTTCACCTTGTGGAGGGCGAGGGCGCGGTTCATCGCGTCGAAGAGATCGCGCGAGCCGACGGTGATGCCCTGGAGGCGGATGTTCTGCGTCACCACGGGGCCTAAATTGAGCTCGCCCGCGCCGCCCGCCAGCACGCCGATGAGGCTGATGACGCCCGAGGGCCGCACCGCGCGGATCGAGCGCTCGATCGTGCCGGCGCCGCCCACCTCCACCACGTGATCGACGCCGCGCCCGCCCGAAATCTCGCGCGCGGCTTTGCCCCAGTCGGGCACGGTCTTGTAGTCGATGCAATGATCGGCGCCGAGCGGCTTCGCGCGCTTGAGCTTCTCGTCGCTCGAGGAGATGAGGATCGTCTCGGCGCCATGCATCTTGGCGAAGATGAGCGCGAACAGCGAAACGCCGCCGGTGCCCTGGATCAGCACCACGTCGCCGGCTTGCGTCTGGCCCTGCGCGACGACGGCGTTCCAGGCGGTGAGCGCCGCGCAAGGCAGCGTCGCCGCCTCGGCCGGGCTCATGTGCGCCGGCGCCTTCACCACGCCCTCTTCCGAAAGGCACATGTATTCCTGCATCGTGCCGTCGAGCGGCCCGCCGAGCGTGCCCAGCCATGAGCGTTCGTTGAACGTGCCCGAAAGCCAAGTCTGGCTGAACGCCGGGCAGACGAGGTCGCCCACCTTGACGCGCGTGACACCGAGGCCCACGGCCTCGACTGTGCCGGCGCCGTCGGAAACGAGCACCAGCGGCAGATTCCCGCTCCGCCGCCCATAGCCGCGCTTCGCCATCACCGTGTCGCGGTAATTGAGCGAGGCGGCGCGCATCCGGATCAGCACCTGCCCCGGCCCCGGCGAAGGCTTCGGCCGCTCGGCCAGCACGATGCTGTCCGCGTTCCAATCGCGCAGCTCCATTGCCTTCATTGCGGTTCCTCCCAATGGCGCGGTGCTAGAACGATCGCCGCCCTACGGCAAGCGCCGGCGACCCCGCGCGCAGGGACCGCGCGCAGCGAAAGCGCGCACTTCGCCGCGACGCACCCCGTCTTGACAATGTTCGCTATATGTTCTATCGGAGGGCAAGGGCCATAATTCGGCCCGCCGCTGTTTGACATCGTCGATCTCGATGGTTCTGCGCCGACGCTCGATCGGCGCGGGCGAACGAAATCGTCGCTTGTGCAACGGCCTAAAGGCCTCTCGGCGTGGCAGATGACGACAAAAGACGATCACCGGCTCGTCAATTCTCGGCCGCAGCTCGGCTCTTATCGTCATTTGGCGCGCGGAAAAGACGAGAAAAGACGATAAATGATGAGAAAAGCCGAGGTTGTGCGAAATCCGAGCCGGGCGCCGCGTCATCTGCGCCCGGCGCATGGCTCGGCCGCCGCCTGTTTACAAATGTTGACGTCTTGCACCCCCGGGGGGCGCGCGGCGATGCCCGCCGCGCATAGCGTCCCTCCGCGCCGCTCGGCCAAGAGGCCGAGCTTCTGGCGAATCGCGCCGCTTGGCGCGATTCGCCACTAAGCGAGGCCCCTGGCCGCGCGACTACATGGGCGGCGTGAGGCCGTCCTTGCCGATCACGACGCCCTGCGTGGTGAGGCCGCCGTCGGCGCCCTTCAGCGCGCCGAAGATCAGGATCTTGGCGCCCGGCTTCAGCAGGTTAGGCTGGCCCGGGCCCATGGCGACGATCGCGGTCTCGGCCACGACCGTCACGGTCTTCTCGCCATCCTTGTATTTGACCTTGATCGTGGCGCCGCTGCCCGCGGTCACGATGCCGTCGACGGTGGCATTGGTCATCGTCGTCTCGGGCGCCAGGTCCCAGGCGTGGTGCCCCTCGGCCGTGCCTTTCGCCGCATCGGGGAAGATGTGGACGGCGATGGCCCTGAGCGTGCCGTTCTTCTGCGGCATCGCGGTGACCCCGATATACTTGCCGGCCGTGACCTCCGAGAGCTCGGCCTTGCGCAGCTCGGTCACCCGGAAGTTGGGCGCGAGCTTCACGGTCAGGGCCGCGCCGCCGCGCTCTTTGACAAACAGCACGTCGCCTTCGACTTTCGTCGCCTCGCCGCGGATGCGCACGGGCGGTCCCGATTCGGCGGCGGCAAACGACGCGGCGGCGATGGCAAAGGCGGCGGCGAGCATGCCGGCGCGCGCCAGGCGGCGGCGGTGATGTATCATGCTGGAACCTCCCGAACAGGGCGGCACGCTACGCGCCGCCTCTCGGCATCAACACGAGGCGCCACGCGCTATTCCGGGCGGCGGTTCAACTCTTCCAGGTTTCGGCCGGGTAAGCATCCCGCCCTACCCAGGACCGCCGCGGCTCTCTAATGTCGCGGCGAAACGCTCGGGGCCGCTTCAGAACGCAATGGTTGCGCGCATCGCCACGGTCGCCTTTCAGGGCATCGAGGTGCTGGACATCGACGTGCAGGTCCAGATCGCCTCGGGCAATCCCTATTTCGGCATCGTCGGCCTCGCCGACAAAGCCGTCGGCGAATCGCGCGACCGCGTGCGCGCGGCGCTCTCGGCCTTGGGCCTCGGCCTGCCGCCGAAGCGCATTCTCGTGAACCTCGCGCCCGCCGACGTGCTCAAGGAAGGCAGCCATTTCGACCTGCCGATCGCGCTCGGCCTCCTCGTCGCGATGGGCGTCGTGGCGCCCGAGGACACGGCCGAGCACGTTGCGCTCGGCGAATTGGCGCTCGATGGCGCGCTGGCGCCGGTCGCCGGCGTCTTGCCGGCGGCGATGGCCGCGCTCGGCGAAGGGCGCGGCATCATCTGCCCGGCCGCGTGCGGCGGCGAGGCGGCCTGGGCCGGCGATCTCGACATCGTCGCGGCGCCGACGCTGCTGGCGCTGATCAATCACCTGAAGGGCACGCAAGTGCTGCCGCGACCCGTTCCGCGCTTGGCCGAAGACGATGCGCGCTATCCCGACTTGGCCGACATCAAGGGCCAGGAAACAGCCAAGCGCGCGCTCGAAGTGGCGGCATCGGGCGGGCACAATCTCTTGATGGTCGGCCCGCCGGGCTCGGGCAAGTCGATGCTGGCGCAGCGCTTGCCCGGCATCCTGCCGCCATTGGAGCCGGCCGAGGCGCTCGAAGTCAGCATGGTGCACTCGGTCGCGGGGCAGCTCGTCGACGGGCGCATCACCAAGCGGCGCCCGTTCCGCGATCCGCATCATTCGGCCTCGCTGCCGGCGCTGGTCGGCGGCGGAGTCCGCGCGCGGCCGGGCGAGGTTTCGCTCGCGCATCACGGCGTGCTGTTCCTCGACGAGCTGCCGGAATTCCAGCGCCCGGCGCTGGAATCACTGCGCCAGCCGATCGAGAGCGGCAAAGCCGTCGTCGCGCGCGCCAACCATCACGTCGTCTATCCGGCGCGCTTCATGCTGGTGGCGGCGATGAACCCCTGCCGCTGCGGCCATCTCGACGATCCCGCCTTGGGCTGCGGCCGCGCGCCCAAATGCGCGCGCGAATACCAGTCGCGCATCTCGGGCCCGCTGTTCGATCGCATCGATCTGCATGTCGACGTGCCCGCGGTTTCGCCCGCCGATCTCTCGCTGCCGCCGGCGCGCGAGAATTCCACCGCCGTGGCGGCGCGCGTCGCGCGCGTGCGCGCGATCCAGCGCCAGCGCTACGCGACGCTCGGCAACGGCACGGATGAAAAGCGCATCCGCACCAACGGCGAAGCCGACGGCGAGCTGTTGGAGAAAGTGGCGGCGCCCGACGCGCCGGGGCGCCAGCTGCTGACGCAGGCCGCCGAACGCCTCAAGCTCTCGGCGCGCGGCTATCACCGCGTGCTGCGCGTCTCCCGCACGCTGGCCGACATGGACGGCGGCGACGGCGTCAAGCGCGTGCACATCGCCGAGGCGCTGAGCTACCGGCGCATCGTCGCGGGTCCGGCGTGAACGCGCCGGACCTTGGGCTCAGGCCCGGCGCGCCATGGCCGCCTCGGCCTCGGCGCGCGCGTGCCACGCGGTGATGAACGCCGCGTAGCTCCAGGTGAGATTGCGCGCTGATAGCTGCGCGCCGGTCTCGGGGTGAAACTGCTCCGACAATTCACCCGAGTCCGGAACGTAGGCGCGCACCGCATCGAGCACGGCGTCGCCGCGCGCGATCTCGTCGGGATCGCGCGACAGCGCCGCGCGGCGATAGGCGAACTCCGCCACGGCGAAGGAGCAGAGATACCACGCGCTGCCGTCGTAGTAACGATCGCCGGGATAGCGCCCGAACGCGAAGGTTGCCGCGCGGCCGCGATTGAGCGGGTAGACGGAGGCGAAATGGCGCTCGATCCGCGCCAGCGTCGCCCGCATGCGCTCGTCGCCGACGCTGTGCGCCCCGCGCGCGCGGCCCGCATGCAACGCGGCCAGGATCACCGACATGTCGAGCCCCTTGGGATTGGGCGCCTCGGGCGGCGACAGGCGGCTGCGGTAGAACTTCTCCTCGGCCGACCAGAAGCCGTCGAGCGCCGGCTCGAGCCGCTGCGCAGCCGCGCGAAAGCGATCGGCGCGCGCGCCGTCGCCTTCGGCCACGATCCAATCGGCGCCCGCTTCGAGCGCCGTCCGCTGCACCAGCCGCGGATAGTAATGGAGACCCAGCTCCTCCTCCCATATGTCGTAGCACGGCGCGTCGAGGCGCGTAGCGGCATAGTCGAGATCGCGGCGGATGAGCTCGGCCAGCAGCGTGCGCAGCTCCGGCCGCAGCGAGCGGGCATCGCGCCCGAGCCGCATCGCCACCAGCGCCTCGAGCGCGGCGCCGTCGTGCTGCGGGCGCGGCCAGCGGATGAAATCGAGCGTGCCATCGGCATTGAAACGTGTCTCGTCGAGCACGCGCTCGCCGGTCACGGCCGCGATGTCGGAGTCGTCTCGGACATACTTGAGATAGTCAGGCTGAATCTTGCTGCGGAAATCGCCGTTGCGGAGAAACCCTTCGCCGCAGAGGCGGCCGAGATCGAGGCTGAAGCGCACGCAATCCTCGAAGCGCTCGATCCAAATGGCGGGATCGGGCGCGCGAGACGCGAGAAGGCGCATCGCCTCCATCACCGCCGCCGCGTCGCGGAGCCAATGGAAGAAGTAATCCGGCGCGTCGCCGAGCGCGGTCGTGGGCGAGGCGAGAATCGAGCCTCTGGCCGGGCGCACGCTTTGCCCGAAGCCGGGTCGGCGAAACGTGAGAGCGGTGGCGGAGATTGCGCCGGCCATTTTCGTGGCCGAGACCGCGGCCTGGCGCTCGATCCATTCGGGTAGGGAGAGCGTCATCGCCCGCCGCTCAAGCGCGAAGCCGCGGGCTCGAGAAGCCGAGCTTCTTCAAGCCGCTTTGCACCTCGGGGCAACTCATGAACAGCTTCCACAAGAGGCCGCTCCGGTGGTTCTCGATCATGACGACGATCGGCCCCTGGTCGATCGCGAGATAGGACGGCGCCACCCAGTCGCGGCTCTCGCAGAACGAATCCTTGAAGCCGTAGTCGCCCCAGATCTTGCCGCCGAGCGCTCCGTGGAAATGGCGCAGCGCCCGCAGGCTCTCCTCCGGCGCATAGGGCATCGAGGCGAGCGCCGCCGTCGGCGTGATGACGCCGAGGTCGTTGTCGGGCGCGTGCGCGCTGTAGCCCGTGTCGTTGTCGCTCGCGGTCAGGCCCCAGCAATCGGCGCCGTAGCCCTCGCAGCGGTTGGGGTTGGCGAGGCAATGCGCGCGGTTGATCAGCGTGTGCGCGCGGTTCTGCTCCCAATAGTCGGCGTAGCGGTCCTTGAGCCCGCGCGGATCGAGGCCTAAGAACGAATAATGCGCGAAGAACAGCGGCCCGCCCAGCTCCGGCCCGAGCGGCAGCGCGATGCCGAAATAGCGCTTGCCGTTCTTCATCGCGCCGCCGCGCGCCCAGCCGCGGTGATAGGCATCCGGCGAAACCGCATAGCGCGGCGATGAGGCGGCTAACACGTAGGTGATGAGGCACTCGTTCCAGCCACGAATCTGGTGGTTCATGCTCCACCCGTTGTTCGGGCTCCAGTGCCAATAGAGAACGTCTTCGCCGCCACGCGTGTGCCAATCCCATTCGACCTCGTTCCAGAGGCCGTCGATGCGCCCGCGCAGCTCGCTCTCCTCGCCGCCGGCACCGTCGAAGTATTGGCGCGCGCAGAGAA
>DATBLL010000041.1:0-6726 GCA_036555425.1 Alphaproteobacteria bacterium | reverse complement strand
GCCCCGCGGGCCGCAGGCCCGCCTGCCGCGGCGTCGCCCTTCTTGAGCACGTCGGCCCAGAGATGCACCGGCTTGGCGAGCGCCTGCTGGGCGGTGCCGGTCGGCTCGATCGCGACGACGAATTCGCAGGCGCTCGAGCGCAGCACGGCGGGCAGGAGCTGGGCGGCGAGCTTCTTGGTCGAGACCAGCGCGGCCTTGGCGCGCACATTGCCGATCACGTGCTGGTGGTCGGCGGCGGTATTGGTCGTGTACGCGGGCACCGCGATGGCGCCAAGCGAGAGGATCGCGATCTCGCCGATGCACCATTCGGGCCGGTTTTCCATCACGATCACGACGCGGTCGCCGGCCGCGATGCCGAGCGCCGCGAGGCCGCGGGCGAGCCGGACGACCGCGTCGCGCGTCTCGCGCCAGCTCATCGATTTCCAGGCGCCCCCGCGCTTGGCGGAGAGAAACGGCCGCTCGCCCAGTTCCGCCGCGCGGGCGAAGAACATCGCCGCGAGATTGCGCGCGGAATCGACCTCTTCCGGCGCGTGCCGCTCCGCCATCCCTCTCCTCCCTCGTTCGTTTCTTCTTGGGCGCGAGCCTTGCCTGCGAGCCGCCGCGATGCGCGGCTTGGAGATCGCAACCGTCCGCCCTATATCGGGCGCACGGATTCGGCGTGGAGCGGACTATGGCACAGGCGGCGTTGCGCAAGAATAGGGCGGCCACAGGAAAGGCGAAGCTCGGCGCCCTGCCGGCGTGGCGGCTCGGCGATCTCTATCCGTCGCGCGACGCGCCCGAGCTCGCGCGCGATCTCGACTGGGCCCGCGGCGAGGCCAAGGCGTTCCGCGCCGACTTCGCCGGCAAGGTCGCGGCTCTGGATGGCGCCGCCTTGGGCGGCGCCATCCAGCGTTACGAGAAGCTCGACGAGACGCTCGCGCGCATCATGAGCTACGCCTCGCTCACCTACGCCGGCAATGTCAGCGACCCCGAGATCGGCCGCTTCTTCCAATCGATGCAGGAGAGGGCGAACGAAATCTCGTCGGAGCTGATCTTCTTCGCGCTCGAGATCACCAAGCTCGACGACGCGGCGCTCGCGGCGGCGAAGCAGGCGACGCCGGCGCTCGCGCGCTACGCGCCCTGGCTGCGCGACGTGCGCGCGTTCCGCGACCATGTGCTCGCCGACGACATGGAGCGGCTCCTCCACGACAAGGTGGTGGCGGGACGCAGCGCCTGGGTACGGCTTTACGACGAGACGCTGGCCAAGCTCCGCTTCAAGCTGCGCGGCAAGGAGCTGACCGAGGCCGAGACGCTGCATCTCCTGGGCGACCGCAACCGCCGCGTGCGGGAGGCCGCCGCGCACGCGCTGGCCAAGGTGTTCGCCGAGAACATCCGCCTCTTCGCGCACGTCACCAACACCCTCGCGAAGGACAAGGAGGTGGAGGACAAGTGGCGGAAATATCCGCGGCCCGTCTCCGCCCGCAACCTCGCCAACCAGGTCGAGGATGCCGTCGTCGACGCGCTGGTGAAGGCGGCGCAGGCCTCGTTCCCGCGCCTCTCCCACCGCTACTATGCGTTGAAAGCGCGCTGGCTGAAGCTCAAGACGCTCAAATACTGGGACCGCAACGCGCCGCTGCCGGCGGCGCCCGAGCGCGCGATCCCCTGGCGCGACGCGCGCGAGACGGTGTTGGGCGCCTATGCCCGCTTCACGCCCGACATGGCCAAGATCGGCCAGCGCTTCTTCGACGAGGGCTGGATCGACGCACAGGTGCGGCCGGGCAAGCAATCGGGCGCCTTCTCGCACCCGACCGTGCCTTCGGCGCACCCCTACATCCTGCTGAACTACCAGGGCAAGCCGCGCGACGTGATGACGCTCGCCCACGAGCTCGGCCATGGCGTGCACCAGGTGCTGGCCGCGCGCCAGGGGCATCTGATGGCCGATACGCCGTTGACCCTGGCGGAGACCGCGTCGGTGTTCGGCGAGATGCTGACCTTCCGCGCCATGCTCGACGCCGAGACCGACCCGGCGCGGAAGCGCGCCATGCTCGCCGGCAAGGTCGAGGACATGCTCAACACGGTGGTGCGCCAGATCGCGTTCTATGAATTCGAGCGCCGCGTCCACGACGAGCGCCGCCAAGGCGAGCTGCTGCCCGAGCGCCTGGGCGAGATCTTCCTCGCGGTGCAGCGCGAGAGCCTCGGGCCGGCCTTCGATTTCGACGAGGAATACAAGCACTTCTGGTGCTACATCCCGCACTTCATCCATTCGCCGTTCTACGTCTACGCCTATGCGTTCGGCGATTGCCTCGTGAACTCGCTCTACGCCGTCTACCAGCAGGCCGATCGCGGCTTCGCCGAGAAGTATCTCGAAATGCTGAAGGCCGGCGGCACCAAGCGCCACAAGGAGCTGCTCGCGCCCTTCGGCCTCGACGCCACCGACCCCGCCTTCTGGAAGAAGGGCTTGAGCGTCATCGAAGGCTTCATCGACGAGCTCGAGAAGAGCAAGTGAACAGGGAGGCGGGGAAACGGGGGGAAGCTAAGTTGAACCGCAGAGGACACAGAGAACACGGAGAAGACGCTATTGCGCGCCAAGGGCGCGCGAAAATTCTTCCTCTGTGTTCTCCGTGTCCTCTGTGGTTCGATTCGTTCTTCTTCCCGTCTCCCCGCCTCCCTGTTCACTTCGCGGCATTTCAGCAGGCACCGAGCGTGCGATGAGCAACGGGGAGAACAATTCGTTCGGCGGGCGGCTCGGGCGCTACGTGCGGGTGGGGCGCGCGGTCGGCGGGCTCGCGGCGCGGGCGGCGGGACAGCGCTATCTCGGCTTGAAGGTCGACCGCGAGCGCGACGCGCGGCAGTTGAAAGAGGCGCTCGGCGGCTTGAAGGGCCCGCTGATGAAGGTGGCGCAGCTGCTCTCGACCATCCCCGACGCGCTGCCCAAGGAATACGTCACGCATCTTTCGGAGCTGCAGGCCAACGCCCCGGCGATGGGCTGGCCGTTCGTGCGCCGCCGCATGACGGCCGAGCTCGGCGAGGGCTGGGAAAGGAAGTTCAAGCGCTTCGAGCACACAGCCGCGCGCGCCGCCTCGCTCGGCCAGGTGCACCGCGCCGAAGGCCCCAACGGCGCCGTCCTCGCCTGCAAGTTGCAGTACCCGGACATGGCCTCGACGGTCGAGGCCGATCTCCGCCAGCTCAAGATCATCTTCCGCCTCTACGAGCGCTACGACCGCGCGATCTCGACCGAGAACATCCACGCCGAGATCTCGGAGCGCCTGCGCGAGGAGCTCGACTATGCGCGCGAGGCCAAGCACATGCGGCTCTATCGCCACATGCTGCGCGGCGAGAAGGGCGTGCACGTGCCGGAGCCCGTCGACGCGCTCTCGACGCGGCGCCTGCTCACCATGAACTGGATCGAAGGGCGTCCCCTCGCCGACTTCGCCGAGGCGCCGGCGGAGCTCCGCAACGCGCTCGCCCACAACATGTTCCGCGCCTGGTACGTGCCGTTCTACGAATACGGCGTCATCCACGGCGATCCGCATCTCGGCAACTACACGGCGCGCCCCGATCGCTCGATCAACCTGCTCGACTTCGGCTGCATCCGCGTCTTCCCGCCGGCCTTCGTCAAAGGCGTGATCGATCTCTACTTTGCGCTCCGCGACGGCAAGCCCGAGCTCGCGATCGAGGCCTACCGCATCTGGGGCTTCACCGATCTGCGCAAGGACGTCGTCGACACGCTCAACATCTGGGCGCACTACGTCTACGCGCCGCTGATGCGCGACCGCACCCAGGCGATCCAGGAAGACAATTCCACCCGCTACGGCGCCGAGGTCGCCGGCAAGGTGCACGCGGCGCTGCGCAAGATCGGCGGCGTCAAGCCGCCGCGCGAATTCGTGCTCATGGACCGCGCCGCGATCGGCCTCGGCTCCGTCTTCATGCGCTTGAAGGCCGAGATCAACTGGTACCGCCTCTTCCACGAGCTGATCCACGATTTCGACGTGAAAGCGCTCGCCAAGCGACAGAAAGACGCGCTGGCCAAGGCGGAGCTGTAGGGCGCGGCGCGAGTCTCGCGCGTAGGGGCGCGCTGCGCGCGCCCCGATTCCAGCGGTACAGCTCCGAGCTGGGTGCACGGGCGGCGTCATCCTCCAACGCCGTGATGCGCCGACAGGGCGCGCGCAGCGCGCCCCCAACGCGGGGTCGTTCGATTCCTCTCGCGGAACCCGCTTGCGCGACCTCAGCTCACGCCCCGCGGGCACCGCCGCCACTCCTGCACCGGGCCATCGCCCTGGCGCGCGTGGGCGAGATATTCGCTGAGCAATTGGATCGACACCGTGGCGCCGGCGCCGGCTTCGCCCGACGGGATGACATAGGAAAAGTGATGCCGGGTGTAGTCGCCGCTCGTCCGGTGGCCGCCGGGTGTCACGATGGCGGGGCCGTCGATCGTCATCCGCTTGCCGTCGTTGCGACACCAGTTTCCGTCGATCGCGTCCGCAAGCGCAGGCTGAACGAACCCGAACGACGCGGCGCATGCCGCTCCGATCAGAAGGCACGTGGCGCGACGCATTGCCCGACCCTTCAGAGTTGCTGTTCGGCCTTGGCGTGGCGGTCGCACGAGATATCGCGCGCCTCCTGCACCGACTATCCGAACACGTTCCTTTGGCGCAGGAATTCGATCAGCTCGCGCGTCGGCATCACGGCGCGGCCGTTGTTCTTCTCCACCAGCGAGAAGACCGGGTTCACGGTCCCGATCTTCTGGCGGATCGCGATCTCGAACGGGCGCAGCATCTCGTTGATGAGATCGATCTGGCCTTGCGCCAGCATCGCCTCGGCGCCGGCCGGCGTGAGCCCGTCCGCCGGCGCGCCCTTGGTGGAAGCGAAGCTCGCCGCCGGGATGGCGTATTTCTCGAGCACCACGCGCACCGAATTCTTCAGCACGAAGCGCGCGCCGAGATAGACGTGCGCGCGCGCCAGCTCCTTGGCCGCCTCGATGTTGAACTCGGCCAGGCGCAGCACGGCCTCGGCGAGCGGCTCGTCGGCCGGCACCGGATCGGGCCAGAAGATGAGCGTCGTCGCCATCTCGCACGCGGTCTTGTAGGGGTCGATGGCGCCGCGATATTTGCGCACCAGGAGCGCGAGCGCGGCGCCGCCGACGCCGTCGCGCTCGGGCAGCTTGGCCAGCGTCGAGGCGATGCCGGGGTCGTGCAGCGCCATCAGCGCGAGCAGGCTCGAATCGTCGGGCTGCGGCGCGGGATTGGCGGCGACGAGGCCGCGGATCTCGGCGCGCAGATCGTCGAGCGAAGGCGCGGCCGGCGGCGGCGCGCGCATCGCCTCGACCGGCGCGGCGGCGGGCGCAAAGGAATAGCCGGTGTCGTGTCCCGGTGCGCTGCCGTTCGCGACGGCGCCGTTCGTCCTTGTCTCGTCCATGATCGGCCGCGAGTCCTTGCCCCGAACTCGGTCCTACGTGTCCGGAAATCTTGTCTCCTTTCCCGTCCCTTTGCAACATTCGCTAATATTCGGTGAAGCGGTTTCGTCGTTAATATCCAGAGCCGCCGGCGCATGGAGGGAAACATGACCGGAACCGCCAACATTTTCGCCGGCGTTATGCCGAATCGGTCGATGGCGAGTACTAGCGCCAATCACGCGCGTGTGCGCGCAAGTCCGCCGCGGGATCGGCTATGGTCGGCCGACGGTCCGCGCCTTGCCGCGCAAGGGGCCGCCACACGGGAGGATCAAATGACGAGCATCCCCTTCGCCACGCGCCGGCCCGGCGCGGCCGCGATCGCGATCGCGATCGCGGCGACCGCCATCCTCGCCGCACCGCAAGCGGCGGGCGCCGCCGAGCTCCGCATCCTTTCGGCCGGCGCCGCCAAATCGGTGGTCGCCGACGCCATTCCCGGCTTCGAGAAGAAGACCGGGCACAAGGTCACGATCGAATACATGCCGGTGGGTCCGATCATGAAGCGGCTCGCCGACGGCGAGCAGCGCGACATCGTGATCCTCTCCGCGGAGACGATGAGCCAGGCCGGCGCCAAGGGCTGGATCGCGCCGGCCAGCATCATCCAGGTGGGCCGCGTCGGCCTGGCCGTGGCGGTCAAGGAAGGCGCGCCCGCGCCCGACGTCGCCACCGTCGACGCGTTCAAGAAGACGCTGCTCGCGGCGAAGTCGATCGTCTACGTCGATCCCACGCGCGGCTCGAGCGGCAAGTATTTCGCGAGCGTGCTCGAGAAGCTCGGCATCGCGGCCGAGATGAAGCCCAAGACCAAGATCATGGCCGGCGGTTACGTCGCCGAGCTGGTGGCCAAGGGCGAGGCCGAGCTCGCCGTGCACCTCGTCACCGAGATCCTGCCGGTCAAGGGCATCAAGATCGTCGGCCTGTTCCCGCCCGAGCTGCAGAAATTCATCGTCTATCAGGCGGCCGCCACGGCCAAGACCGGCGACGCCGCGGCGGCGAAGGCCTTCCTCGACAATCTCGCCACCCCCGAGATGCGCGCCCTCGCGGTGAAGAAGGGGTTCGTGAATTAGGCGAGGTCACGCGAATGCGGCGCTACCGCCCCACTTGAGGGGGCGGTTGGCGACGCTGACGCGCAATGGCGCGCCAGCGTCGACGGGTGGGGTGCTCTCCACTCCAGCGACGAGGCGCCTGAAGAACCCCGTCAGTCCAGCGCGCAAGAGCGCGCTGGCCAGCTCCCCCTCAAGTGGGGAGCAAAAAAAAATTTAGCGGCCCACCCCTTTCGGGATGGGCCGCCTCGTCATTCC
>DATBLL010000031.1:0-15910 GCA_036555425.1 Alphaproteobacteria bacterium | reverse complement strand
GGCGCCAGGGCGTCTCGCTCCGGACCGGCGCCATCGTCGCCGCCGCCGCCACGCTCGCGATCCAGCTGGCGTTCAGCGATCTGCTGCGCGTGCCGCTGCCGCGCGGCATCCTCACCAACTACCTCTGGTGAGGCCATGGAGCTGATCCTGAAATCGCTGGCGCTGATCGCCGATCCTTACGTTCTCGCGGTCATCGCCTTTTCCTCGCTGTTCGGGCTCTTCGTCGGCGCGATGCCGGGCCTGACCGCGACCATGGCGACGGCGCTCTTGGTGCCGATCACCTTCTTCATGCCGCCGGTGCCCGCGCTCGCCGCCATCGTGACCGCGAGCGCCATGGCCATCTTCGCCGGCGACATCCCGGGCGCGCTGCTGCGCATCCCAGGAACGCCCGCTTCCGCCGCGTACACCGACGAAGCCTATGCGATGACCAAGAAGGGCCAGGCCGAGCTCGCGCTCGGCGCCGGCGTCGTCTTCTCGGCCATCGGCGGCATCTTCGGCACGGCGGTGCTGGTGACTTCGGCGCCGCTGCTGGCCGAGGTGGCAATCCGCTTCAGCTCGTTCGAGTATTTCTGGCTCGTCTGCCTCGGGCTCACCTGCGCCGTGTTCATCGCGCAGAGCTCGCCGGTCAAGGGCATGATCGCGCTCTTCCTCGGGCTCTTCGTCGCCACGATCGGCCTCGAGAACCCGGCCGGACAGCCGCGCTTCACCTTCGGCAATATCGATCTCATGGGCGGCATCGAGATGATCCCGGCCATGGTCGGCATGTTCGCGATCGCCGAAGTGCTGCGCGCCCTCACCGCCACCAGCGCGCCGCTGCCGCCGGCCGCGGCGGTCAAGGGCAGCATCTGGAAGGGCCAGTGGCGCCTGACCAAGAAGTATCCGGTGCAGATCCTCCGCGGCTCGTCGATCGGCACCCTCATCGGCGCGCTGCCCGGCGCCGGCGCCGATATCGCCTCCTGGATCACCTACGCCACCGCCAAGCGCTTCTCGAAGGAGCCGGAGAAGTTCGGCACCGGCCATGTCGAGGGCATCGTCGAGAGCGGCGCCGCCAACAACGCCGCCGTGAGCGGCGCCTGGATTCCGGCGCTGGTCTTCGGCATCCCCGGCGATTCGATCACCGCCATCGTGATCGGCGTGCTCTACCTCAAGAACCTCATCCCCGGCCCGCTCATCTTCGAGCGCCAGCCGGAAACGGTGACGGCCCTCTTCGTGATCTTCTTCCTCGCCAACGTGATCATGATTCCGTTCGGCTGGCTCGCGATCAAGACGGCGAAGCAGATCCTCGCCGTGCCGCGCGCGATCCTGATGCCGATCGTGCTGATGTTCTGCATCGTCGGCGCCTTCGCCATCACCAACAGCCCGTTCGCGGTCGCCGTGATGCTGGTCTTCGGCGTCGTCGGCTTCCTGATGGAGGAGAACGGCTTCCCGGTGGCGCCGGTGATCCTCGGCATCGTGCTGGGGCCGATGCTCGAGCAGAACTTCGTCACCTCGATGATCAAGTCCGACGGCTCGTTCCTCGCCTTCTTCGCGCGCCCCATCGCCGGCGTGCTCGGCGTCGCGACCATCCTGGTGTGGGCGGGGATGGCGTGGCGCGGCTTCAAGCGCTGGCGCCTGGGCGAGCCGGCCGTCAGTCCGCCCTGAAAATCTCAGCCTTCCAGCAGCACGTCGCGCGCCTGGTTGATGCGGGCGGCCATGTCGGGGTCGCCGCCGCGGTCGGGGTGGTGCTCCTGGAGCTTCCGGCGATGGGCGGCGCGCACTTCGTCGGCGGTGGCGCCGAGCTGGAGGCCGAGCAGGCGCAGCGCCTCGCTCTTGCTCATCGGGCCGCCCGCGCCCGAGGCCGTGTAGGCGTCCTGCTTCGGCGCGCCGTCGGGGCCGTAGCGGGCGCGCCAGGTGGGCGAAGTGCGGTCGAGATAGGCTTCGATGAGCCGCGCCGAGGGCTCGTCCTCGCGCTTGTAGTAGACGAAGAGATCGACCAGCTCGTCGACGCGCAGCGATTCGATGCGCCGATGCAGGAAGGGGCCGTCGACGATGTCGCCGGTCACCTGCCCGGTCCTGTGGTCGAGCGTGAGCCGGAGGAAGCGCGTGTTGACGCGCGAGGTGTTGGGCTTACGCGGCCGCAGCGCCGCGTCGATCAACCAGCCCAGGAGGCCGACGAGCACGCCGAACGCGGGAACCAGCGCGTAGTTCGGCCGTCCGGTCGCGAGGAAATAGATGCCGACCACGACCGAGACCGCGGCGATCGACTGCCAGATCCAGCGCATGGCTTGGCTCGCCGTCGCGCCGCGCAGCCCGCGCAGGATCAGCGTCAAACCGATGGCGAGCGCTACGCCGAGGACGAGATAGCCGACCATTCAGGGTTCCGGGAAGGCCCGGTCCGGGGAGGCCCGGTCCGGGAAAGCCCCGGGAGCGCGGGCGGGAAATCAAGGATATAGCCTCAGCGGCGCCCTGGCCCAAGGGCGCTGCGCACGGGAAAAGTCTTCGTTACCGCCTTGATCCCGTCTCGCGGCGCACGGTCCCAGAAATCACCGCACCTGGTGCGTGAGCCGCAGCACCTCGCCGCCCTTCTTGCGGCCGTAGTCCTCGAGCGCGGCGCGGCCGCCGGCGGCGTAGACGGCGACGGCGGCGAGCAATTCGCGCAGCTGCCGCGCGCTCGAGGCGTCGAAGCGGCAGCAGGCGCCGCCGGTGAGCTTGGCGATGTGCTGGAACGCGCGCGCGGCGGTGGGGTCGCGGCCCTCGTGGAAGATGAAGGCGCGCACGCCGAGAAGGCCGAGGCGGCCGGCGAGATCGCCGAGCGCGTCGATATCCTCCTCCATCGCGTCGCCGACGAAGACGAGGGCGCCCACCCGGCCCCGCTTGGCCTCGACGATGGCGTTCTTCAAGACGCGCGCGATCTGGGTCTTGCCGGCGAGGCAGCGAACGGCGGTCATCTGCGCGACCAGCGCCTTCGAGTCGCTCACCCATTCGCTGGCGCGGAATTGGCCGAAGCCGCGATACCAGGCGAGCTGCACCTCGAGCCCGCCGAGCGCCGCCGTCTCGCTGAACATTTCGGCCTGGATCTGGATCGCCGTGTCCCAGGTGGGCTCGCGGCTCGCCGTGGCATCCATGGCGAAGATGAGCCGGCCGCGCTCGCCGCCGCGGCGCTGCAGCGACGGCACCGCCGCGAGGTGGCTCAAGAACGCGTCGACGTCGCTGCGCCCCGGCTCGCGTTCGCCGCGCGGCGCCGGCACCGACTTGGATTTGTCGCGATCGCCCATGGATGGAAGCTCGGGCGCCGGGGGGCGGCAATCAAGACTCGGCGGGCGCCTCGGCGCCGGCCGGCTTCGCCTCCTTGCCCGGCTCCGTCTTGCTCGGTTCCGGCGCGGGCTTGGCGGCCGAGGGCGGCCAGCCCGCGGCGATGTTCATCGGCGCCGGCGCCGGGATTTCCGGCTCGCCCAGCACCGCGTCGAGCAGATTGCGGATCTCGTTGCGCGCGGCGATGTGCGAGAGGTTGAGCTGCACGTCGGTGCCCTCGTCGCGGAGGTCGAGGACGGTGAGCCCCTGGAGGAAGAGCTGGCGGAAGATCACGCGCTCGCTGAAGCCGTCGATGAGGCGGTAGCCGATCCGCTCGGAGAGCTTTTCGAGCGCGTCGCCGACATTGCGCTTGTTGCGCGAATCGAGCTGAGCGAGGCGGTTGCGCATCACGATCCAGTCGATGCTTTGGCGGTTGCGCTGCGCCCGCTGCACCTTCTGCTCCCACACGATCTGGCTGTAGGTGCTGGGCCCGAGCACGCGCGGCGGGTTGCCGCCGACTTTCGCCAAAAGGTCCATGTCGATGAAGCTGTCGTTGATCGGCGTGATCAGCGTGTCGGCGATGCTCAGCGCGTGGCGCGCCAGGAACGTGTCGCTGCCCGGGCAGTCGATGACGATGTAATCATTGACGTCGCCCAATTGCTCGACCAGCGCGTCGAGGCGGCGCTTGTCCTCGTTCTCGGCCGCGGTGACGCTGTCGGCGTCGCTGCCGCTGAAGCAGTGATGCTCGGGAATGGGCAGGCGGATGCCCTTCGATTCCGAGAAGGCCTTGCGGTTCTCGACGTAGCGCGTGAGCGTGCCCTGGTGCGGATCGAGGTCGATGCTGGCGACCTTGTAGCCGTCGCGCATCAAGGCGACGACGATGTGCATCGCCGAGGTGGACTTGCCGGTGCCACCCTTTTCGTTGCCGAGGACGATGACCTGACCGCGCGTCGCAGCCGCTTGGGACATACCCCTACCACCATGCCGCCACCCTGGCAGCAATCTAAATATAGTACATTAAGCCGCGGCTAACGCAACAAATGCGATGCATGGACTTGCGGCGATCCCTCGCGACTTATACGTGCCGCCGGGCCCGGACGCTGCTACGCCTGGTGTGGGGACGCCGGAAGGCGGTGGCGCGGCGAGGAAGCCGTGAAGCCCCATCATCTCGAACGTCTCTCAACGCTTTCTTACCCACGGTCGCCTTATTGCTCGCCGGCGCGGCGCCGATTACGCGCGCGCCCCGGCCTTACGAATCCAAATGGCGGTGTCGTGGAACGCGGCGCCGCCGTTGGGGAGGCCCGGATCGGCGCTGACGAGCGCGTTGATGCCGATGCCCTCCTCGAAGGCGCGGTTGGGCCAGATGCTTTCGACCACGACCACGCCGCGCTGCAGTCCGGCGAAGGGCTTGGCGTGGATCACGAGCGAGCCGCGCTTGTTGCCGATGCGCACACGGTCGCCCTCGGCGACGCCGAGTTCGCGGCAATCCTCGGGATGGATCATGATCGTGGGGCGCCGCTCCTTGGCCTGCGAGGTCGGCGTCTCGGTGAACGTCGAATTGAGATAGTTGCGCGCCGGCGCCGCGACCATGCGGTACGGCCTTTCCGCGTCCGGTTGATCAATGACGTCGCAGAAATCGGGGAACGGCGGCAGGCGCGCGCAGTTTGCGCCGACGCGCGACCAGTCCGGCTTGAAATGGAACTTGCCGTCGGCGTGGCCGAACCCGTCGAGGAAGTGCTGCTTCGCCAAAGGCCGCGCGGAGTCCTGCCAGTGCCCCGCGGCCGGGCCGTCGGCAATCGCGTCGGCGCCGGGCAGGCCCGACGCCTTGAGGGTGGCGTCGATGATCGACCAGGCGTCCATCGCAAAGCCGGGATGCTGGCAGCCGAGGCGCCGCGCGAGCTCGCAGACGACCCAGTGGTTCTCGCGCGCCTCGGCATGGGGCTCGATGACCGGCCGCACGACGAAGAGATGCGTGTGCCCGCCCGAGACGTAGAGATCGGCGTGCTCGAGGAAGGTCGTGGCGGGCAGCACGATATCGGCCATCTCGGCCGTCTCGGTCAGGAACTGCTCGTGGACGCAAACGAACAGATCCTTGCGCCGGAAGCCGTCGCGCACCTTCAACAGCTCGGGCGCCACCGACATCGGGTTCGTGTTCTGGATGAGGAGGCCCATCACCGGCGGCCCGCCGCCGATATCGCGCTTGTCGCCGGTGAGCACAGGGCCGATGCGCGATTGGTCGAGCAGGCGCGTCTTGTTGTCGAGCAGATCGAGGCCGTCGATGAGCGTCGTATCGAGGCCATAGCCGCCCGATTGGCTATAGAGGGCGCCGCCGCCCTTCACCTTCCACTTGCCGCCGACGACGGCGAGCGCGCTCACCGCGTGCATGCTGGCGGCGCCGTTGCGCGAGCGCGTGAAGCCGTAGCCGATGCGGAGGAACGCGGCCTGGGACCGCCCATAGGTGCGCGCGAATTCGGCGATGCGCGCGGCGGGCACGCCGGTGATCGCTTCGGCCCATGCGGGCGTGCGCGTCTCGAGATGGCGCGCGAATTCCTGCCAATCCTTGCCGTAGCGCGCGAGATACTCGCGGTCGGCGAAGCCCTCCTTGAACATGACGTGCATCATGGCGCAGGCGAGCGCGCCGTCGGTGCCGGGCCGGACGAGGATATGTTCGTCGGCCTGGTCGCAGGTCGCGGTCTTGTAGACGTCGACGACGGCGAAGCGCGCGCTCCGCTGCTTTCGCGCCCGCGCCACGTGCGTCATCACGTTGACCTGGGTGTGGACCGGGTTGCCGCCCCACATCACGATGAGATCGGAGTCGATCATCTCGCGCGCGTCGGCGCCCCATTTGGCGCCGTGGCCCGCGCGCCAGCCCGCGTCCGAGAGCATGTTGCAGATGGTGAAATGCTCGCGCGAATACTTCATCTCGTGGCGCAGGCGATTGAGCCCGTCGCGCTGCACCAGCCCCATCGTGCCGGCGTAGTAGTAGGGCCAGATCGCCTCGCTGCCGTATTCGGCCGCGATGCGCCGGAATTTCTCGGCGACGATGTCGAGGGCGTCGTCCCACGCAATCGGCTGGAAGGCCGCCATGCCAGCGCCCTTCTCGCCGACGCGGCGCAGCGGCCGGGCCAGGCGGCCCGGGTGATGGACGCGCTCCTTGTAGCGCGCGACCTTGGCGCACACGACGCCCAGCGTGTAGCTGTTCGCCTCGGCGCCGCGCACGCGGCCGATCGTGCGCGCATCGAGCTTCTCCACCTCGAGCGCGCAGGTGGAGGGGCAATCGTGCGGACAGGCGGACGGCACGAAGACGGCTTGGCTGCGGGCGTCGAGCGGCATGGCCGCAACATAGGTCGGGCCCGACGCTATTAAAAGCGTGCCGCCTCTGCCCGAACGCCATTAATGGTGCCGGTGACAAAAATGGGAGACCAGCAAGACACCGACCGGCGCGCGACGGCTATTTCGCGACGCTCGACGTGATCGAACCGATGACCTCGTTGGCCATCTTGAAGGGCGCGTCGTCGGAGACGATGCCGTGGCGGCGGGCGATCCAGAGGAAGTCGGTGTATTCGGCGAAGACCTGCCCGGCGCCGTCGCGGTAAACGAGGATGCGCACCGGCCAGTCGATGCCCGCTTCCGGATTGCGGGTCATGAACTGGGTGCCCAGCGCCGGATTGCCGAAGATCAGCAGCACCGAGGGGCCGATCTTGATGTTGGCGGCGGCGGCGAGCTTGTCCTGGTCGATCTGGGCGAAGAAGGTGATGCCCTTCTTGGCGATGTCGGCCTTCAAGCGGGCGATGGTTTCCTCCATGCCGTAGGCGCTCTTGAGCTTGACGATGCCGTTGGCGGCGGGGACGGCCTTGGGGCTGTCGGCGAGGGTCGTGGCGGGCGGCGGCGTCATCATGCCGATGATGAGGCCGGCCGCGATGAGGGTCGCGATGCGGGCGAACATGTCGGTCTCCTGCTGGCTCCTGCCGCGGATCGCGGCTGTCGGATGCCAAGGTGACCGAACGGGGTGCTTCGCTGAAATGCCGGTTGTTTATCGAATCAATCGGCGCGCGCTATTGCCTCAAGGCGCGGAGGAGAGAACATTCACCACGGAGGCACGGAGACACGGAGTGAGGGAATGGCGCGCCTTTGGCGCGCAACAAACCTCTCCGTGCCTCCGTGGTCAGTGCCACGCCGGCGAAACGACGAAAGCTGAAAGTACAAGGACACCGGAATGCGCATTCTCGTGTTGGGCGCCGGGGCCACCGGCGGGTATTTCGGCGGGCGGCTCGCCGAGGCTGGCGTGGACGTCACCTTCCTCGTGCGCGCGCGCCGCGCCGAAGAGCTGGCCAAGAACGGCTTGGTTATTCAGAGCCCCGCCGGCGATTTCCAAGGGCCGGTCAAGACCGTCGGCGCCGAGCAGCTCGCCGCCGGCTACGACCTCGTGCTGTTCACCTGCAAGGCCTATGACCTCGACGGCGCGATTGCTGCGATCCGCCCGGCGATGGGGCCGGAGACGCGCGTGCTGCCGGTCTTGAACGGCATGCGCCACCTTGATGCGCTCGACGCCGCCTTCGGAGCGGCGCGCGTGCTCGGCGGCACTTGTTCCATCGGCGTCACCCTCACGCCCGAGGGGATCGTGCGCCACATGAGCAAGTTCCACAGCTTCGCTTTCGGCGAGCGCACGCCGGCCCAAGCGAACTTCTGCGGCCACGTGGCGCGTGCGATGCAGAAGGCGAAGTTCGATTACCGCCACAGCCCGCATATCGTGCAAGACATGTGGGACAAGTTCGTCACCATCGTCACCGTCGCCGGCATGACCTCGCTGATGCGCGGCGCCATCGGCGACATCGTCGAAAGCCGCGACGGCGCCGGTTTCGTGCGGGCAACGATCGACGAGTGCACCTCGGTGGCGGCCGCGGCCGGTCGTCGCAGCGCTGCTGAAACCGTAACCGGGCTCAAAGCCTGGCTTACCGAGAAGAATTCGACCTTCTCCTCCTCGATGCTGCGCGACATCGAGCGCAAGGGCCCGATCGAAGCCGATCACATCATCGGCGACATGCTCGCGCGCGCCGAGGCCGCCAAACTGGCGACGCCGATGCTGCGCGTGATCTACGCGCACCTGCAAACCTACCAAGCCCGCCGCAAGCGCGAGGGGTGGTAGGATAGAAAACAGGAGCCGGGGAGCCGGGGAGAAGAAAAGGCCGAACTACGGAGGCACCGAGACACGGAGAAGATAGGAATCGCGCGCCCTTGGCGCGCAAAACATTTCTTTTCCTTCTCCGTGTCTCCGTGCCTCCGTGGTGAAATCTTTGCTTCTTCTCCCCGGCTCCTGTTCACTTTCTTTCCCGACGGCGGCGAATAAGATACGGGCGCGCTGAACGGAGGGCCCCGGACGTGCCGATGCTGAAACGCGGCGAGAGCTACGAGGAGGTCTATGCCGCGCTCAGGTGGGACATCCCGCGCGTCTACAATATGGCGTTCGACGTCTGCGACCGGCACGCGGCCGAGCCGGGACGAACGGCCCTCATCTATTTCGACGAGCGCGGCCACGAGCACCGCTATGCGTTCAACGAAATCCGCGACATCGCCAACAAGCTCGCCAACGCGCTGACGGCGCTCGGCATCCGGAAGGGCGACCGCGTCGCGATCCTGCTGCCGCAAGCGCCGGAGACGGCGATCACGCATGTGGCGCTCTACAAGATGGGCGCCGTGGCCCTCCCCCTCTTCACGCTGTTCGGCGAGGACGCGCTCGAATACCGGCTGTCCAACAGCGGCGCCGCCGCGCTCGTCACCAACGCCGAGAACCTGCCCAAGATCGCCGCCATCCGCCCGCGCCTCGCGGACCTGAAGCACGTGATCCTGGTCGAGGACGATACGAGCCATTCGCGGCCGGGTGGACAGCGCATTCCGCCCGGCGCTGATCACAGCTATTGGAGCCTCGTCGCGCGCGGGCAGAGCCAGTTCCGCAACGTGGCGACCAGCGCCGAGGATCCCGCCTTCCTCGTCTACACCTCGGGTACGACCGGCCAGCCCAAGGGCGCGCTGCACGCGCATCGCAGCATGCTCGCGCACATGCCCTCGATGGAGTTCTATCACAGCTACTTCCCCGAGCCGGGCGACCTCTGCTGGTCGCCGGCCGATTGGGCGTGGATCGGCGGGCTCATGGATAATCTCATGCCCGCCTGGTTCGCGGGCGTGCCGGTGCTGGCCTGGCGGGCGCGGAAATTCGATCCCGAAGAAGCGTTCGCGATGATGGCCCAGCACCGCGTGCGCAACTGCTTCTTCCCGCCGACGGCGCTCAAGATGATGCGCCAAGTGCCTAATGCGAAAACGAAATACGACCTTCGCCTGCGCTCGATGTTCAGCGGCGGCGAAACCATGGGCGAGGAGCTTCTGCACTGGGGCTACGAAACCTTCGGCATCGTCATCGCCGAGGGCTACGGCCAGACCGAGTGCAACCTCATGGTCGGCAATTGCCCGGCGATCATGGACGTGATCCCGGGCTCGATGGGGCGCGCCGTCCCCGGCCATGTCGTCGAGATCGTCGACGAGGACGGCAAGCCCGTGGCGCCGGGCACGGTCGGGCAGATCGCGTTCAAGATGCCCGACCCCATCGCCATGATCGGCTATTGGAACAATCCCGAGGCGACCAAGGCCAAGCACAAGGGCGAGTGGATGCTCTCGGGCGACTTGGGGATGAAGGACGCCAAGGGCTATCTCTGGTTCAAGGGCCGCGCCGACGACGTGATCACCAGCGCCGGCTACCGCATCGGCCCGGGCGAGATCGAGGAGTGCCTGATGAAGCACCCGGCGGTCGGCCTCGCCGCCGTCATCGGCGTGCCCGACCCGATGCGCACCGAAGCGGTCAAGGCCTTCATCGTCCTCGCCACCGGCCACGCGCCCAGCGACCGCCTCGCCGCCGAGATTCAAGCCTTCGTGCGCACGCGCTTGTCGGCGCACGAATATCCGCGCCACGTCGAGTTCGTGAATGAGCTGCCCCTGACGGCGACGGGGAAGATCCGGCGGCTGGAGCTGCGGGAGCGGGAGAAGAAGAAGTCATCGGCAACCGAGTCCCTCCCCCGCGTATAGCGGGCGAGGTGGACTGCGCGCGGCGCGGGCCGGAAGGGGTTGGGACGGCGAAGCGTGACGTAGCATTACCACTCGGCACGCGACGTCGCTGGTTGGGGTGCTCGCGCGCCCAAGCCCCCATCCCGACCTACCCCCGCTTCACGGGCGAAGGAGAATGCCTCAATCCCACAGCCCCGGCCGCACCTCGCAGATCGCGTCGTCGAGCTTGGCGCGGCAGTCCCGGCCCGCGATGCAGACGAAGGTCTGCGTGGGCCGGCACTTCTTGCCGTCGCGCGAGCCGACGGGCTGGAACGCGAGATAGGCGCAGGCCGGCGTGCCGTTCGGCAGATCGGCAATGACATAGACCAGCGATGCGGGGGCCTGATCGGGGCGCGCGAGGAGGCGATTGAGGTGGCTTGCGGCCTGCTCGCGCGTCAGCCGCACCAGATTGGCGCTGGCGCGGACGCAGAAGCCGGCATCGGCCTCGCCGGCCCGCGCCTTGCGCTCGAGCTCGCGCGCGATCTCGCGCGCGATCGCGGTTTCGGGCTGCTGCGACCAAGCGGGCGCGGCGGCCGCCATCGCCGCGAGAAACGAGACAAAGAAGATGCCGCGCATCGCAGTCTCCCGGGGACGGCGCCGCCGGTTCCGCTCGCGCGGACCATGCATTAGTGTTCGGCGCCGATCATTCTCGCATGCGAGGACGCGACATGCCCAGGACCGTCGAGCACGTGCATTGGCCGGATGCGCCGAAAATGTGGATGCCGTATGCGCCGGCGATCAAGGTGACGGGTGGTACGACCATCTATCTCGCCGGCGTCACCGCCGCCCCAGTCTACCATCACCATCCGCACCGGCCGGAGGAATTCGACAAGATGCCGCCCGACATGGCCGGGCAGACGAAGGCGGCGCTGGAGAATCTGAAGCGCGGCCTCGCCGCGGTCGGCGCCAGCTTCGCCGACGTGGTGAAGGCCGACCGGTTCGTGACCGATCTCGCCGACCAGGACTCGCTCAACCGCGTCTGGGGCGAATATTTCGGCGAGGCCAAGCCGGCGACGACGACGGTGCAGGTCGTCCGCCTCGCCACCGATCCGCGCTGCCTCGTCGAGATCAACGCGGTGGCGGTGATCGACCGCTGAGCGCCGCCCTCGCAGCGCCTCTCAATCCCACATGCCCGGACTGCGCTCGCAGATCGGCTGATTGGCGCTGACGCGGCAGTCGCGACCGATCATGCAGCCGAAGATCGTCGAGGCGCGGCATTTCCTGCCGCCCTTCATCGCGGCAGGCTGGAAGACGAGGTACAGGCACGTTCGCGCGGGCATCTCCTCCTCGCTGACGAACAGCATCGTGACCGTCTCGCCGTCGGCGCGCGAGAGCGTCTCGTTGAGGCGCTCGCGCACGTGCGGTTGGCCGAGCCGTTCGAGACGCTCGCTGGCGCGTTCGCAGAAGCCGTCGTCCATATCCTTCGCCCGCGCCTTCCTCTGCAGCTCGCGGACGATGTCGTCCTGCGCCGCCGCCGCCGCGGTGGCGCCGAGCCACGCGGCAATGGCGAGACAAATGATCCAGGCACGGCGCATGCGCTTCTCCCTGCACGAACGAGAATTCGACGCATTCATGGACGAACGCGGCGCGCGGCGCCAGCCCTTCGATCCGGCGCGGTTTGAAGCACTTTCGGAGCGGCCCGCCGCTCTGTTATCGTCGTCTCGCAACGCCATGGACCACGCCACCGAAATCGCGCTCATCCGGCGGGTGCTGGATCATCTCGCCGACGGCTCGACCGGCATGGCGCCGACCGGCCATGCGCGGCCGGTCGCGTTCTACACCGACGAGGCGCAATTCGCGCGCGAGCGCGCCCGCCTCTTCCGGCGCTTCCCGCTGGCGATCGGCTACAGCGCCGACGTGGCCAAGCCCGGCGACTTCCTGACCCACGACCTCTCGGGCGTTCCGCTGCTGGCCGTGCGCGGGCGCGACGGCACGCTGCGCGCCTTCGTCAACGCCTGCCGCCACCGCGGCACGCGCGTCGAATGGGAGGCCTGCGGCCAGGGCAAGCGCGCCTTCGTCTGCCCCTACCACGCCTGGACCTATGGCGACGACGGCGCGCTCGCGCACATCCCGCACGCGGAAGGATTTCCCGATCTCGACCGCGCGCGGCATGGCCTCGTGCCGGTGCGCGTCGCCGAACATTGCGGCCTCGTCTGGGCGGTGCCCGATCCGGCCTGGACCGGCGACATCGGCGCCGAGCTCGCGCCGCTGGCGGCGGAGCTCGGCGCGTTCGGCCTCGGCACGCATGTCCCCTACGCGCCGCGGCGCTACGAGCTCGCCGCCAATTGGAAGCTCGTCAACGACGCGTCGCTCGACTCCTACCACGTCCGCCACGCGCACCGGAAAACCATCGCGCACATGTTCCTCGACACGATGTGCGTCTTCGACCGCTTCGGGCGCAACCAGCGCCTGTTCCTCGCCAAGCGCTCGATCGAGATGCTGCGCAATACCGATCCCGCGATCTGGCGCATCCGCGAGCACGGCAATCCGCTCTATTTCTTCTTCCCGGGCACGATCGTGCTGCTCGAGCCCGATCACGCACAGGTCGCCACGGTCTGGCCGGTCTCGCCCGGCCGCACCATCGTCTCCGGCGCCACGCTCGTGCCCGAGGCGCCCAAGAGCGACAAGGCGCGCGCGCATTGGGACAAGAACGTCAACATCTTCTGGACCACGCTGGCCGAGGATTTTGCGCTGATGGAATCGAAGCACTCCACCTTGCGCTCCGGCGCCAACGCCGAGCTCGTCTTCGGCCGCTTCGAGCATTCCGCGGCATGGTTCCACGAGGCCGTTGACGCGTCGCTCGGCGACGACGCCGCCAAGGCGGATTCGGCGGATGCCGCGTAAGGGCAAGGCGCGATCCTGGTTTGGCCGCCTCTTTAGGGCGGCGCTTGCGGCCGGCGCTTGCCTCGCCGTCGCTTGCGTCCTCTCGGTCGTGGCCTACGGGGTCGTGGCGCCGCCGGCGACGCCGTTGATGTGGCTGCGCGGCATCGAGGAAGACGCCTGGCCGCAGGCCCGGCGCTGGGCGCCGCTCGCCCGCATCTCGCGTCCTCTCCAGCGCGCCGTGATCGCCTCGGAGGACCAGCGCTTCTGCAGCCATGCCGGTTTCGACTGGGTCGAGCTGCGGCGCGTCTGGCGCGAATACCGTTCCGGCGAAGGCGACCGCGGCGCCAGCACGCTCACCAATCAGCTCGCCAAGAACCTGTTCCTCTGGCCCGGCCGCAGCCTGATCCGCAAAGGGTTCGAGGCCGGCTTCACCGTGCTCATCGAGGCCTTTTGGAGCAAGGATCGCATCCTCGAGGTCTACCTCAACATCGTCGAGATGGGCGACGGCGTCTACGGCGCCGAGGCCGCCGCGCGCGTCCATTTCAAGCGCCGCGCCGCCGAGCTTTCGCCGCTGCAGGCCGCGCTGATCGCCGCCGTGCTGCCGAGCCCGCGCATCCGCGCCGACGCGCTCGACGCGCCCTACATGCGCGCGCGCGCCGCGAACATCCAACAGCGGATGGCGCAGACGCCGCTGGGGGAACGCCGCGTCTGCCCGTAGGCGTGCGCGACAGGCTCTACCGCCGCAGCAGGCGCAGCAGCAGGATCAGCACGATGGCGCCGACGACGCCGGCGATGAGGCGCCATTCGGTGCCGGTGTTCGGGAGCTGCAGCGAGCCGAAGACATAGTTGCCGCCGATGGCGCCGATCACGCCCACCACGAGATAGCCGATGACGCCGTAGCGGCGCCGCTCGCCCAGCAGCGTGGCGGCGAGGAAGCCCGCGACCAGTCCGATCAGAAGAAGATAGGCGGCATCGATCAGCGTGCTCATTGGCAATCCAGAGAATAGGGGAGGTGCCCCCGTTCCTACCCTAGCGGCGGACACCGCGCCTTGGAACCGCCCACGGGATAGCGAGGGGTGATTGCCGATAGGTTACGTCCTGCGGCCGGCTGACGCGCTCCTGCGAATCGTTCGCAAGAGGCTTGACGCGGACGGGCGGCGCCGGTAAGAACGCTATTGCAAATCATTCGCAACCCCTGCCCCGAAACGAGCCGATCGCCATGACATCTGTCTCCCGCACCGGCCGCGCCCTGCCCCGCCGCGCCGTCCTCCGCGCCGCCGGCGCCGCCTGCCTCGCGCTCGGCGCCCCGCTCGCGGGCCTCGCCGGCCCGGCCTTCGCCGCGGGCGAGGTCAACGTCTACTCCTACCGGCAGGAAGTGCTGATCCGCCCGCTGCTCGAGGCGTTCACCAAGAGCACGGGCATCAGGGTCAACATCGTCTACGTGAAGGACGCCGGCATCGAGCGGCTCAAGGCCGAGGGCAGGGCGAGCCCGGCCGATATCGTCCTCACGGTCGACGTCGCCAATCTCGTGCAGCTCGAGGAGGCCGGACTCCTGCAGCCGGCGGCGTCGGCGGCGATCGAGAACAACATTCCCGCGCAGTATCGCCATCCCGAGGGCAAGTGGTTCGGCCTCGCGCTGCGCGCGCGCATCCTCGTCTACAACCCGGCCAAGGTGAAAACGGAGGAGCTCTCGACCTACGAGGCGCTCGCCGACGCGAAATGGGCCAAGCGCATCTGCGTGCGCAGCTCGGGCCACACCTACAATCTCGCGCTCGTCTCGTCGCTGATCGCGGCGAACGGCGCGGCCAAAACCCAGGACTGGGCCAACGGCTTCGCCAAGAACCTCGCGCGCAACCCGACCGGCGGCGACCGCGACCAGATCCAGGCCGTGGCGGCCGGCGTCTGCGATATCGGCATCGTCAACACCTACTATCTCGCCGGCATGCTCTCCGGAAAGGACGAGGCCGCCAGGAAGGCGGCGCTGGCCGTGAAGCCGTTCTTCCCGAACCAGCAGGGCCGCGGCACGCATGTGAACATTTCGGGCGCCGCCGTGACCGCGAGCGCCAAGAACAAGGACAATGCGGTCAAGCTGATCGAGTTCCTCTCGGGCGACGCCGCGCAGAAGATCTACGCCGATCAGGTGCAGGAATATCCGATCAAGCCGGGCATCGAGCCCTCGGCCGTCCTGCTCGGCTTCGGCAAGTTCAAGGCCGACGCGCTGCCGCTCGCCAAGCTCGGCGCGCTGCGCGCCGAAGCGCTCAAGATCGCCGATCGCGCCGGCTGGCGCTGATCGCAAGCATCGGGCGGCGCCGGCCGGCGTTGGCTTTCGGTATAGAGACGGCCGGGTTCCAGCGCGTTCCTCCCACCCCAACGGCGGCGCCGCCCGATACCTGAAGCGAGGAGACCGACGCCGTGGTTCTCTGGCGAAGCGCGAACAAGGCCCTGCTGCTGGCGATCCTCGCCCGCTGGCTCTCTCATTCCGCGAGGAAACGACGCGCCTAGTCGCGTAGCGGCGCGCAGCACGCCCCTACGCGTCTCATTCCTCGCCCAGCGCCATGAGCGCGGCATTGCCGCCGGCGGCGGCGGTATTGACCGAGACGGCGCGCTCGACCGCAAAGCGCGGGACATAGAGTGGCCCGCCTGCTTTGGGCCCGGTGCCCGAGAGTCCTTCCCCGCCGAAAGGCTGCACGCCGACGACGGCGCCGATCATCCCGCGATTGACGTA
>DATBLL010000029.1:0-9238 GCA_036555425.1 Alphaproteobacteria bacterium | reverse complement strand
GCGCCGAAATCGCGGTGGAGATCGAGCGTCGTGCCGTACATGCCCTTGGCATCGTCGACGCCGAGGCCGTAGACGAAGACGCCGGGATCGCGCTCCATCTCCTGGCGGATCGCTTCCGCGATCGCCTGGGCATAGCTGATCGTGGGCGCGCTCCGCTTACTTGTAGACATGGGCGTACATCGTCGCGGCTTCGGGGAACGGGCTCTCTTCGGCAAAATCCTGGGCGTGCGCGATCTCGGCGTCGGCCTCGGCCTCGATGCGCCGGCGCGCCGCCGCGTCGAGCATGGCGGCGAGGCGCGCATTCTGATCGTTGTCCATCCATGGCCTGAGGCTGTCGGCGGTGCGGTAGCCGAGATGCACGTCTTCGCCGGGGCCGACATGGTCGCGCCAGCGCACCGTTTCGCATTCGAGAAAGCGCGGGCCGCCGCCGGCGCGCACCGCGGCAACGGCTTCCGCCGTTGCTTCGTGGATCGCGAAGATGTCACCGCCCGCGATGCGCCGCGCCGGAATGCGATAGGCTTGGGCGCGCTCGACGATGTTCACCTCGGGCATCCGGTCTTCGACGTGCGAGTAAATGGCGTAGTGGTTGTTCTCGCAGACGAAGAGGATCGGCAGCTTCTTCAACGACGCGAAATTCGCGGTTTCGTGGAAGACGCCCTCGTCCATGGCGCCTTCGCCGAAGAAGACGCACACGATCGCATCGATCTTCCGCTGACGCAGCGCGAAAGCGTGGCCGAGCGCGAGCGGCAAGGTCGTTCCGACGATGGCCGACGTTCCGATCATGCCGGCGCCGACGTCGCCCAGATGCATCGAGCCGGCCTTGCCCGCCGCGAGCCCGTCCGCCTTGCCGTAGAGCTCGGCCATCATGCGGTCGAGGTTGCCGCCCTTGGCGAGATAGACCGCATGGCCGCGATAGGTGGCGTAGAGGATGTCGCTCGGGCGGAGATTGTCGCAGACGCCGACCGCCACCGCTTCCTGGCCGATCGAGAGATGCACCGGACTCTTGATCTTGTCGGAGGGATAGATCCGGATGATCTCTTCCTCGACGCGGCGAATCCGGTAGAGCTGGCGGTAGAGCCGCTCGATCTTGCGCGGGTCCTGGGACATGCGGCGCGGCGGTTCGGAACGGGGTGCTGCGATCCGGCAATTGGCAGGGGCGAGGCCCCCGCGGTCAAGGGCCTTCGTTCCGCGCCGCGGCCGCGATCTCTTCGAGCCTGCGCGCGCCGGCCTTGGCGATGAAGCGGCCCGCGCCCGCGATCGGCCATTCCGCCCTGGCCGCGCGCAGCAGCGGATCGAAGGCAGACGCCGCGCGGCCGGTATAGAGCGCATCGATATGCGTCCCCTCGCGCATCAAGACGGCATTGAGGCGCCGGCGCAGCGTCTCCGCGCGCGCCGCCGTGCCCGGCGCGAGCACGATGGCATAGGACCCGGCATCGTTGATGCGGCGGAGCGCCGCGCGCGCGCCCTGGCGCCAGCGCAGGGCCCGGCTTTGCGCAGCGCCGCCGCGCATGACGAGCGCATCCAGCGCGATGAGGATCGCCGGGCGGCGATGCCAGGCCGGAAACATTCGCTGTGCCTCGGCCAGCGACGCAGGGATGCCGATATCGACGAAGCGGCCTTGGTATTTCACCGCCACCAGCGCGCGCTCGGCGGCGAGGACCGGCAGAATTTCACGCTCGAGCGAGCATGGCGGCTTGGCGATGCGCGCCAGCAGCGGTTCGCGATCGAAGAGATAAATGCCCGCATTGACCAAGCCCGCGCCCGCATGGCCCTTTTCCCGGAAGCCCGCGATGCGATCGCCGGCGAGATCGATACGGCCAAAGCGCGCGGTGTCGGGCACCGAGAGCACGGCCACGGCACCCACGACCGGAGTCGACGCGCCCGCGCGGTGCGCGGCGTCGCGACGCCTTGCGTCGAGGCGGAGCAGGTTCCCGTCGAGGATCGAATCGCCGTTGAGCAGGTAGAAGCGCTTGGCGAGGCGCTTGCGCGCGTACCAGAGCGCACCCGCCGTGCCGGCCGGCGCCGGCTCGGGCACCAGTATGAGCCGCGGCGCGCGACGGTGTTCGGGGCGCAGCGCCCGCTGATATGCCTCGCGGTAGGGCCCGACGAGCAGCACGATCTCTTCGATGCCGCCGCGAGCCAAATCGAACAGCAGATGCTCGACGAAGGGCCGCCCGCCGACGTCGAGCAGCGGTTTCGGCGTTTCCGCCGTGAGCGCGCCCAAGCGCGAGCCGCGTCCGCCGGCGACGATGACGGCCTGCCGTACGGCAGGCGCGTCGCTTTGATTGTCGCTGGACCGGTTCACCGCGCCCGGTCTCGCGTCGCGGCGGCGTTGCGGAGATGGGCGGAGAGATCGGCCAGGCCTTCGCGCGAACCGATCTCGTAGAAGCGCTCGGAGACTTCGAACGCGGCGAGGCGGCCCGCGGCGAGCAGGCGCTGGAAGACGGCGCTCAGGTCGAATCCCTGTCCCTCGGAAAATCCGGCGAAGGCCGCGCCCGTCAGGATATTGAGGCCATAGTCGATGTGGCGCATCGCCGGGTCGCGGCGGGCCTTGTCGTAGGCGACGATGCGACCGGCGGCGAAGACGATGTTCGCCGTGTCCCACCTGCCCTCGTTGCGGAAGACCGTCATCAGCCCGTCGGCCTTCGCGGCCTGCCCTTCGAAATGCCGCGCGACCGCCTGATAATCGCAGGTGAGATAGGAATCGCCGTAGACGACGAAGAACGGGCTCGCCAGCAGCGGCAACGCCTTCATCGTAGCACCGCCGGTGCCGAGGCGGATCGGGCCGTCATGGCTGTAGCGGACCGAGAGGCCGAAGCGCGCCCCGTCGCCGACCTCGACCTCGATCGCCTCCGCCAGATGCCCGACCGCGAGCACGGCGCGCCGAACGCCGTTGCGCTTCAGGAGTTCGAATTGCCGCCGAATGAACGGAACGCCCTCGACCTCGATCAGCGATTTCGGCCGGTCCGCCGCGAGCGCGCCCAAGCGCGTGGCCATGCCGCCGCAGAGAATAAGCGCCGTATCGATCATGTCTCGAGGATGCGCGTCCCCGATTGGTCGAAGGCGAAGCGCAGCTCGCGCAGGCCCTTCCCCTCCATCGCGCGGCGCAGGCGGTTGGGCTCGGGCGCGTAGAACAGCAGGAATCCGCCGCCGC
Source organism: Alphaproteobacteria bacterium (assembly GCA_036555425.1). Lineage (GTDB taxonomy): Bacteria > Pseudomonadota > Alphaproteobacteria > Bin65 > Bin65 > SBBV01. The sequence goes on along the minus strand of DATBLL010000029.1, from coordinate 6,084 downwards.
CCGCGCCCACGAGCTTGCCGCCGACGGCGCCGTGGCCGCGCGCATAGTCGTAGATCGCGCCGATGCGCGGGTTGGCCATGGATTTCGAGCGCTCCTGCTTCTTCATCCAATGGCGGTGCATGAGCTCGCCATAGGCGGCGAAGTCGCCGGCTTCGAGCGCGGCGCCGATCTCTTGCCCGATCTTCTTCACCTCGTGCAGGTTGGCGAGCATCGCCTCGTCCGCGCCCTCGGTGCGCGACTTCTGCTCGGCGAGGATGTCGCCGGCGGCGCGGGACTTGCCGGTGAAGAACAGCAGCAGCGAATCCTCGAGCGTCGCGAGCTTCTCGCGCCCGACCTTGAGCTCGCGGATCGCGACGGTGTCGTCGGAATTGAAGACGTAGCGCCGGAGCCCGCCGAAGGTGGCGGCGTATTGATCCTGCTTGCCGATGGGAGCGCCGAGCCGGTCGATCTCGATTGTGCAGGCCATCTCGGCGAGCTGCTGGCGGTCGAGGAATCTGTGCCAATGCGCGCTCAAGGCCTGGAGAAGCGCGCAGGTGAAGCTCGAGGAGGAGCCGAGCCCGGTGCCGGCGGGCACGTCGGCGAGCGTCGTGATCTCGATGGCCGGCGCGCCGCCGTTGGGGAGGAAATCGCGCAGCGCCTCGCGCAGGATGTTGTGCCGCACGTCCTCGACGCGCTCCACCTTCTCGAGCGCCGAGTACTTGAGATAGATGCCGGGGAAGAAGGGCTCGGTGACCGTGACGTAGATGTATTTGTCGATCGCCACCGCGATCAGCTCGCCGCCGAAGCGCCGATAATAGGAGGGCAGATCGGTGCCGCCGCCGCCGATCGAGATGCGCAAAGGGCTACAGGCTATGATCATAGGAACTTTGCGCTCGGATCGTTTGGGCGATGGTCAATGCCGCGGCCGCGTCTTCGAGCCCGGGCACCGGCGGCCGGCCGAGCCGGATGTCCTCGGCCATGGCGGCGAGTTCGGCATCCCAGGATAGATCAGCGCCGGGAAATTCCCAGCTTTCGATCTCGGGCGGGCCCATTTCGGGGCGCATCTTGTAGAGCGTCAAGCGCTCCGCGCCGTAGCTGCCGCCGAGCCCGTCGACGGCGAGCTTGCCGGCGCGCCCGAAGATCTCGAACGAGAAGAGGTTCTTCCATTCGGTCCAGCTCGCGTGGAGCTGCGCGACCTGGCCCTGCACGGTGCGCAGCAGGAAGAAGACATTGTCCTCGACCTTGCCCGGCCAGAAGAACGACGCGGCGCGGCCCTCGACCGTGGCGAAATCGCCCAAGAACCAGCGCGCGAGATCGACGAGATGCGTGCCCTGATCGATCGCCTCGCCGCCGCCCGAGATCTCCGGCCGGAAGCGCCACTCCTTCTCGTAGCCGGCGCGTCCGCCATGGCCGTAGCGCCCGCGCACATAGAGGAGATCGCCGACGGCGCCCGCCGCCACGAGCGCGCGGGCTTTCGCGAGGGCCGGGTGATAGCGGTGATTGAAGCCGACGCGGACGAGCACGCCTTTGGCGCGGGCGGCCTCGCCCAGCGGCGTCACTTCGCGCGCATGGCGGCCGCCGGGCTTCTCGACCAGCACGTGCTTGCCGCTCTCGATCATGCGCGCCGCAACCGGGCCGAGAGCGGCGTGGGGCGTCGCCACGACGACGAGATCGAGGGGCGCGGCCGCCAGCCCGGCCGCGTCGGTGCAGGCGAGGGCGTCGTGGGCCTCGGCGAGCGCCTCGGCGCGCGCGCGGTCGGCGTCGCAGAACATCGCCGGGATGTGGCCGAGCCGGCGCGCGGCATCGGCGCGCTTCCGGCCGATCAGGCCGCAGCCGACGATGCCGATGCGAAGCGGTTGCACGCGCGATCCGCTATGCTGGCTCGCCAGCCATAGCCGCGCAGCGGCGAAGGCTGGTTGGGGCGGTAGGATTCGAACCTACGAATGCCGGAACCAAAATCCGGTGCCTTACCACTTGGCGACGCCCCAGCATGGCCTTTCGCACGGGCGGAGAGAGGGCGGTTCGGGTCGCCCCTGCGCCGCGATGCTCTAACGCCTCCGCGCCCGAGGGGCAACCCGGCGGGTCGGCGCCGCCCTCGGCGCGGCAAGAGCCCAACAAGTTATTCACGCCTTCACCCGTAATACGATATATAGGGGCGGTGAGAAACGTCGTCGCGTTCCGCCTGGGGCCGGAATGAACGAAATCAAGTCGTCGTGGAGCTTCGTCGAGATCTCGCCCGAGGCGCGCGAAGCGGCCGAGCGCGCCGCTTCGGCCGCGGGCATGGACCTCGATGCCTGGCTGGCGCAGCTCATCAAATACACGAGCGCCATGGAGCTGAAGACCGCGCCGCCGGCGCCGGGGACCAAAGCCGGCGCGCCCGCGGCGAAGGCCGCTCAGGCGCCCGCGGCCCCGGCGCGGGCGCTGTCGACGCCGCCGCTGCCGCCGCTGCCGGCCATCCCGCCCAATCTCTCGATCGCGCCGGCCAAGCCGGCAGCTTCGGCCGCGCCCGCAACCCGCGCCGGCGGCGACACATTGCCGACCGGCGTGCGCGGTGAGCGCCCAGCTCCGGCGGCACCGCCCTTCTCGCTGCCGAACCCGGCGCCGCGCCCGACCGTCCTCATGCCGCAACGCCCGGGCGGCCCCACGCTCGGCCTCTCGCTCCGCCCGGCCACGGCCGAGCAATTGGCGCCCGCCCCGGAAGCACCGCCCGCGCCGGTTAAGCCCGCCGAGCCGGCGCGTCTGCAAGCCCCGCCGCCGCCCGACGCGGCCAAGCCGGAGCCCGCGCGGCGCGAGCCCGTACGCGATCTGGCGCCGCCGCCCGCAGCGCCGGAAGAGCCGCGCATGGTGCCGACCGACATGCTGCAGCCGTCGCGCTTCGCGGCGCTCGCCAGCCCCAAGGAAGACGACATTCAGGCGGCGCTCGATAAGTGGCGCGCCAGCGGCATGCTCGAGCCGCTCATCGCCCGGCCCAAGGCCGGCGCGCAAGGTCAATTCGAGATCATCAGCGGCATCGACCGCTGGCACGCGGCGCGCCGCGCCTATGTGCGCCAGATCCCGGTGCTGGTGCGCGAGGCGAGCGACCAGCAATCGCTCGAGCAGGGCCTCGTCGACCAGCTCCGCCGCGCGCCGGTGTCGCCGCTGGCCGAGGCGAACATCTATCTGCGCCTGCTCAACGACGCCGGGCTCGACACCGAGCAGACGGCGCGCCTGGCCGGCAAGCCCGCGGCGCATGTCGCGACCATGGTGCGCATCCTCAACCTGCCCAAGGCCGTGCGCGCGATGCTCGAAAAGGGCGAGATCACGGTGATGCATGCGCGCGCGCTGCTCGACGCGCCCAACCCCGAGGCCATCGCGCGCGACATCGTCGAGAAGCGGCTCGACATCTACCAGACCGAGCAGCTGGTTCGCGTCTCCGGGCGCGGCGCCGAAATGGTCGATGCCAGCGTGCTGCAGGACGAGCCCACCGACGATTCGATCGAGGAATTGGGAACCGCACCCTTCGCGCGCGAGCCGCGCGCCTCTTCCGGCCCGCAGGCGGCGTGGCGGCAGCCGCCCGAGCCGGTGGCCGAGGCGCCCCGGGCCGACGAGCCGCGCCCCGCCGCGCCCACCGCGCGCCGCCCGAGCGAAGCGCGCGCGCCGCGCGAGTCGGACGTGATCTCCACCGATCTTCTGGAGCGCAATATCGCCAACGCGCTCGGCGTGCGCTGCGCGATCAGCGAGCGCAACGGCGTCGGGGTGATTACGCTGCACTATACGAGTCGTGAGGAATTGGGCCGTATCTTGGCCCGTATCAATGGTGGCGGGACGAGCGGCTGATACCCGCACCCGCCGTCTTTGCCACGAGACAGCCACGGTCCGGCAAGAAAGGTGCCGAAGCAACCACAAAGGCTTGTGTTTCTTTGCTTCTCGCCTACAATAATGGGATGTGGGCCCGCCCTGGGACAACCAGCTCGAGACGGATACCCGGATAGGCCATGAATGAATCTCTGCCGCCCGATGGGCGGCGCGTGAGCTACAAATCGCTGGATTCCGAGGCCATGGCCGCAGCGCGCCGCGCCGCCGAGGCGTCGGGCATTTCGCTGCAGGAGTGGCTCTCCCGCACGATTCTCGAAAACGCGCGCCGTTCCGGCATCGTGCCCGAAACGCCTTCGCGCGAGGTGGGCGCGAACCGCCCCGGCCAGGCCAGCGCCGAGGAGGCCGTGCAGGCGATCGCGCGCCACCTCGAGCGCGCCAAGGCCGCCGCCGATACGCAGGGGCTCTCGCTCGCGGAATGGCTGAGCCGCGCCATCCTGACCAACGCCAGCCCGGGCGACAACCCGCTGTCGCGGCGCGCCCAGGCCACGGGAGCGGCGCCCGGCGCGCCACAGCTTGTCGGCCCGGCTTCCGCCGCAACGACGCCCGCCGCGGCCGAGTCCGCCAGTGCCGCACCCGCCGCCGCATCCTCCGCCGACACGGCGACCGCCGGATCGGCAACCGCCGGATCGGCGGCTGCGCCTTCCGATCTCGCCGGCGTGTTGCGCGGCGATCAGAGCCCGGCGCCCGCGCCGCGCTTCCGCCCGCGCCCGGCCGGCGCCGAGGCGCCCGAGCCCGCGCTGCCCGAGGCCAGCTCGGTCCGCGACGTGCTTTCCCGCGGCAAGACTTCAGCATCGGATGCTGCCGCCCAGGCACCGAAGCGCCGGCGCAGCGCAACGCTCCCGCTCTCGGCGGCACTCGGCCTTCTGGTGCTGCTCGCCGCCGGCATTTGGGCTTGGCCCCTCATTCAGCAGCGCATGCGCGGCGGCACCGAAACCGCCGCCCCCGCGCCCGCGGCGGAGGCGCCCAAGACCGATACGGCCGCGCTTCCCGAGGCACCGCCGCCGAAACCCGCGACGCCGCCCGAGTCAGCCAAGCCCACGACGCCGCCGGCGCCGGCACCCCAGGATACCGCGAAGGCGCCCGAGGCGCCGGCCGCGAAGCCGCCCGCGGCGCGTCCGCCGGCGCCCAAGCCCGAGGAAAAGGCCGACGCCACGCCGGGGGCCACGCCGGGCAAGCCCGCCGAATCGAAGCCCGCCGAAACCAAGCCTGCGGAAAAAGCAGCGCTGCCCGATACCGGCGAGAGCGATCTCGCCCGCGTGCCGGCCAAGGACATGCCGAAGCCGCCCGCGGCCCATGTCGAGTGGTACAAGAAGGCCGCCGAAGCCGAGAACCCCGAGGCGCAATACACGCTCGCCGAGCTCTATCTCAGGGGCGACGGCGTGCCGAGGAGCTTCCCCGCGGCCGCGCAGCTGTTCCGCCGCGCCGCCGAGAAGGGCAACCTCGCGCGCGCCCAGTACGCGCTCGGGCTGCTGTATCTCAAAGGCGTCGGCGTGCCCAAGAACGAGGTCGAGGCGGTGCTGTGGTGGCAGAAGGCCGCTGATCAGAACTTCATGCCGGCGATCACCTGGGTCGGGCTTTCGCTGCTCGAGGGCCGCGGCATCCAGAAGGACGAGGAGGCCGCGCGCAAGATGCTCGAGCGCGCCGCCGAGGGCGACGAGCCCAACGCGCAATACACGCTGGGCCGCATCTACGAGAAGGGCCTCGGCACGAAGAAGGATCCGGTGGTGGCGATGAAGTGGTTCATCCTCGCCGCCGAGCAGGCGCACCGCGAGGCGACGCAGAAGGTGGAGGAGCTCTCCACCACGCTGCCGCGCGACCTCCAGGAGCGCGCGACCGAGCTCGTCTCCGAGCATTACCGGCGCTTCCGCAAGCGGAGCTGAGCGCGTCGGAGAGCGCGCCGACGTTTGTTCGCCGGCGCCAAGGGCGGCGTCGCCAATGCCCGGCGAGGGGACGTGTCCCGGCCCCCTCCCCCTATGAGTAGACAAACGTGGACATTCGTGGACATCGCCGGACTCCGGCTCCGCGAACCGCCCGCCCGCTCGACTCCGCGTCACACAAAGCCAACATCGCGGAACAGGGTGGCTTTTCTTGGCTTTGGTTGGCTTTCCTTGGCTTCTTCAGCCGGAAAGGTTGGCTTTTCGCAGCGCGGAGGTTGGCTTTTCTTGGCTTTGCGGTTGGCTTTCCTTGGCTTTTCGCGATGCTTAGAGCGGAGTTCGTTTAGCTGGAGGCTGGTCTGTGGCAGCAACGTGC
>DATBLL010000009.1:0-3148 GCA_036555425.1 Alphaproteobacteria bacterium | reverse complement strand
GTTGCGGCTGGAAGCGGATCGTGTGCGGAGGCAGGGCGCGCGCAGCGCGGCCCTACGCGGCGAGGACGCGGCTAATGCGCAGGATTCTCTTTCAGAGTCTGTTGAAGGGACCCGTTACAGAGCGTGGGCCGGCGGCGGACGAGGCCGAGCTGGCCGCGCTCGCGCAACAGGTCGACGCGGCCGCGCGGCGGCGCCTGGGGCGGAGCCTCGCGATCCGCGAGGTCGACGCCGGGAGCTGCAATGGCTGCGAGCTCGAAATCCACGCGCTCAACAATGCGTTCTACGACCTCGAGCGCTTCGGCTTCAAATTCGTGGCGAGCCCGCGCCATGCCGACGTGCTGATGGTCACCGGCCCGGTCACGCACAACATGCGCGAAGGCCTCGAGCGCACCTACAACGCGACGCCCGGCCCAAAATGGGTCGTCGCCATCGGCGATTGCGCCTGCGACGGCGGCGTGTTCGCCGGCTCCTATGCCTGCATCGGTCCGGTGGAGAAGGTCGTCCCGGTCGATCTCCGCATCCGCGGCTGCCCGCCCGATCCGATCGCACTGTTGAAGGGCCTGCTCGCGCTGCTCGAAGCGCACGGCCGCTCGGCAACGACAGCCGCGGGCGCGTGATTTGACGCCGATGCGGGCGCGCGAAGCCGCCAATCTGTTCGCGGGCGTTTGGAAGGCTTAGTTACGGCGCCGGGCTCGATATCGGAGGCCCTTCGTCATGCGCCGCCGCCCGATCCGAGACATAGCGCTCGCCGCCATTGCGGCGGCTCTGCTGCCGGCGGGAGCGCTCGCGCAATCCGGCCTGCCGCCGCTGACGGCGGAAATCTCGGGCCGCATCGGGTTCCGCTTCGGCCCGCCGGGCGCCGAGGTGGCGCCGATCTGGGGCTACCTCGCGCTGCCGTCGGGCGCCGCGCGCGTGCCGGCGATGGTGATCATGCACGGCTCCTCGGGCCTCAATCCGGGCTCGCGCGTGCACAACAGCGAATTGCTGAACCGCTACGGCATCGCGGCGTTCTACGTAGATTCGTTCACCGGGCGCGACATCAGCAGCAGCGTGCGCGATCAATCGGTGCTGTCGATCACCGACAACACGCGCGACGCTTTCGTGGCGCTGCGCCTCCTGCGCCGCCACCCGCGCATCGAGGACGAACTTCTCGTAGCTGATCGCCGCGGCCCCGCGGCGCTCGTAGCGCCCTCGAAATTCTGGGGAAGTTTCACCCACGGCCAATTCGCAGCCAAGCAGCGGACTTGGAGGGTCGTCGACGAACGGCTGAAAGTGAAAACGGCGGTCCCGGATGCGCAGCCCGGCCCTGAGTTGACGTTGACGTAAACGTAAAGATTTGGCAGAATGATGCCATGGCGACGGTCCCGGCGTGGCCGGGCCGCGCCCCATGCTATCCTTTGCCGCGCGTACCCATCGCGCCAATTCGGAGGCCGAGCGGCCCAGTCTCGGAGACGGCGATGCCCGACGACACCAGGACCACGACGGAAGCGCGGAAAGCCGCGACCAAACCGCATGGTCCGGCGCACAAGAGCTACGTGCCCAAGCACCGCCTGCGCTTCGTGACGGCGGCGGCGCTGTTCGACGGCCACGACGCCTCGATCAACATCATGCGCCGCATTCTCCAGGCCGGCGGCGCCGAGGTGATCCATCTCGGCCATAACCGCTCGGTCGACGAGATCGTCAACGCCGCCATCCAGGAAGACGCGCATGGCATCGCGGTGTCGTCCTATCAGGGCGGGCACGTCGAGTATTTCAAATACATGGTCGACCTGCTGAGGCAGCGCGGCGCCGGGCATATCAAGGTGTTCGGCGGCGGCGGCGGCACCATCGTGCCCGAAGAAATGCGCGAGCTGCACGACTACGGCGTGACGCGCATCTATTCGCCGCACGACGGCCAGGCGATGGGCCTCCAGGGCATGATCGCCGACATGCTCGAGCGTGCCGACGTGGACATCGCCACCGGCCCGGCGCCCGACATCGCGGCGCTCGATCCCACGAAAAAGCGCGAGCTCGCACGGCTCATCACGCTGGTCGAAGCCGGACGGCTCGACGGCGAGGCCGAAGCGGCGTTGAAGGCCAAGGCGGCGCAATCGAAGGCGCCGGTCATCGGCATCACCGGCACCGGCGGCGCCGGCAAGTCCTCGCTCACCGACGAGCTGGTGCGCCGGTTCCGGCTCGATCAGCCCCTTCTCGCCATCGCCATCGTCGCCGTCGATCCGACACGGCGGAAATCGGGCGGCGCGCTGTTGGGCGACCGCATCCGCATGAACGCGATCGAGCACGCCAACGTCTATATGCGCTCGCTCGGCACGCGCGGCTCGGGCTCTGAGCTCTCGGACGCGCTGGCCGGCGCGATCGCTTCGGTGAAAGCGGCGGGCTACGACGTCGTCATCGTCGAGACGGCGGGCATCGGGCAGGGCGATACCGGCATCGTGCCGCTGGTCGACGTCGCGATGTACGTCATGACTCCCGAATACGGCGCCGCGAGCCAACTCGAGAAGATCGACATGCTCGACTTCGCCGACATCGTGGCGATCAACAAGTTCGATCGCCGCGGCGGCAAGGACGCGCTGCGAGATGTCTCGAAGCAGATGCAGCGCAACAAGCAGTCCTTCGGCAAACGGCCCGACGAGATGCCGGTATTCGGCACCATCGCCAGCCGCTTCAACGACGACGGCGTCACCGCGCTCTATCAGGGCCTGCTCGGCGTGCTGCGCCAGAAGAAGCTCGCTGCGTGGCAGAGCCGCTGGCCCGCGCTCGCCATCCGCCATTCCTCGGCCGAGCGCGCGATCATTCCGCCCGAGCGCAACCGCTATCTCGCCGAGATCGCCGACACCGTGCGCGGCTATCACAGATGGGCCGATGCGCAGGCGAAGATCGCGCGCGAGCGCCAGCGCCTGGCCGAAACCAAGACGCTGCTCGGGGCCGATGCGCCGGCCAAGCTCGACAAGCTCCTGGCCGAGCGCGAGGCGAAGCTGGATGGACGCGCGAAGAAGCTCGTCGATATCTGGCCCAAGGTGCGGGCGAGCTACGCCGGCGACGAATACGTGGTGAAGATCCGCGACCGCGAGATCCGCTACGGGCTCAAATACAAGAGCCTATCGGGCACGCTGATTCCGAAAGTATGCCTGCCCCGCTACGAGGACCA
>DATBLL010000005.1:0-18188 GCA_036555425.1 Alphaproteobacteria bacterium | reverse complement strand
CTCATGAGCCAGGGCAGTCCGTAGAAGCTGCTGCGCTGCGGCGTGGTCGAGCCGAAGATCGCGTGGTCGAACACCGCAGCCGGGATCTTGCGCTTGGCGAGCTCGGCCCTCGCCACATGCGCGGCGAAGCGCACGGCGTGGAGGTTGGCGAAGCTCCCCTGCCACTTGGCGAAAGGCGTGCTCCAATAGCCGCCATAGGGAATCGAAACCTTTTCGAATGCGGACATCGATTGGCTCTCCGGAATTGCGGCCGCGCGGGCGGGCGCGGATAGCGTTATCGCATTTGGGAGGCTCGGGGGGAATTGTTATGTCGCATACCGGATTTGCGCGGTTGCGACGCAAATCCCCTTCTCCCTCGGGAGAAGGGTTAGGGACGAGGGGGCGACAGATGCATCCAGCGAGCACGTCGCCGCGCAACGCATTTTCGACGTCGAGACGGCGCATCGCCGCAACAACCCTGCGCGCTGAGACTCGGCTCGCCGGAGACATCCGTCAGCCCCTCACCCCCTGTCCCCTCTTCCGAGCGGGAGAGGGGGATTTCCGTTGCCTTCGCGCAATGGCGCGGCGACAGTCGCGGCTCCATGCCGGCCGCCGATCGCCTTCATCGCCCGCATCCCGTGGCCGTCGTCGCCGCCGGCGCGCTGATCTGCCTTTCGGCGGGTTCGGTCTATGGCTGGAGCCTCTTTTATCAGCCGATCGAGACCGAACTCAAAGTCGGCCGCACCTGGCTCTCGGGCGCGTTCTCGATCGCGAGCATCCTCTTCGCCGCGGCGATGGTGGCGGCGCCGATGCTGTTCCGCGGCCGCCCCGCACCGTTGCTCGCGCTATTAAGCGGCTTCCTCTGTGCCGCCGGCACCGCCATCCCGGGCCTCGTGCGCGAACTCTGGTGCATCGTGCTCGGCTACGGCCTCTTGTTCGGCGCCGGCTGCGGCATCGCCTACAGCGTGGCGCTGCAGGCCAACGTTATGGCGCTGCCGCAGCGGCGCGGCCTCGCCGCGGGCTTGACCGCGGGCTCGGGCGCGCTTGGCTCGGTCGCGGCCGCGCTGGCGTTCCGCGCGGGAATCACCGCCTTCGGTCCGTGGCAGACGCTCATCTGGAGCGGCGTGTCCTTCGTCGGCGTCGCCATCGTCGCCGCCCTTCTGATGCGAGGCATCGTGATGCCGGTGCCCGGGCGCAGCACCGCCGCGAACAGATTCGAGACCGCCGCCGAGCGCCGCATCGAGATCACGCTCTGGCTCGGATTCTTCTTCGGCGCCTGCGCCGGATTGATGGCGCTCGGCCACGCGGCCGGAATCGCGCTCGCCTATGGCGGCGCGCTCGCGCCGGTGGCGCTTGCAACCGCGCTCATCACCGGCGGAAACGGCGTCGGCCGGCTCGGCGCCGGCTGGCTCGCCGATCTCCTGCCCGTGCGGCGCATTCTCGTGGCCGCGCCGCTGCTCGCCGCATTGGCGCTCGTGGCGCTGGCGTTGCTGCCCGATGTCAACCTTGCGCTCGCCGTGCTCACGGCGACCGGCCTTGCCTATGGCGCGATGGCCGCGACCTATCCCGCCTCGGTCGCGATCTATTTCGGCGTTGCGCGCACGGCCACGGTCTATGGCCGCGTGTTCACCTCGTGGGGCGCGGCCGGTCTCGTGGCGCCCGGCCTTGGCGGATATATTTTCGATCTTTCCGGCGGCTACGGCGTGGCCCTCGCGCTCGCAGCGGGCGCCGGTCTCCTTTCCGCCGCGGTGGCGTGGACCTTGCCGCCGGCCGCGAGATAGACGTGGCGCAGCGCGGCTGCCCGATTGCGATACGGCCCGGCCCGGTATCCCAGAAGCATTCCGTTTCCGCGAGGTAACGTCTTGCCGCCGCGGCCAAATGAGTTCGTAATCGGCACCGACACAAGGAGCAGGTGGCGAGGGGGAACCGGCACACCTGACCAAGTCCGCCAATGGCGGCGCGCCAAAGGCGGCTTGCATCACGGGAGGAAAATATGAAGCTCAACGCCTTCGCCATCGGCGGCGCCACCGGCGTCGCGGCTCTCGTCACCTGCCTGGCCGTGCCCGGCGCCGTGCTCGCGCAAGACGCGGCGCGCATTGCCGCCGCCGACAAGGAGCCGCAGAACTGGCTCACGCACGGCCGAACCTATTCCGAGCAACGCTTCAGCCCGCTGGCCAAGATCAATACCGGCAATATCGGTCAGCTCGGGCTCGCCTGGTTCGTCGACATAAAGAGCCGCACCGCGCGCGGTCTCGAGGCGACGCCTATCATCATGGACGGCGTCATCTACACGAGCGGCGCGTGGAGCCACGTGCTCGCGATCGAGGCCAAGAGCGGCAAGCTGCTCTGGGAGTTCGACCCCGAAATCGCCGGGCGCTACGCCGGCAAGGGCTGCTGCGACGTGGTCAATCGCGGCGTCGCCGCCTGGAACGGCAAGATCTTCGTCGGCGCCTACGACGGGCGCCTGATCGCGCTCGACGCCAAGACCGGCAAGAAGGTGTGGGAGACGCTGACCGTCGACCAGTCGCAGGACTACACGATCACCGGCGCGCCGCGCGTCGTCAAAGGCAAGGTCATCATCGGCAACGGCGGCGCCGAGTTCGGCGTGCGCGGCTACGTCTCGGCCTACGACGCCGAGACCGGCAAGATGCTGTGGCGCTTCTATACCGTGCCCGGCGATCCCAAGAAGCCGTTCGAGAGCAAGACCGTCGAGATGATCGCCAAGACCTGGGCCGGCGAGTGGTGGAAGTACGGCGGCGGCGGCACAGTCTGGGACTCGATGGCCTACGACCCCGAGCTCGACCTGCTCTACATCGGCGTCGGCAACGGCTCGCCCTGGAACTACAAGCTCAGAAGCGACGGCAAGGGCGACAATCTCTTCCTCGCTTCGATCGTCGCGATCAAGCCCGACACCGGCGACTATGTCTGGCACTTCCAGACCACGCCGGGCGAGGACTGGGACTACACGGCGACGCAGCACATGATCCTCGCCGATCTTTCGATCGACGGGCGCGCGCGCAAAGTGATCATGCAGGCGCCGAAGAACGGCTTCTTTTATGTGCTCGACCGCGCCACCGGCGAATTCATCTCCGGCGCGGCCTACAGCAAGGTGACCTGGGCGGACGGCCTCGATCCCAAGACCGGCCGGCCGAAGATCAAGCCCGAGGCGCTCTACAGCACGACCGGCAAGCCGCTCGTGATCCAGCCCGGCCCCGGCGGCGCCCACAACTGGCACCCGATGAGCTTCAGCCCGCGCACGGGCCTGGTCTACATCCCGACCCTGGAAGCCGGATTCGGCTACGTGCCCTCCGACCCCAAGACCTTCCAGAAGCGGCCGGGCGTCGTGTGGAATTTCGGCGTCGATCCGGTCGGCGCCGCGATGCCCGAGGACGAGGGTGTGCGCAAGGCGATCCGCGCCTCGTCGAAGGGCCGGCTCGTCGCCTGGGATCCGGTCCAGCAGAAATCGGTTTGGAACGTCGAGTATCCGATCGCGTGGAACGGCGGACTGCTTTCGACCGCGGGCGGGCTTCTGTTTCAAGGCACCGGCCAGGGCCGCTTCGTCGCCTACGATGCCAAGGACGGCAGGAAGCTCTGGGACTTCCATGCGCAGACCGGCATCATCGCGGCACCCGTCATCTACGAAGTGGACGGCGAGCAATATGTGACGGTGCTCGCGGGCTGGGGCGGCGCCATTCCGCTGCTCGCGGGCGAGTTGGCGCTCGATGCGGCCAAGGGCGGCACCAACCGCGTGCTCACCTTCAAGCTCGGCGCCAAGGCCGCGCTGCCGATGATGAAGGTTGAGGCGAGGAAGCTCGAGCCGCCGCAGGCGACCGCGCCCAAGGAAGTCGTCGACAAGGGCCGCGCGCACTATCAGCAGTTCTGCGCCGGCTGCCACGGCGACACGGCGGCGTCGGGCGGAGTCGTGCCCGATCTCCGCTACTCGGCCACGCTCGGCGATGCCGCCGCGTGGAAGGCGATCGTGCTCGAGGGCGCCATGCTCAAGAACGGCATGGTCACGTTCGAGCGCTACTTGAAGCCCGACGAGGTGGAGCAGCTTCGCGCCTACGTCATCCAGCGCGCGCACGACGAGAAGAAGCGCGTCGAAGCCGCGAAGTAGCGCAAGCGCAGTCCCTCACTTGCCATTCGCTGCAGGAGCAGCGAATGGGCCCCTTTTCTCCCGTTGCGCGCGAGAGAAAAGGAGAAGTGCGGTCTTCAACTTCTCTCCCCCACGAAGTGGGAGAGAAGGGGCCCAAATCGCTCTTGCGATTTGGGACGTGAGGGCCGGCGCCGGCGCTACTCCGCCGCCTTCATCTTCGCCGCGGCGGCGGGGACGTCATAGCCGGCCATGAGCTTCTCGACGATGCCGTCGAAGAACTTCCAGTCGGCCTCGCGGAAGCTGTGGTTGCGGACGATGAACGAGGCGCCGGCGTAGAACTTCTCGTATTGCTGCTGGCGGCCGGCGAATTCGGAGCCGACCATGTCCCAGGCGAGCTTCATGAGCTTCATGCGCTCCAGCGCCGGCAGCTGCGGCGTCTGCCAGTACATCTCGAAGTCCTTGCGGATGCCGGCATCGTTCATGACCGAGACGCTGGCCGGCATCTGGAACACGCCGCCGCCGCAAAGCTCGCGCAGCTGATCGACGATCGCCGAGTAGCTCTCGGTGCACCAGTTGAGCGCCGCATACATCATGCGCCGATTGAAGGTCTTGTGGCCCGCCGGCCAATCCTCGGCGGCCTCGATCTGGCCGTGGATGACCCCGGCGATGAGCGCTTCGAGCGAGGCCATGCGGCCCAGCACCTCGCGCACGGCCGGGACCTCGTTGGCGCCGGTCGCCTGCGCCACCTTGCTGCAAAGGCCGACGATCAGCTGCATCTTCGACCAGTAGCGGACGTTGGACTGGTGGTTGCCGTAGCAATGCGCCGGCGTCTCGATATAGATGCCGCGCGCCTTGATCGCGTCGTCCATGACGAAGACGCGCTCCCACGGCACCTTGACGTTGTCGCACATCACCATGCTGTCGGTTTCGTCGAAGCACCAGCCGAGCGGCGAGTCGAAGCGGTTGTTCGACGCCGTCGAGAGCGGCTGGCGCGACCACAGCGTCAGGCCCGGTGCGTTCACTTTGACCGCGCAGGTGATCGCCTGCTTCACCTGGTCGGGCGCCAGCGGCAGCAGATTGCCGATCCAGATCTCGTCGCAGAAGACGGCCGAAGTCGCCAGCATCTTCATCCCGCTGATGACGACGCCGTCGTCGTCCTCGCGCACGACCTGGAGCGTCGGCACCGGCAGGTTCTTCTTCACGTAGAACTCGGGATTGCGCGCGGCCTGCGGCGGCAGTACCGCGTAGGTGGAGAAGATGTCGTGCTTGCGGCAATAGTCGTAATACTCGAGGAGATTGCCGCCGAACTTGTATTTCTCGGTATCGAAGGCGGCGGGATTCGTCGACATGCCGGTGACGAAGCCCGAGACATGATCGGGCGAACGGCCCATCATCCCGCAGGTCATGTCGGCGATGGCCTTGTGGCAGCGCATGCGCCGGCGGAGATCCTCCTCCGTCTTGGCGCGCAGATACCACATCGCGTAGCGCTCGCCGTTTTCCTCGAACGAGAAGACGTCGCGGTTCTCCGGCGCGCGCTTCGCGTCGTACATCGCCGCCACCACTTTGGCGGCCTCGGCGAAGGCCGGATGCTTGGTGACGTCGGTGACGCGCTCGCCGCCGATATAGACGACGCGGCCGTCGCGCAGCCCTTCGAGATGCTCCTTGCCGGATTTCAGCATGATGAGCCCTCCCAGGCTTCAGCCATGGCCGTTGCGTTTGCGCTCGCGCTCCTCGAGGCCGATGCGGTCGAGCGCGCGCTCGGTGTTGACGAGGAAGCGCTCGAACAGCCGCGCCAATGTCTGGAAATCGATGCGGCTCACGCCATCGAAGAGAAGGTCGTTGATCTCGCGCCGGAACGGCCCCAAGCGGTCCAGCGCGGCCTCGCCCGGGCGCGCGAGCCTCACCAGCACGCCACGGCCGTCCGCCGGGTTGGCGCGCTTCTCGACGAGGCCCAGCGAAACGAGCTTGTTGACTTCGGTGGTGATGTGGCTCGGCGCCACGTGCAGGTGATCCGCGAGCGCGCGGATGCCGACTCCGGCCTCGCCGCCGGCGCTGCCCTGCCGCTCCGCGATGGCGGCGAGGATCGTGTATTGCGGGCCGGTCGCGCCGATGCGCCGGCCGAAGGCGCCGCGCACATCCTCGAAGCGCGCCGCCGTCACGAACAACGCGTGCAGCAGCGCGCGGAGGCGATCGTCGCGGCCATTTTCGAGGCAGGCGGGCCGCGAAACGCTGACGGGCGGCGCATAACCGCGCGCGCCCTTCCGTTCCGCGTTCTGCGCCGTGCCGAGTGGCATCGCACACCGATATAATTCTGTTACTTAAGTAAGTATCATATCAAATGCGGCGAATCAATCCCTGTTTTCCACAGAGGCCGCTGCGCCCGTTTGCTGGACCGCGACGTGCCGCCCGCGATATCGCGTTGGCGACAAGCGGAGGGCCGCAGATGCCATCGGAACGCATTATGCGAATGGCCGTGGACGCGGCACGCGACGAAATCGCGCTGCTGCTCTCGACTCTGCGCCCGCTTGGGCCTTTGCCGGATCAATTCTGGCGCGATCCGTACGTGATCGGATATCTGGCAGGCGTGGGAGGAATGGCCGCCGAAGACGTGACGGACGGCAGGCTGGGCGAGAAGGATTTGACGAAAGCGTCTTTCCGGGCGCTTGGCTTGGCGGCGGGAAAGCCGCCGGCGCAGCTCCGCGCCGAGATCGAAGAAGGCCCGCCCGAATCCTTGGCCGAATTCGAAGGCGGCTTCCTCGCGGCGTACAAGGTCGCGGCGGTCGGCTGCGGCGACGACACGTTCGACGACGACGATATCGTGGTCCAGGCGCGCGCTTTCGTTGCCGAGCACAAGGAATTCTTGGACCAGAGGGGCGCGCCGCCGGACGAAGCCGCGCGAACGACCGCCGTCCTCGAATCCAGCCTGTTCGTCACCTATGTCGCCGAGATCCACTACCCCGGCGTCGCGACGGACAGGTACCGCCTGGCGCCCAAGGCGCCCTAACCGTCGCGGTCGCGCGGCCGGCGTGCGCGCAGGCTCGGGGGCAGCGGCGGCGGTAGCGCGTCCGGGCCCGGCGTTTGCAGGACGGGCTCCTGGCGCAGCGGCGGCAGCAGCGGCGGCAGCGGCCCGCTCACCGGCGGGAGGCCGAAGCGCTCGGTCAAGGTCGGCGCGCGCTCGAGATCGCGCTTCATTTCACGCTCGGCCTGGCGCGGCGCGCTCGCCGTCGGCCCTTCGTTCGGGCGCATCGGATCGATGATGGGATCGGCGGCGAAAGCCGGGGCGGCCGCCGCCAAGCCTGTGGCGAGCGCCGCGGCGGTTGGGAACTTGCAGGCGAAACGGGAGCTTGCGATTTTGGACATGGCAGGCCTCCGGGCAGCCCTCCACCGTCCCCCATGTCTCGTAACAACGGCCGCCGCCGCCGCGTGTTCCCGTAAGACTAGCGCGCGAGCGTCCGCTCGAGCGCAGCCGCGACGCCTAAGAGCGTGCGGTCCGCCATCGTCTCGCCGACTACCATGAGCCCGACCGCGGCGCTACCCGGCGCGTGGATCGGCAGCGAGACGGCGCAGCGATCGAGGAAATTGAACGCCGTCGTGTTGCGCAGCACCGCGAGGTTGGTCTTGACGTAAAGCTCGTCGTCGCGCTCGAGGGGTGCTATCGCCGGCGCCGCGATCGGCACGGTGGGGCAGAGCAACGCATCGCAATCGCGGGTGATGCGCGCGACCCGGTCGATGAGCGCCGCGCGCTGGCGCAGCATGTCGTAGTAGTCGGCGGCCGCGGCGTTGGCGCCGAGGCGGATGCGGCTGGCGACGCGCGGATCGTATTTGCTGCCCTGGGCGGCCAGGAGCTCGCGGTGCACGGCGAAGGCTTCGACCGTGACCAGCGCGCCCTTCTGCATGATGCGCGGGATTTCCTCGAGCTCGCCGAGCGGGATCTCGACAAGGCGCGCGCCGGCCTTCGACAGGCGCGAGAGCGCCAGCGTGTAGGCGGCCGCGACCGCATCATCGAGCCCATCGACGACGTAGCGCTGCGGAACCGCGAGGCGCAGCCCCGCGACCGGGCGCTCGGGCAGCGGCTGCGGCTCCTCGCCGGCCATGACCGCATCGACGAGCGCGCAGCACGCGACCGAGGACGCCAGCGGGCCGATCGAATCGAGCGTGCTCGACAGCGGGAAGCAGCCGGCCGTGGGCACGCGCCGCGCGGTCGGCTTGAAGCCCACGACGCCGTTGAAGGCGGCGGGGATGCGCACCGAGCCGCCGGTGTCGGTGCCGATCGCGGCGAGCGCCATGCCGTCAGCGACCGAGACGCCCGCGCCCGAGGACGAGCCGCCCGGGATGCGCCGGGTCTTGCGGTCCCAGGGGCTGGCGGGCGTGCCGTAGTGCGGATTGAGGCCGAGCCCGGAGAAGGCGAACTCGGTCATGTTGGTCTTGCCGACGATGACGGCGCCGGCGCCGCGCAGGCGGCGCAGGATCGCGGCGTCTCGGGCGGCCGGCGGCGCGGATTTCAGCGCGATCGATCCGGCGAGCGTCGTTTCGCCCGCCACGTCGAAGAGGTCCTTGATCGAGATCGGGATGCCGGCGAGCGGCGCCGGCGTTCCGCCGGCCCTGGCGAGGCGGTCGGCCGCCTCGGCGGCGTTGACCGCACCCTCGGCGTAGAGCCGCGTGAACGCGCGGGCGCCCTCCCCCGCCTTGTCCTGCGCGCGCGCCAGCGCGGCCTCGACCAGGGCGCGGGCCGAGGTCTTTCCGTCCGCGAGCGCACGGCGCACCGCGCCGATCGTCTGCATGGAGGTCTCCGGTGCCGGCGCCTAGAGCAGGTCGCGCACGTTCGCGCGCAGGCTCTCGACGTGCTTGCGCAGCGCGGCGCGCGAAGCCTCGGCGTCGCGGCGCACGAGCGCGCCGAAGATCTCCTCGTGCTCCGTCAGGATTCGCGTGTCGTGCTGCTTGTTGCTGACCGAAATAAAGTAAAGGCGCATGCAATGGTCGTGGAGCCCGGCGAGGAAATCGGAGAGGGGCTGGTTGCGCGCCGCCGACGCCATCGCGGCATGGAACTCGAGATCGGTTTCCATGAAATGCTCGGAATCGCCGGCCTCGGCGATGCCCGGGATGCGGTCGAGAATCTGGCGCATGCCGGCGAATTCGCGGTCGGTCGCGCGCAAGGCGGCGAGCGCCGCCACCTCCGGCTCGACCATGAGCCGCGCCTCGATCAACTGCATCGTCTCGGCGCGGTCGATCGGCTTCACCACGATGCCGCGGCGCGGCAGAATTTCGATCAGACCTTCGGTTTCGAGGCGGTGAATGGCGAGATGCACCGGCGTGCGGCCGATGCTAAGCTGCGCGCAGATCAGGGCCGTGTTGATCTGCTCGGCGGGCTTATAGACCGCGGTCACGATGCGCCGCTTGATTTCGCGATAGGCGCTGTGCTGCAGGGAAAGCGGCTTCAATTGTTCCAAGGCAGAGTCTCCCGATGTGGAGCGCCGCCGGCACGCGCGTGCCGGCTACTGCTTCGGGCCTTTGTAGGGCCGTGCTTCGTCGTAGTAATGGATTTCGTATAGCAGGCAACCGCGTTCGGACTTGAACGGACCGTGATAGACGCCGGGCGGACGGCAGGCATAAGTGGGCGCCTTGAAGCGCTCGCCGCCTTGGCCCTTGACGTCGTTGCCGACGACGAGGTCGCCCGACACGAGATAGACCTCCTCCCAATGATCGTGAACGAACGGCGCCGTGGTGAAGGTTCCGGCGTCGAATTTCAAGAGGCGCGTTCGGCTGCCGGTCTTCTTCGCTTCGTCGATGTCGCTGGCGAGAATCTTCTGCTTGATGCCCGAGGGATAGCCGGGCGGCGTCTCCCAGCCCTGCGCCATATCGAGCTCGACGAATTCCATGTGCGGCTTGTTGAACGGCATGTGGGTTCTAATCCCTCTTCGATTTCCGGCGCTCAGCCTTCGACCGGGAGAACGGCGATGCCGTATTTGTGGCGGATGCTACGACGAAGCACCGGATCTTCCAACTCCATCTCGAACGCATCGGCCGGGCGGATTCCGCCCTTGACGGCCAGCGTACCGCAATACATGGCCGATCCCGGCTTCAATCCGCCGTAGCGCGCGATGAGGTCCTCGGGCGCGCGCATCGTGGCCACCGGCCCCTCCTGATATGGATGGCGCTCCCCGCCGATCCAGGCCCAGGAGCGCAGCACGAGCTTGTCCCAATGCGCGCGCACGTCGGCGAAGCGCCAGACCTCGCCCGCGACCGTCTTGGCGCAGAGCTGCTTCGAGAGCGAGACGCCGACGGTCTCGGCCTTGCGGTCGGTGTGATCCGAGCCCAAGCCGACCCAGAGCTCGCCGCCGAGCTGGAACATGACGAACTCGACCTCGCCGCTCGTGTTCCCGCCCGACACCTGAATGTCGCCGGCCGTCGTCAGCAGCGAGGCCGCGACGCGATAGAAGATCGGCGTGGTCTTGGGGCGCGCGACGCCCAGCTCCTCGAGCTCGCGAATGTGCTTTTCGAGCGCCTCCCGATTGCGCCCCGTCCAGCCGGCGATGACGAGCGTGTCGATCGCGGCACCTTCGTAGCGGAACCCGTCGGTGCCGATCTTCTTGAGCGTCAGCTGCGCCTGGCTGCCCACGTCGCGGTCTCCCCTCTCGTGTCGTCGGCTAGAATATATCGGCGCGCTCGTACTGCACCGGCCATTTCACGTTGACGGCCTTCAAGGCCTTGGCGGCGCGCAGCGGCCACATCGGATCGCCGAGCAGCGTGCGCCCGAGCACGACGAGATCGGCGCGGCCGTTGGCGAGGATTTCCTCGGCCATGTCGGGGCTGTGGATGAGGCCGACCGCGGCGGTCGCGATCTTCGCTTCGCGCCGGATGCGCTCGGCGAAACCCACCTGATAGCCGGGATGGACGGGGATTTGCTGCGCGGGATCGCTGCCGCCCGACGAGCAATCGATGAAATCGACGTCGCCGCGCGCCGCGACCACGCGGGCGACAGCGACCGCGTCGGCCGGCTCCAATCCCCCGGGCGTCCAGTCGGTGCAGGAGAGGCGGAGCGCAAGCGGGAGCTCCGCCGGCCATTCGGCCCGGATCGCATCGAGCGTTTCCATCAGCAGTCGCGCGCGGTTTTCGAGCGCGCCGCCATAGCGATCGGTGCGCGCGTTGCTGAGCGGCGAGAGGAATTCATGAATGAGATAGCCGTGGGCGCCGTGGACCTCGATGAGCTTGAACCCGGCCTCGCGCGCCCGCCGCGCGGCGGCGCGGAACGCGGCGAGGACGCCGGCGATGTCGCCGGCGTCCATGGCCTTTGGCGCGGGGAAGCCGCCGAATGGCAGGGCCGAGGGGCCGATGGACGTCCATCCGCCCGCCCCCGGCGCGATCGGCTTGCCGCCGTCCCAGGGACGCGCAACCGAGGCCTTCCGCCCCGCGTGGCCCAGCTGGATGGCGGGGATGGCGCCCTGCGCGGCGACGAAGGCCGCGATCGGCGCGAAGGCGTCGCGCTGGGCGTCGTTCCAGAGGCCGAGACAATGCGGCGTGATGCGGCCCCGCGCCTCGACATGCGTGACCTCGGTGCAGACGATGCCGGCGCCGCCGACCGCGCGCGCGCCCAGATGCTGCAGGTGCCAGGCGTTCGGCGCGCCGTCGACGGCCGAATATTGGCACATCGGCGACAGCATGATGCGGTTGCGCGCCGTGACCGAGCGCAGCGCGAGCGGCCGGAAGAGATGCGGATTGGGATCGCGCTTCAGGACGCGCCGTGCGTCCTCGCCGGGTGGCGCGGCCGCGGGCTTCATAGCAGCCTGAGCGAGCGCATCGCCTGATGCGTGACGAGGGCGCTTCCGTGCTTCAGGTTGACGCGATCGGCGCGGCCGAGGGCCCTGGCCTCGGAGTTCAGCGCTGCGCGGAGCGCGTCGGCATTGGCGAAGGACATCTCGCAAAGGAAATCGGTCGGGTCGGGCTTGACCGGATGCGGATCCCGCCACGCCATCGGCAGGTGCAGCACGATACGCCGGATTCCCGGCCATTTGCTCAAGATATCGACGTGGCGGCCGCTGTAGTCCGCGACGAAGTCGTCGTGCGGGCGCGGAATGCCCTGATAGCGGATGAAATAGGTGACTGCTTCTTCCAATGCCATGATCAAGATCCCCCTTGTGCCCATTACCGGCCGCGCGCGCAGGAGGCCCGGCGGCGAGCGAGCCTTTGAAGACGCGTAGAGCGCCGGTGCGCGCTCGGCCCGTGCCGCCGCGTGCATACCGAGGAAGAGGTCGCCCGTTCGCGGATTCTCAGGTCTTGGTGTCTTGCGGCAGCATCATTTCGTTCCCCTGTTCTCTTGTGGTCACACGCGTTCGAGCGCGCGTGTTTCGAGTTTAGGATTTGCGCCTGCCCGCCGACAAGGCGTGGGCAAGAAGCACGGCGGCGGGCGATGCCGCGACGATGCTTGCCGCCGCCGCCGCCAGGCGCTCGAACTCTTCCGCGCCGAGCTTGCCGAAGAAAACGTCGTTGACCGCGCGGATGTGCGGGAGGGCGGCTTCGAGCGACTTCTGGCCCTTCGGCGTGAGCGAGACGAGCACGCTGCGACCGTCGGCCGGGTTGGGCCGCTTGACGATGAGCCCCTTGCGCGCGAGCTTGCCGCTTTCCGCGGTGATGAACGCGCCGCTAACATGCATGTGCTCGGCGACCGCGCGCACCGTGGCGCCGGCCTCGCCGCCATCGAGTTGCGCCACGGTAACGAGGATCGAGTATTGTGGCGGCGTTACGCCGACGAGCTGGGCGAAGCGCGCGCGCACCGCATCCATGCGCGCCGCGATTGTAAGCAGGTCGTTCACCAGCTGGCGGAACCGCTCGCCGGTGCCGTCCGCCATCAGTTCCGAACGGGCGGTCGTGATCGGCGGCCGGACCGGTGCTTGATCCGGCATCTGCCGGCCCGGCCGCCGCATTCGCCTCGGGGCGGCGACGGCCATCGCGGACGCTTCGCTCATGCGAGGCTGACGTAGCCCGTATCGGGCAGCAGATGCTGCTCGATCGGGATGTGCAGGCTGTCGTGCACGGTGTTGTAGAATTTCCAGAAGCCCACGACGCAGGCGAGCTCGATGATCTGCGGCGGCGTGAGGTGCTTCTTGAGGCGGTCGAGGATCTCACGCGGCACGTTGGGCGCGTCCTCCGAGGCGGCGCGCGCATAATCGAAGCAGGCGCGCTCCATCTCCGAGGCGGGCTCGTGCTCGCCGCTGATGATTGCCTGTAGCTCCTCCTCGGAGACGCCCCAGCCCTCGTTGCTCATCGGGTCGCCGCTCGAGGGCCGTTTCAGCATGTTGCAGCTGTGCGCGGTGCAATAGGCGCAGCCGTTCACGGCGCAACAAAGCGCCGCGAGCTTCCGCTTCAAGAGCTGCGGCAGCGCCGAGGAGGGATCGCGCATCACGCGGCTGTTGAGCGTGAAGAGCGTCTCCGCGATCTCGGGCCGGTAGGCGTAGAGCTTCAAGGCGTTGGGCAGGAAGCCCATGCGCTTCTTGTAGGGCTCGAGGATCGGCTTCAGGCGCGGGTCGAACGTCTCCTCCTTCTTGTAGGGAATGAAGGGCTCGGCCTCGACGGTGACTTTCGGCTTCGGCGGCACGGCGTTCATGGCGGTCCTCCTCGGTTTTCAACAAGTAGGGGCGTGCTGCGCGCGCCCATGTCTCCACGGCAACGCGTTTTCCACACTCGCACAGGGCACGCGCAGCGCGCCCCTACGGCTCAAGAAAATCTTCCAGTTTCACCTTTCCCCAGCCCTTCGGCCAGGCGCGGTCGAAGATGGCGCCGCCGCGGTGGGCCTTGGCGGTGGCATCGATGCCGATCTTGCCGACGAGGCGGTGCGGATAGTGACCCTCGAGCGGCAGGGCGGCGGGATCGAAGATCGAGCCGCGCGTGGCGGGCACGATGACAACGTCGCGCGCGGGGTCCACGCGCGTCGCCAGCGCGTGATAGACCTCGCCGGGATCGTCGAGGTTGGTGTCCGGGCTCACCGCCACGCACATCTTGGTGTTGAGCCAGGGGGCACCCATGCAGGTCATGAGCGCGTCGTTGACGAGGCCCGGGCGCGGATACTCGACCTGGATGATGACCGAGAGCGCGGCACCCCAGGTGGGGAAGCGCACGTCGTGCACCTTCAAGCCGATTTCGCTCACCCGGTTGTAGAGCACCGCCTCGTGGCAGAGCCGCGGCAGCACCTGGTGATCGGTGTCGGGCACGGTCTGGTGATTGCGGTAGATCGGCCGGTCGGCGCGCATGGTGATGGCCGTGATGCGCACCGCGGGCAGCTGCTGGCGCTCCGGCATGAAGTACATCGAGGGCGAGACCGATGTTCCGAAGGCGTGGAGCTCGGTGAGATCGAGCAGGCCCTCGACGACGATCTCGGCGTGCGCGGGCACGGTCAGATCGATCGTCTCGCAGGGCACCATCTCGATGTCCATGTCCATGATCGTTCCGACCATGTCCATCTCGCCCCAGAGATCGAGATGGAGGCCCGAGAAATTCGCCATGATCTCGTAGGCCGGGGGAATGCCGAACACGAACGCGATCGGCATCTCCTTCTTTCCCATCGCCGTGTATTTCCGCATGATCTGGTGCGAATGGGAGGTGACGAAGCTGACCAGCCCCCTGTCCGGCCCGGTCGGCGTCGTGCCCGCGTGGCAGGAATTGTAATAGCCGGTCTCGGGGTCGCGGATGATGTTCATCGCGGTGATGTAGGGATCGCTCTCGCGGTCGGTGTGGATCGGGACCGGAAGCTTGGTCCAATCCACGTCCTTGCCCTTCTTGATCATCTCTTTCACCGGCCCGGTCTTGACGTTGACGAGGCCGCGCGGGGGTTTCCGGAGGCGCTGCGCCAGGGTCGGCAAGAACTCCTTCTCGCCGACGCCGAGCGCGCGGCATTGCGACCAGCGGTGCCGCACGAGCATGTCGCAGAGGCGGAAGTCCGGATATTCCCGGATGTTCTCGAACAGGATCGGCTTGTGGCTCTGCGCGATGAGCGCCGGGACCTGGCCGATGCCGACCGGCTTCTTGATCACCGTGACGATGTCGCGATTGGTCGCGAGCCAGCCGCGCAGATCCTTGTCGAGCTGGTTCTTGCGCACCGGCGGAGGTGCCGTATCGGGCATTCGAGCCTCCCGGTGAATTGCGAAGTAGCTTAGCTATTTTGCCGGGAGACGCAAGAGGCGAGAGCACAAAGGCGTGCGCAAGAAGCTCTATGGTGTCGTCCCGGGTGCTGCGCAGCACGCGCCCTTCGCGCGTGGTGCGCTGCTAACCCGGGACGACAGCAATAAGGCGGGCTGGCTCGAAGGCTCAGAGCCGATTCGCCTCGGGGCATTCCTGCCAATAGGGATCCTTGTTGTCCTTGAAGACGAGGCCGCGCGTGACGATCTGCGGCTTGCCGTCGGGCCCTTTGACAACTTCGCGCTTGTAGAAATTCTCGATCGGGAAGCCGTTGACGTTGTAGGTGTACGACCCGCGGATCGATTCGTAGGGCGTGTGCCGCAGCGCCTTCATGAAGGCGAGCGGATCCTGAAACTTGCCGCCCGTCGCCTTCAAGGCGGCCGCGATCAGGCGCGGCCCGTCATAAGCCTGGGCGGCGAAATGCGAGGGGATCGTGCCGTGCTTGGCGACGAACTCCTTGATGAAGCGCTGGTTGACCGGATTGGCGCTGGTGATGTCCCAGTAGTTGGTGTGGAAGGTGCCGAGCGCGGCCTCGCCGATCACCGGCAGCGACATGCTGTCGACGACGAAGAGCGTGTAGAGCTTGATCTCCTTGTTGGCGCCCGAGGCCGCCCACTGCTTCAGGAACGCGATGCCCATCGAGCCGGGCGCGAACAGGAACACCGCCTCGGGCTTGGCGGCGCGGATCTTCGAGATGTCGGCTTGGAAATCGCTTTCGCCGGACTTGAACAGCGTCCCGCCGATCTCCTTGCCCTTGTAGACGGCGCGGAAGCCGTTCACGACGTCCTTGCCGGCCTGGATGTTCGGCGCCGCCGTGTAGACGGTCTTGATCTTGTCCTCGTTCAAGAGCGTGCCGCTCACCTGCGCGGTCTGGTCGTTGTTCCACGAGGTCGAGATGAAGTAGGGCGTGCAGTCCTTGCCGGCCAATGGCGTGGCGCCGGCGATGTTGCTCATCATGATGATCTTCGCGTCGACGAGCAGCGGCTTCGCCGGCAGCATCACGTGCGACCATTGGAAGCCGGCCACGATGTGGACCTTGTCCTGCTTGATGAACTTGTCGACTTCCTTGATGCCGACGTCGGGCTTCAGCTGGTCGTCGCCGTAGGACATCTTCATCGGCACGCCGCCGAGCTTGTCGCCGTCTTTCGTCCAGCCTTCGTGCTCGAGGCCGAGCTTCCAGCCCTTGACCGTGTCGACGCCGATCGCCGCGGTCGGGCCGGAGAGCGTCACGAGATAACCGATGCGCAGCTCCTCTTGCGCCGAGGCGCCCGATGCAAGCGCGGCTGCGCATACGGCGCTCATCAGCGCGATGCTCAATTTCATGGCCGTCCTCCCTGGAAGTTGCTCGCGCCTCGCGCGCGAGATTGCTAGTTTTGCGCGGCCAGAGGTTAGGCCCGCAGCCGACGACCGTCCAGGATCGGCGCGCCCACAGCCGCGAGGGGACGATGCCCAAGGTTTCGATCGGCGATGCCGAGATCTACTACGAGCGGCATGGGCAGGGTCCCACGCTGATGCTGGTGCCCGGCCTGGGCGGCGCCGGCGCCGTCTGGCGCAACCAGTTGCCGGCGCTGACCAAGCATTTCGAAGTCGTCGTCCACGATCACCGCGGCACCGGGCAGAGCACGCCCTCGCGCATCAAGTACAGCGTCGACCAGATGGCGTCCGATGCCTTGAAGCTCATGGACGCGCTCGGCATCGCGAAGGCGCACTATCTCGGCCACTCGACCGGCGGCGCCATGGGCCTGATGCTGGCGATCGACCACCCCGACCGCATCGACGGCCTCGTGCTCTCGGCGACCTGGGCCAAATCCGACACATATTTCAAGCGCCTGTTCGCGGCGCGCAAGCTCGCGCTCCAGAACAGCGGTCCCGAGGCCTATCTCAAAGCCAGCAACCTTGCGCTCCTGCCGCCCTGGTTCATCAACGAGAAGAGCGCCGAGGTCGAGGCGATGGAGGCGCTGGCGCTCAAGAATTTCGGCCTGCCGGAGATCTGGATCAGCCGCATCGACGCCATCTGCGCGCACGACCGCCTCGCCGGCATCGGCAGGATTCGCCACCGCACGCTCGTGCTCGTCGCCGAGGACGACATGGTGACGCCGCTCTATTTCTCGAAACAGCTCGCCGCCAAGATTCCGAACGCCACCTTGAAGACGCTCAAGACCGGCGGGCATATGTGCATGGTGACCGTGCCGGACGACTACAATCGCGTCGTCGTCGATTGGCTCACGGCGATCGAGCACGTGTAACCGCGAGGAGACGGCCATGAACGCGCCCATCGCCCCGCCGCAGAAAGGCGTGCACCTCGTGAGCGGCCCCGAGGAGGGTACCTCCTACTGGCAGCCGCTGCCTTCGACCGGCTACGCGACGGTGAAGCTGCATCCCGGCAATTCGCCGATCAATTTCCTCTCGGCCGGCATCCAGGTGCTCGAGCCCGGCACGCATGTGCGCAACCACGCGCACCAGCGCAACGACGAGCTGCTGTTCGTCTACGACGGCACCGGCCGCGCACTGATCGATGGAAAGGAGTATCCGCTATCGCCGGGCGCGCTCATCGCGGTCGGCCGCTTCGTCGAGCACAAGGTGATGAACGAGGGCCCCGGTCCGATGAAGATCTTCTGGGTCTTCGCCCCGCCCGGCCTCGAAGACTGGTTCGCCGCCATCGGCCAGCCGCGCCGCGCCGGCGAGCCTGCGCCCGCGCCATTCGCGCGGCCCGACGACGTCGCCGAAGTGCAGAAACGGGTGAAGTTCGTGCCGGCGGAGCAGTTGAAGCAGGGGTAGCCGCCTCGCGCGCGCTCCCGCCGTCATCCTCAGAGTTTGTGAGTTTTTGTTTGCGCGGGCGAGGGGAATTTGATTCGGTGGATCGAGACGGAGGTCTCGATGTCGAATGACGAGGAAGGTCTGTTCGGGGAGCTTGCGCGGCAGGACGCGCCGGTGCGCGATCCGGGGT
>DATBLL010000002.1:0-2530 GCA_036555425.1 Alphaproteobacteria bacterium | reverse complement strand
GCTGTTCGATGCCGCGCGCGGTGCGACGGCCGATCGCCAGCAGCTTGATGCGGAAGCCGAGCTCGGCCGCATATTCCAAATCCATCGGCGAGACGTTGCGGATGCCCGCGACCGACACCGCTTCGAAGTCCACCGCCGTGCCGAAGGCGAGGCTCGCCAGCACCGCGAGCTTATGCGCGGTGTCGATGCCGTCCACGTCGAGGCTTGGATCGGCCTCGGCATAGCCTTTCTTCTGTGCGTCGGCGAGCACGTCGGCGAAGCTCTTGCCGCTCTCGCGCATCACCGTCAGGATGTAATTGCAGGTGCCGTTCAAGATGCCGTAGACGCGCTCGATCTTGTTCCCGGCCAGTCCCTCGCGCAGCGCCTTGACGATCGGAATCCCGCCCGCAACCGCGGCCTCGTAGCCGAGCACCACGCCCGCGCGCTCGGCGGCGGCGGCGAGCGCCGCTCCGTGATGCGCGAGCATGGCCTTGTTGGCGGTGACGACGTGGCGGCCCTTGGCGAAGGCGGCCTCGGTCAGCGCCTTGGCCGGGCCGTTGGCGCCGCCGATTAGCTCGACGACGACCTCGGCATCGGCGCTCTTCGCCATCTCGACCGGATCGTCGAACCAGGCGAGCTTCGAGATGTCGATGCTGCGCTTCTTGTGGCGGTCGCGCGCCGAGACGGCGGTGACCACGAGCTTGCGGCCGCAACGCGCCTCGAGCAGCGCGGCCTGCTTGGCGAGAAGCTTCACCAGGCCGGCCCCGACGGTCCCGAGGCCGGCCAAGGCGATCTTGAGCGGCTCGCTCACGATGCGGCGGCCCGCCTCTTGGCCGGCAAGCGCTGCACGCTGTTGACGCCGGAGGCGGCGAAGAAGGCTTTGATGTTGCGCACGGCCTGGCGGATGCGGTGGACGTTCTCGACCATGGCGATGCGCACGTAGCCTTCGCCGTATTCGCCGAAGCCGATGCCGGGCGAGACCGCGACCTTGGCCTCCTTGAGCAGCAGCTTGGCGAACTCGTTCGAGCCCATGTGGCGGAACGCGGGCGGCAGCGGCGCCCAGGCGAACATCGAGGCGCCGGGGCTCGGCACCTCCCAGCCCGCCGCCTCGAGGCCCTTCACCAGCACGTCGCGGCGCTCGCGATACATGCGGCGCAGCTCGTCGACGCAGTCCTGCGGGCCGTTGAGGGCCGCGGTCGCCGCCACCTGGATCGGCGTGAAGGCGCCATAATCGACATAGGACTTCACATGCGCGAGCGCGCCGATGAGCTTGGGGTTGCCGACCGCGTAGCCCATGCGCCAGCCGGCCATCGAATAGGTCTTGCTGAAGGACTGGATCTCGATGGCAATTTCCTTGGCGCCCGGCACTTCAAGGATCGAGGGCGGCGCTACGCCGTCGAAATAGAGTTCGGCATAGGCGAGGTCGGAGATGACGTAGATGCCGTGCCGCGTCGCGAACTCGATGATCTGGCGGTAGAAATCGAGCCCGCAGGTGCGCGCGGTGGGATTGGCCGGAAAGCACAGCACGAGCGCCAGCGGCTTCGGCACCGAATGGCGCACCGCGCGCTCGAGCGCCGCCAGAAGATCGGCCTCGCTGTGCTCGGGCGTGAACGGCAGCTGGCGGATCGCGGCGCCCGCGATCATGAACGCGTAGGTGTGGATCGGATAGGTCGGGCTCGGCACCAGGATCACGTCGCCGGGCTCGGTAATGGCCTGGGCGAGGTTGACGAGGCCCTCCTTGGATCCGAGCGTGACCACCGCCTCCTTCTCGGGATCGATCGCGACGTCGAAGCGCCGCTTGTAGTAGGCGGCGATCGCGCGGCGCAGGCCGGGGATGCCGCGCGAGGACGAATAGCGGTGCGTCTTGGGGTTCTGCACCGCCTCGATCAGCTTCTCGACGATGTGCTTCGGCGTGGCGCTGTCGGGATTGCCCATGCCGAGATCGATGATGTCCTCGCCGGCCGTGCGCGCCTTCGCCTTCATGCCGTTGACTTCGGCGAAGAGGTAAGGCGGCAGGCGCTTCAGGCGGTAGAATTCGCTGGACATGGCAGGCGGCCGGCGCGAGGCGGGATCAGCGGGCGAGCTGGAGCGCGATGTCGACGCGGCCGGCATCGGCGTTGCCGGCGCCGGCGCGGATCTGGTCGCGTTGCACGCCGAGGTTGAGGAGGCCGTTCGCGACGTTGTTGGCGCGCTGCTGGGCGAGCGCGCGGCGCGTGGCGTCGTCGCCTTCCGCTTTGGCGGCGTGGCCGGTGATGACGATGGTGCCGCCCAAGCGGCGCTGGAACTCGGCCGCGCGCACGATCGTGCGCCCGCTGCCCTCGGGCAGCGAGGCCGAGCCGGGCCGGTAGGCGATCGAGCCCACGGCGCCGCCCGGGCCGAGGCGCGGCGCCGCCGGCGTCTGCGGCGCGGCGGCCGCCGTGCGCGGCTCGGCCGGCGGGCGGCGGTTCGGATCGATGATCGTCGTGCGCATGCCGGGTTCGGGCGGCAGCGACGAGGGCCGGTCGAGGCCGGCGACGGGGCCGCTCACATGGCGCGCGTTCTGGCGGTCGGC
>DATBLL010000001.1:0-7335 GCA_036555425.1 Alphaproteobacteria bacterium | reverse complement strand
GCGTGAACGAGTCCTTGTGTTCGCTCCCCTTGGAAATGCCCATGTCGCCCGTGGCGACACCCGCAACCTCGCCGTTCTCGCCGTAGAGCACCTCGGCGGCCGCGAACCCCGGATAGATCTCAACCCCTGATTCTTCGGCCTGTTTTGCAAGCCAGCGGCAGAAGTTCCCGAGGCTGATGATGTAGTTGCCGTGATTGTTGAGCGCCGGCAGGTGGAACAGCTTCGGCACCGAGAACGAGCCCTTTTCGGTGAGGAAGAGGAAGCGGTCTTCGCTGACCGGCGTGTTGAGCGGCGCGCCCTTCTCCTTCCAATCGGGGATGAGCTCGGCGAGCGCGCGCGGCTCGAGCACCGCGCCGGAGAGAATGTGCGCGCCGACCTCGGAGCCTTTTTCGATCACGCAGACCGAGGTCTCGCGCCCCGCGGCCGCGGCCAGCTGCTTGAGCCTTATCGCGGCCGCGAGCCCCGCAGGGCCCGCGCCGACGATGACGACGTCGAATTCCATCGCTTCGCGGTCGGTGCGCTCTCCGCTCATTTATCTAGGTCTTCTGGCTGAGTCGTTTTGGCGGGGTGAAAGCCGGGGATGTGGCTGCGTATAAAGGGGTTAGGCCTCCGGCCCGCTGCATCTGCGGCGGGGAGTGCCTTGGGAGAGAAATAGCCCAAGTGCTAAGCTTGCGCCATGCCCGCGGAGGACATGCTGCGAAACGCATTGCTGCTGCAGATCGAAGCCGGCGCCGACGAGGCGATTGCCGATGCGCCGATCGATCGCTTCGCGCTCCGGCCTCAGCCGGCCCGGCCTCAGCCGACCCGGCCTCAGCCGGCCCGGTCCGCGCCGATGGCGGCACCGTCGGCGGTCACGCGCGCCCCCGCGCCGGTCTCGCTGGCGCGCCGCCCGGCGCCCGCTTCGCTGATGGCGGCGGACACGGCGCTCGGCGCCGCGCGCGCCGCGGCGGCCGCGGCGCCGACGCTCGACACTTTGCGGGCGGCGCTCGAGGCCTTCGACGGCTGCGCGCTCAAGGAAACCGCGACGCACACGGTTTTCGCGGACGGCGCGGCGGCTGCCTCGGCCATGTTCATCGGCGAGGCGCCGGGGGCCGACGAGGACCGCGTTGGCCGGCCCTTCGTGGGGGTCAGCGGCCAGCTCCTCGACCGCATGATCGGGGCGATCGGGCTTTCACGATCTTTAAACGCTTACATCACCAACATCTTGTTTTGGCGCCCACCGGGCAATCGCGAGCCGTCGAGCGAGGAGATCGCGCTGTGCCTGCCTTTCGTGATGCGTCATATCGAGTTGGTGCGGCCGAAGGTGCTCGTCTTCCTGGGCGGGCCCGCGGCCAAGACGCTGCTCGGGCGCGCGGAGGGGATCACGCGCCTGCGCGGCAAGTGGCACGAATTCCGGACGCAGGGCATGTACGAGCGCGGCGAGCCGCCGATAGCGGCGATGGCGACGTTTCACCCCGCCTACCTGCTGCGCACGCCCGGGGCCAAGCGCGAGGCTTGGCGCGATCTGGTCGCGATAAGGGCGCGCTTGGCCGAGGCCGGCGCGCCGGGCTAATAGACTGCGCTATCTCGAAGCCCGCCGCGCGCGCGAGGACGCGCAACCGCGGGTGAGGGGTTTCTCGAACGTGACGACAACGCACCGGACACGGAGGACGATTTGACGCCCGCCCTGCCCCGCCCATTGCGACTGCCGCGCGCCTTCGTGGCACTGCCGCTGTTGGCCGCTGCCGCCATCCTGCCCGCCTGCTCCTCCGAGCGCGCGCTCGACCCCGGCGCGATGGGACGGCGCGACCCGGCTTATGGCTACGGCACCTGGCATCCCGCGCTGTCCGAAGTTCCGAAGGCGATCGCCGAAAGCGATGCCGATCTCTATCGCCAGATCTACGCGCACCAGCAGCGCCAGGAATGGGCCGCGGCCGACCGCCTGATCGGCCAGCTCAAGGACCGCTCGCTGCTCGGCCATGTGCTGGCCGCGCGCTATCTCGACGGCTATCCGGCAAAGCCCGCCGAGCTACGCGCCTGGCTCGCGCAATATTCCGAGCTGCCCGACGCATCGCGCATCGCCCAGCTCGCGCGTGGCGGAGGACGCCACGTGCCCGCGAGGAAGAAGCGCTGGCGGCGGCACGCCGATGCCGGCGACGCCGAGGTCGCCGCCACCACGTCGCGCAAGCCCAAGCCGCGGCCCGACTATCGCCGCCGCGCCTACACCGCGCGCGGCGTCGGCACCGTGCAGGGCGCGTATCAGCTCGAGCTCCGGCGCGGCAATCTCGAGCGCGCCGAGGCCATCCTCAACGGCGCCCGTGCCGAGCGCGCGCTCGGCGCCACGCGGCTCGACACGCTCAAGACCGAGCTCGCGATCTACTATCTCCAGTCCGGCCGGTTCGACCGCGCCTACAACCTCGCCTCGGCGGCCACGCGTTCGCGCGATTCGGTGCCGGGCGCGGCCTGGGTCGCGGGCCTCGCGGGCTGGAAGACCGGCAAGCACCGCGAGGCGGCGCAGAACTTCGAGTTCGTCGCCGGCACGCGGCGCGACAACGAATGGCCGCAGGCCCGCGCGGCCTATTGGGCGGCGCGCGCCTACGATTCGGCCGGCGATACGGCCAGTTCGCGGCGCTGGCTCGAGCGCGCAGCCACGTTCCCGCGCACGCTCTACGGCATGATCGCGCGCCAGCGCCTCGGCATGCGCCAGGATTTCAATTTCGGCGTCGCCATGCAGCCCGATCCCACGCATCTGGCGCGCATCGGCGGCTCGCCCGAGGGCAAGCGCGCCTTCGGCCTGATCCAGATCGGCATGGTGCACCATGCCGGCGAGGAGCTGCTGCGCCAGTACAAGGCGCAGGGCGAGACCATGGCCGAAACCTATCTCGCCATCGCCGACCGCGGCTCGCTGCCCGACCTCGCCTACTATGTGAGCGCGCAGGTCTACACCAGGACCGGGCGCCTCTATGACCCCGGCCTCTATCCGGTTCCGGACTGGAAGCCCAGGAACGGATTCCAGCTCGACCGCGCGGTGATCTTCGCCATCATGCGCCAGGAATCGGCGTTCCAGCCGAAGGTGATCAGCCGCGCCAACGCGCGCGGCCTGATGCAGCTCATCCCGCCCACGGCCAGCCTCATGGCCGGCGACAGCCGCCTGCGCAACCAGCTCGGGCGCCTGTTCGATCCCGAGTTCAACATGGAGCTCGGCCAGCGCTATCTCAGCCATCTGCTGAAGAACGACGCCGGCGGCAACGTCGCCTTCGCCGCCGCCGCCTACAATGCCGGCGAGGGTGCTTTGGCGAAGTGGAACCTGCGCGAGGATGCGCTGCTGTTCATGGCCACGATTCCCTATTCGGAGACGCGCGAATACGTGGAGCGCGTGCTCTACAACGTGGCCGCCTATCGCCTCCGCTTCGGCCAGAACGCCAGCGAGCTCGAGGATCTGGCGCAGAACCGCTGGCCGACCTACCGCCCCCAAGACCGATAGAACCGGGGATCGGTGAGGCCAGAGGACCGGTGACGGGCGCCCCCTCCGGGACTAGATTGGGCGCATGAGCAAGATGGATGAGAGCCGGCCTTTCCTGCCGGTGAATATCGCCGTGCTGACCGTGTCCGACACGCGCAGCCTGGCCGAAGACCGCTCGGGCGACACGCTGGCCGAGCGCATCCGCAACGCGGGCCACATCGTCGTCGACCGCAAGATCGTCAAGGACGAGGCGGCGCTGATCACGGCGCAACTGCGCGCCTGGATCGCCGATCCCAAGGTGGACGTGGTGATCTCGACCGGCGGCACCGGCGTCACCGGCCGGGACGTGACGCCTGAGGCGTTTCACGCGGTCTACGAGAAGGAGATCGTGGGCTTCGGCGAGCTGTTCCGCTGGCTCTCGTACCAGAAGATCAAGACCTCGACGATCCAATCGCGCGCCACGGCCGGCGTCGCCGGCGGCACCTATCTCTTCGCGCTGCCGGGCTCGCCCGGCGCGGTCAAGGACGCGTGGGACGACATCATCGTCTGGCAGCTCGACAACCGCCACCGCCCCTGCAACCTCGTCGAGCTGATGCCGCGCCTCCGCGAGCATTTGAAGAAGTCGGCCTAGCGATGCGCCGCCTCGCCCTCCTGGCGGCGCCGCTCATCGTCCTCGCCGGGGGCGCCCTCGGCGAGAGCCGGAGCGCGTGGCCGAACCGCGAGGTACTGGCACGCCAATTCGAGCGCATCGCGTTCACCAGCGAGTTCGGCGGCGAGAATCGCGCCGGCCGCCTCATCCGCTGGAGCGGCCCGATCCGCGTCCGCCTCGCGGGCCACATGCCCGACCGCTTCCGCGCCGAGGTCGAGCGCCAGCTCGCCGAGCTGCGCGCGCTCTCGGGCCTCGCCATCGAGATCGCGGGCGAAGGCGCCGAAGGCCTGCCGCCGGCGCTGACAGTCGAGTTCTCGAATTCGCGCGGCGGCACGACGTTCGATCCCGAGGCGCCCTGCCGCACGCTCATCTGGGAGACCGGCCACGTCATCCGCAAGGTGCAGATCTACATCGCGCCTTATCCCGACCTCGTGCGCCGGCATTGCATCGCCGAGGAGTTGACCCAGGCGCTGGGCCTCGCCGACGATTCGCCGCTCGTGCGCGATTCGATCTTCAACGATGCGAGCGCGCGCCAGCGCCTCGCCCCCTGGGACGCGCTCATGGTGCGCATCCTCTACGACCCGCGTCTCAGGCCGGGCATGCTCAAGGCCGAAGCCATGCCGGTCGTCCGCCGCATCATCGCCGAGCACCTCGGCCGCGGCGCCACCAGCTCGTCGCGCCCGCGCTGAGTCTCGCGTGTAGGGGCGCGCCCGCTTTACCCAATATTCAATGACGCGCCATTGAGGGCCAGCACGACGCCGCTGGTGTAGCCGGCGCGCGGATCGGCGAGATAGCGGATGGCGTGGACGATCTCGTCCATGTGCGCGAGCCGGCGCATCGGGATTCCGGCCAGGTATTTTTCGAGCTGGGGCGCGCTGAACGCCTTCGCCATGCTGCCCGCGATCACCGCGGGGGCGATCGCGTTGCAATAGATGCCGTAGCGCGCGCCGGCGATGGCGTAGCTCTTGGTGATCGCGTGCACGCCGGCCTTGGAGGCGCCGTAGGCGGGGTGCGGCCCCACGCCGCCCAATTGTCCCGAGATCGAGCCGGCGTTGACGATGCGTCCGCCCGGCGGCGCGTTCTTCTTCATCGCGGCGAAGGCGGCGGCGCAGCCGTGGAAGGTGCCGGTGAGATTGATGCCGATGATGCGATCCCACTCCGCTTCGCTCGCCTGCTCGACCGGCGCGTTGCTGACGACGCCGGCGCAGTTGATCCAGACGCGCAGCTCGCTTTCGGCCGCGGCGCGCTCCGCCAGCGCGAAGACCGCGGCGCGGTCGCGCACGTCGAGCGCCACCGGCACCGTATTCTCGGCGGGCGGCGGCGCCTTGAGATCGGCGGCGTAGATCCGGAAGCCGTCGGCGCGGAAGCTCGCCGCGGCGGCGGCGCCCATGTCTCCGGCGGCGCCGGTGATGACGACGCCCATGCCCTTGCCCGCGCTCATCGCGTTTTCCTCCCTCGAAACGAATCCGGCGCCGCTCGATCAGGAGCGGCGCCGGCTTCAAGCTACAAATCCCGGCCCAATCGCGCCAGGCGATTTGGCCAGAAGCAACGCGCTTGCGTTGCGCCTAGTTCGGCAGTTCGGCGCGCGGGCCCGGCCCCAAGCGGCGGATGCCGTCGACGCGGATGACCGTCGAGCCCGGGCAATCCTGGTTGGGATGGACGACGCCGATGATGCGCACGCGCATGCCCCGCGGCAGGCCGCGCAAGCCGCCGCGATGCACCGCATAGCGCTGGCCATCGTCGCCGGCGACGTGGTGGCAGCGGCCGCGCGTGTCGGTGATGGTGCCGGTGAGGGTGAGGCCGCCCGGCGGCGGTGCCGGCGGCGGCGCCGGCGGCCGGGGCGCGGCCGGCGGCGGCGGCGGCGGCGGCGGCGCGCGTTCGTAGGAGCAGGCGCCCACGCCCAGGGCCAAGACCAGCCCGATCAAGGCAAACTTGTTCATCCTTCTTTTCTCCTGACTTGGCTCGGACGGCCGAACCGCGAAACTGTCAGCGCCCTCAACCCTCGGCGCGGCGCCGCGCCGGTACTCGGCCGGCGCGGCTGCCGAAAGATGACCGCGCCGCATGGGCCCGATCGGGCCATGCGGCGCGGCTTCGCCTTACTTCGGTACCGTCGTCCCGCGCCGCACGCGCGGCGGCGGGGCCAGCATCGTGACGCCGCCATCGGCACGGATCAGCGTGCGGCCCGGGCAATCCTGCGCCGGGTCGACGACGCCGACGACGCGCACGCGCACGCCGCGCCGGATGGGCGGGCCCATGACGCCTGCGCGCACGGCGTAGGCGGTGCCGTTGTCGCCGCGAATGCCGTGGCAGGCACCCGCCATATCGACCACCACGCCCGTGATATCGACCGGCGGCGGCGGGGGCGGCGGAGGCGGCGGAGCGGGCTGGCACGCGGCGAGCCCGAGCGCGGCGACCAGCGCCGCGAAGGCGTATTTTCTCATCGGTAGTCCCCTCGTTGGTGAACTTTCGGTTCCGCCAATCGGAGCAGAAAGTGTCCGCGACATTACTCGTTCGCACCGCCGCTCGCAATCGTCCCCGCATACAGCAACGCGCCGCGCGAGCCGTGCACGCGCGGCGCGTTTCGTGCGTAGTCTCCGTCCTACTTGGGCACGGTCGTGCCGCGGCGCATCATGCGGCGGGGCGGAGGACCGGCCTCGGCCAGCACCGTCACTCCGCCATCGGCGCGGATCAGCGTGCGGCCCGGGCACGCCTGCGCCGGATCGATCACGCCGACGACGCGCACGCGCGCGCCGGGAAGGGCGTTGGGCGGCAGCACGCCGGGCCGCACCGCGTATGCGGTGCCGTTCTCGGCCATGATCACGTGGCAGGCGCCGCTGATGTCCTGCACGACGCCGATCACCTCGGTCGTCTGCGGGCCGGGCGGCGGTGGCGGCGGGCTCGGCTGGCACGCCGCGACCCCGAAGAGGGGCAACAGCAGTAGCAAGGCGTATTTCTTCATCGACTGACTCCCAAGCAGAGGTCCAAGGGCGAAGCCGCCGGGGGAAGGCGGCCGCGGGCCGCGCCGGAACGCGAGGGGCTCCGGTGCCGGGTGCGCATAAGACGAAGCGACCCTCCGCAGGGTTCCAACCGATTGTGCTCGTCGCTACCCGCTTTCGGCCGTAAGGGTTGCAATTCGCTCGGCAAATTCGGGATAGGCGGCGGCAAGGGCGGCGCGGCCGCCGGCCTCGTAGTCGGCGAAATCGAAGCCGGGCGCGACGGTGCAGCCCATCAGCGCATAGCGCCC
>DATBLL010000275.1:0-5379 GCA_036555425.1 Alphaproteobacteria bacterium | reverse complement strand
CTCTAAGATAAAATCGAGGTCCGACCGCCATTCACCTCAAGCCACCTCCAGCCGGATCGCGATTCAGCGGCGCTTTGCATTCCTGAGATCGATCTCGAGCTGAACCCGCGTCGCGACGAGTTTCGGCTATCGCTCACCGCTGCGGTCGCGTGCCATCGCGACCATGCTGGCCTCGGCGAGCCGTTTCGGCGTGTGCGAGACGCTTGCTTGCTCTCGCCCCGCGATCCCCAAGTCGAATTGACCTGAGTCAATTATGACCGCCCGTTTCGCGTCATATTTTAAACTTTGCGCTCGACGCCTCGAACGCCGGAACTGTGGAGGCCAAATTGCATCACCTCATCATCCTCGCGCATCCGCGCGCCAGGAGCTTCAACCGCTCGGTCGTCGCGGCGTACACGGCGGCGCTCGAGGCGCGCGGGCATCGCGTCGCCTGCCGCGATCTCTACGCGCTCGGCTTCGACCCGGTCCTGTCGGCGCTCGACATGGCCGCGCTGGCACGCGGCGGGAGGCCCAGGGACATCCGCGCTGAGCTCGACGCGCTCCGCGCCGCCGACGCGATCACGCTGGTCTCGCCGCTGTGGTGGAGCGACGTTCCCGCGATGTTGAAGGGCTACGTCGATCGCGTTTTCTTCGCCGGCTTTTCCGATACGGCCAAGGGCAAGGGCGGCCGGCCGGGCCTCGCCGGCAAGAAGGGCGTGATCATCACGACGGCGCAAGCGAGGCGCGCGGACTTGAAGCGCTGGGGCACCTTGCGCGCGCTCGAGACCGTGTATCACGAAGGGCTCATGGATTATTGCGGCCTCGAGCTGGTGGGGCACCTCTATCTCGCGGGTATCGGTCCCCGGATGAGCCGCGCCGCCGGCGAGCGCCATCTCGAATCCGTGCGCCGCTTCGTACGCCGCGCGTTTTAGTTAAAGTCGAACTCGGGGTGCCGGGAGAATTCGCGATCAAAATCGAGTGGGCGGCGGTGCGCGCTTCACCCGCGAGCCTCGCAGGCTTCCTTCCATGCCTCCTGCAACCCGCGCTCCGCGATCATCCGTTCGAGCTCGGCGTGGTCGATCGCATCGGGCGACGTCTCGAGCATCGAGCGGATGTCGCTGAGGTGCTTCTGCGAGCCGCCCTCGCGGTAGAATTCGAGCTTGCGCAAGATGACGTATTCGGGCGGGGCCACGACGAGCGGTTCGCCGGCCACGTCGAGCGTCCGGGCGCGCGCCAGCGCCCAGGCGTGCAGCGGGTCGCCGCCGGCGAGATAGATGTCGGCTTTGAAGCCGGTGTCGTGGTGGATGATGTTGAAATGGCCGCGCGGCTCGCGCGCTTCCGCCGCGACGACCTCGAGCGGGGGCAGGTAGAATTCGGCTTCCGGGAAAACATCGGGCAGCCGCACGATCTGACCCTGATCGAGGACGACGATCACGTCCACGTCGTTCGTGAGCCGCGGGGCGCCGTAGATGCTGACCGCGACGCTGCCGCTCACCATGTAGCGCACGCCGAGCGCGTTGAGCCGGCGCGTGAACAGCAGCGTGAGCTCAGGTTCGGGCATTCAGGAAGATCTCGCGCACCTTGCGCTGGACCTCGGCCTCGCTCCAATCCGGGTGCTGCTGGCGCAGCCACGCGGCCTTGAGCGAGCGCGCCGTCCAATAGAGGCGCTCGGCGGCTTTCAGCTTCTGCTCGGGCGTCATCGCGCGCAGGATGCGGATTTCTTCGGGCGACATGGCCGTGCGAGTCTAGGCATCCCGCCTTCCGCGCACCAGCGAAACTTGAAACGCATCGCCCTGCGCCGCCGCGCGCGCTCACCTCGCTTGCCGCGTGGCGAGCGGCGGGCGTAGCTTCGCGCGAGGTTCAACCGCAAGCGGGGAGGCCTCTGCCGTGCCAAAGGAAATCGTCGAAATCCCGGGGATCTCGGACGCGATCCGCAAGATCGGCGTGCCGCTGTCGCCGGTCGTGCGCGCGAACGGCTTCCTGTTCGTCTCGGGCTTGCCCGGCCTCGACCTCAAGACCGGCAAGATCGCCGCCGGCGGCATGGAGGCGCAGACCGAGGCCTCGATCCTCGCGCTGAAGCACGCGCTCGAAAGCGCCGGTTCGTCGCTCGACAAGGTCGTCAAGACGACGGTCTACGTCTCGAACGCCGCGTATTTCCCCACCGTCAACCGCGTTTATGCGCGCTACTTCCCGGCGAAGCCGCCGGCGCGCACCTTCGTCGCCGTGGGCTCGTGGCCGCTCGAGTTCGACATCGAGATCGAGTGCATCGCGCTGGCGTGAGCGCGGCCGGCGCGCGGTCGAGGGCTTCTCCGCCGCTCCGGACAGGGCAAGAGCACCTGCGGCCCTCCGTGGCACCGGCACGCGGGCATCGCACCATTCTTGGCCTCTTGGGAAAAGGGGTCCAGACCTCTTTCGGTCAAGACAGTGGCTGATTCCTCTCTCGCTCAGCTCTCTTCCCTCCGCGGCGCATGCGGCGCGAGCAGCGGATGGAACACACGCAGCAGGCGGTCGAGCTCGGCTTCGTAGTAGGCGCGGTGGGTGCGGGAGTTGACGGCGATGCTCGCCGGGCAGGTGCCCTGATAGAGCCGGCCCGTGCGCGTGCCGACGATGATGGTCTGGAGCCCCGGGCAGCGCGCGCCGTCGCGCGCCTCGATCACGAGCAGGAACTCGTGCCCCGAGGGGCGCTCCAGGGCGAGGCCGTAGCGCTGGGCGCCCACGACCAGCGCGGCCTCGATGGTCTCGCCGCGCTCGCGGTTCAGGAAGACGCGCGAGTCCTCGCGCAGCAAATCGTGCTCGATGAGCGCGAGGGTGGCGCGCCGATCGAAGGGCCGGCCTTGCGCGCTCTCGGCCCTTGGCGAACCGGCGAGCGCCACGGCCGCCAATACGGCCAGGATGCGGAACATGGCGGTTGATCCGACGCAGAAGCCCCATGGGGGCACCGCTACTTCTAGGCGAGCTTCCCGCCGAATGTGCGGCCGGTTCCGATCGAAAAAGCGGCAAAGGCGGGGATTCCGTGGCGTCGCGTGCCGGGGCCGAAACCGCGCGGGGCGGCGCGCCTGCCCCGAAGCCCGCGGCCCTTGCGCACGGGGAGAAACGCCGCGGCGGCCTCGCCCGTATTGATCCTTAGGCGGGACGGGCGGGCGAGCGTTACGGAGAAAGCACGATGCGCATTCTTGCCTCGGCGGCGGTCCTCACGGCACTGCTGGTTCCCGCGGCGCCGGCCCTGGCCGGCACCGGCCAATGCTACGACGCCTATGGCCGCCCGGTCGGCGCGCCGTTCGATACGTTCCATCCCCACCGCGCTTTCATCGATGCGGTGATCGCGCGTGGCGGCCGCTGCACCGTGTCCGCCACGCCCTACGGCACCTATCGCGCGCCCGGCTACTACTACAGCGACCCCTCCACCGGCCCCGGCGGCAACCATTCGAGCTGGTGCGGCTCCAATCCGCCGAGCGGCTACTGCATCGTGCCGGAAATGCGCTAGCGTCGCACGCCGGGGGTGTGCTTCGGGCCGAACGACGGCAACGCCGCGGTTCGGCTGTGAGCGCAGCCTTGACTTTGTTCTTGTAATGTTCTAGACAACCGCCAATGGCCCCGAGTGGGCCAGCGGGCGCCGGGCCAAGCATTGCCGGGCGGCCGCCGCTCTTTGACATGGTCCATCCGCTTCGCTCCCGGCGCATGAGATTCCGCGCGCGCGAGGCCGCACGCGGCGCACGGCTCGCCGTCCGCCGGTTGACACTGGTTGACACCGTGCAGGCGATTTTTCGCGCGTGCCTTGCGCGGCGCACATGATGCGTGAACCGGGCCCGCCGCCGATCGGGCCGGCGCGGCCAATGTAGGCTTTTGTCGGCTTTCGACCGTCCCAAAAGCCTACAAAAGCCTATAAAAGCCTAGGAAAGCCTAGGTAAATCAAAACTCGGCTTTTGTCGGCTTTTGGCGCGCCGGCATCGCGGGCGCCGCGCTTTCTCCAGCAATGTCCACCAATGTCCACCAATGTCCACGTTTGTCCACGCTGGAGGGGGTGGGGGCGGCGCTCCCTCCGCGGCGCGGCGCCGGGGCTTCGACCACTGGGTCCGCTTCGCCGGCGAATGGAGGAGGCGCTTCGGCGCGCCGGCGCTGACGGCCCGCGGCGGCTAGAACAGCAGCGGCTTGCGGATGTTCTCGCGCTGCGCGCCGTCGGCGAAGATCAGCAGCACCATGCCGAGGCCGAAGGCGACGAAGGCGGCCGGGAGATCGAGGATCTTGTCGCTCATGCCGCCGGCGATTTCCGCGAGGCGGAAGCGCAGCTGGAAGAAGTCGTCGCCGCCGATATTGGTCCAGAAGCGCTCGACCGACGTCGCCTCGAAGCGCCCGATCTTGAACGAGCGCGCGGCGTCGAGTGCCAAGAGCGTGACACCGAGCACGAACGAAAGAGCTCCCAACGAGCGCAGCAGCGCCAAGCTTCGCCTCCCTGCGTTGTGCGGGGCGGCCGTTCCGGCGAAGCCGTGGCAACGGCCTTGCGGCGTAAAATACCTAAGGGCCGCGAGCGAAAGCCTAACCGCGTCGGTTATGCGGGTGTGAAGGGTGAGCCTTGCCGCGAGGTTAACGGGCGTCAGCGCCGGCCGCGGAACAGGCGCCCGATCAGCACCAACGCGAGGCCGAGTGCCGCGAAGGCGCCGGCGGCGGCGAGGGGCGGCCGCTCGAGCAAGGGCTGCACGACGCCGCCCCAAAGCCAGGGATGGAGATAGCGCTCGATCGCCGGCTGCAGCAGCAACAGGCTGTCCTTGTGGACGTCGAACCAGATCTTGCCGAAGGGCTTGGCGAAGAGGGCGCCGGCATCGACGAGGCTCTTGACCTCGGCGGCGACGGCGAGGGCGGCAACGAGGAACGCGGCGAGGCCGAGCAGGCCGAAGAGGAAGCGGATGAGGCGCATGGCTCGCGGGTGAAAGTTGCGGCGGGAATCGCGGCGCCTTCTCTAGCACGGCCGCGGGGGTTGGCGCATCGCCCCGCCCTTGTTATATGAGGCGCGCCGCCGGGCCCTCCGCCCGCGACGCGGCATTCCTGGCGCTTCCGCGGGATGGGTGGCCGAGTGGTCTAAGGCGCACGCCTGGAGAGCGTGTATACGCCAAAAGCGTATCGTGGGTTCGAATCCCACCCCATCCGCCAGCCGCCCTGCCGAATACATTCTCCGTTGGGCGATTAGGCAATGAAAAGCGCCAGTAATTGCGGGCTTTCGTCACCATACCTCTGGACTTCTGGCGGTGTCGGGAGTCGCAAATTCGTTCTCTCTCCGCCATTTCTCTCCGAACCTCTGGACTGCGCCGTTTCAGTACGGATTTTATAACAGTCGGATTTTCCGTCGTTTTTCACTTCGCCGGGCGCCGTACTTTTCGCAATGCACCTTGGTTGGCGGAGAACAGA
>DATBLL010000259.1:0-7127 GCA_036555425.1 Alphaproteobacteria bacterium | reverse complement strand
AGATCACGTAGATGCCGCGCTTCTTGCAGTAGCCGATGACGTCGTCATAGAACGCGAGGTCGGCGGTCATCGCCGTCGGGTTCGACGGGAAGTTGATCACGACCGCGATCGGCGACGGGATGCTGTGCTTCACCGCGCGCTCGAGGTCGTGGACGAAGTTGCGGCCCTCGCCGATCGGAACGTAGCGCGGCACCGCGCCGGCGATGATGAAGCCGAACGCGTGGATCGGATAGGTCGGGTTGGGGCAGATCACGACGTCGCCCGGCCCCGACATGGCGACCGCCAGGTTGGCGAACCCTTCCTTGGAGCCGAGGGTCACGATGGTCTCGGTCTCGGGATCGATCTCGACGCCGAAGCGACGCGCGTAGTAGGCGGCGTGCGCCCGGCGCAGCCCGGCGATGCCGCGCGAGGAGGAGTAGCCGTGCGTCTTCGGGTTTTGCACCGCCTCGATCAGCTTGTCGACGATGTGGCGCGGCGTGGCGCTGTCGGGATTGCCCATGCCGAGGTCGATGATGTCCTCGCCGGCCGTGCGCGCCTTGGCCTTCATGCCGTTCACTTCGGCGAAGAGGTAGGGCGGCAGGCGCTTCAGGCGGTAGAATTCGCTGGACATGGCGGGCGGCAATCGAGGTGCGAAAGGAGCCGGATCAGCGGCGGGGCGTGAGCGCGATATCGACCCGGGCGGCGTCGACCCGGCCGTTGTCGGCCACGGCGCGAATCTGGTCGCGCTGCACGCCGAGGTTGAGGAGACCGTTGGCGATATTGGTGGCGCGTTGCTGCGCGAGCGCGCGCCGTGCGGCGTCGTCGCCCTCCGCCTTGGCGGCATGGCCGACGACGACGATGGTGCCGCCCAAGCGGCGCTGGAACTCGGCCGCGCGCACGATGATGCGCCCACTGCCCTCGGGCAGCGCGGCTGATCCCGGCGCGTAGGCGATCGAGCCGATGGCACCGCCCGGGCCGGGGCGCGGCGCCGGCGGCGTGGCGGCGGCGGTGCGCGGACTGGCCGCCGGAGCTCGGCGCGCGCTCGGATCGATGATCGTGGTGCGGGTGGGCGGCTCCGGCGGCAGCGACGAGGGCCGGTCCGGGCCGGCGACCGGGCCGCTCACGTGGCGCGCGTTCTGGCGGTCGGCGAGGAGGCCCTCCTCGATCTG
Organism: Alphaproteobacteria bacterium; assembly: GCA_036555425.1. GTDB lineage: Bacteria > Pseudomonadota > Alphaproteobacteria > Bin65 > Bin65 > SBBV01. The sequence goes on along the minus strand of DATBLL010000259.1, from coordinate 5,979 downwards.
CAGGCGCTCGCGCGTCGTTCCCGTCGAGGGTGTCTTGCTGGGCACCGTGGCGAGGTTGGGATAGGGCCGCTGAATGCCCGGCGGCTGCGGCCGCCTGGCCTCGTCCTCTTCGCCCCAGCCGGTGACGTCGCGCACCCAGGAACAGCCCGAGGCTGCCAGCAGGGCCGCCAGCAGCGCGCCCGTGGCCGCCCATCGTGTCGCTATCGCATAACCCATCGCCCGAGGCCCTCCCGATCTCAATCCGGTCGCACGGCTGCGCGGTTTCGCCACAAAACCCAGCATTTTGGCCAATTTGCGAACCGGACGCGCAATCTTATATACAATTCCGCAACCGCGAAACACACGCGTTAGGCCCTTGCGGGCGGCGCGCTGCCGCAGGCTGCGAGGCGTTATAGAGGAAGCGTAAATGGCCGATCAACAGCAGCCCCCCGAGCCGACGATGACGCCGCAGGAGCTGGCCGGCTTGGCGGAGCGCACCCGCAAGGTGATGGCCGAGTACCTGCAGCGCCAGGCGGCCGACACGGCCGAGAATCCGGACCCGCTCAACATCGCCAACGCCTTCGCGCAGATGACCGCGCATCTGGTGCAGAACCCGCAAAAGCTGTGGGAGATGCAGGCGGCGTTCTGGCAGGATTACATGCAGCTCTGGACCAGTTCGGTCCGCCGTTTCTGGGGCCTCGACGAAAGCGTCAAGCCGGTGATCGAGCCGCCGCCCGGCGACCGCCGCTTCAAGGACCGCGACTGGTCGGAGAACGCGGCCTTCGATTTCATCAAGCAGAGCTATCTGCTCGCCGCGCGCTATGTCGAGGACGCCGCCGATTCGACCAACGGCCTCGACGACAAGACCAAGCACAAGATCGAGTTCTACACGAAGCAGTTCATCGACGCGATGGCGCCCTCGAATTTCGCGCTGACCAACCCCGAGGTCGTGCGCGCGACGCTCGAGAGCAAGGGCGAGAACCTCGTCAAAGGATTGAAGAACCTGCTCGACGACCTGGAGCGCGGCAAGGGCCGGCTCGCGATCAAGATGACCGACTACGAGGCCTTCGAGGTCGGCAAGAACATCGCCGTCACGCCGGGCAAGGTCGTCTACCAGAACGATCTCATCCAGCTGCTGCAATACGCGCCGACGACGCCGATGGTGGCGAAGCGCCCGCTGCTCATCGTCCCGCCCTGGATCAACAAGTACTACATCCTCGACCTCCGGCCCACGAATTCCTTCATTAAGTGGGCGGTATCGCAAGGCCAGACCGTCTTCGTCGTCTCCTGGGTCAATCCCGACGAGCGGCTCGCGCAGAAGACCTTCGAGGATTACATGCAGGAGGGCCTCTTCGACGCGATCGACGCGATCGAGAAGGCGACCGGCGAGACGGAGATCAATCTCATCGGCTATTGCCTGGGCGGCACGCTCGCCGCCGCCACCCTCGCCTACATGGCCGCCATCGGCGACAAGCGCGTGAAGTCCGTCACCTTCTTCACCACGCTGGTCGATTTCGTCGAGGCCGGCGATCTCACCGTCTTCATCGACGAGGAGCAATTGAAGAGTCTCGAAGCGCGCATGGCCAAGAAGGGCTATCTTGAAGGCTCGGACATGGCGACGACGTTCAACATGCTGCGCGCCAACGATCTCATCTGGTCGTTCGTGGTCAACAATTATCTGCTCGGCAAGGATCCGTTCCCGTTCGATCTGCTCTACTGGAACGCGGACGCGACGCGCATGCCGATGGCCATGCACATGTTCTATCTGCGCAAGATGTACCAGGAGAATTTGCTGGTGAAGCCGGGCGGCATCGTGCTCAAGAACGTGCCCATCGATCTGCGCAAGTTGTCGATCCCGGTCTGCATCCTCTCGACCAAGGAGGATCACATCGCCCCCTGGCGCGCCACCTATGCGGGCACGCAGCTCTACAAGGGGCCAGTGAAGTTCATCCTCTCGGGCTCGGGCCACATCGCCGGCGTCGTCAATCCCGCGGGCTCCGACAAATACGGCTTTTGGACCAGCGACGCCGCAAAGAACCCCAAGAAGCCCGAGGATTGGCTGAAAAACGCCAAGCAGCACCCGGGCTCCTGGTGGCCCGAATGGAAGAAATGGATCGCGCAGTTCGAGGGCGAGCAAGTCCCGGCGCGCAAGCCCGGCGACGGCAAGCTCAAAGTCCTCGAAGAGGCGCCGGGGGCCTACGTCAAGGTCAAGGCGAGCGATTAGGTCCCCTCGCCCAGGGGCGAGGGGAAAGGGGTGAGGGGGAGACCCTCAACGCAATCCGGATGTGCGAAGCGATGATTCGGTCTTGTCAAAGCGCGAAGGTATTCCCCCTCTCCCCCTGCCCCCCTCGCCCCAGGGCGAGGGGGAATTAGCCGTAGATCTTTCCGTACGTCTCCCGCAACGCGTTCTTTTGCACTTTGCCCATCGTGTTGCGCGGCAGATCGGGAACGAAGATCACGCGCTTCGGCAGCTTGAATTTCGCCAACCGCTGCGCGAGGGCCGCGAGCACTTCGGCTTCGGTGAGCTTGGCCGCGCTCTGCGTCACCACCACGGCGGTGACGCCCTCGCCGAAATCGGCATGCGGCACGCCGATCACGGCGCTTTCGACGACGCCCGGCAGCGCGTCGATCTCGCTCTCGACCTCCTTGGGGTAGACGTTGAAGCCGCCGCTGATGATGAGGTCCTTGCCGCGCCCGACGATGTGGACGTAGCCCCGCGCGTCGATCTTGCCGAGATCGCCGGTGATGAAGAAGCCGTCGGCGCGGAACTCGGCCTTGGTCTTCTCCGGCATGCGCCAATAGCCCGTGAACACGTTGGGCCCGCGCACTTCCAACATGCCGATCGTCTCGGCCGGCAGCACTTTCCCGCTCTCGGGATCGGCGACGCGGATCGCGACGCCGGGCAGCGGGAACCCGACCGTGCCGGCGATGCGCTCGCCGTCATAGGGATTGGAGGTGTTCATCCCCGTCTCGGTCATGCCGTAGCGCTCGAGGATGGCGTGGCCGGTGCGCGCCTGCCATTCGCGATGCGTCTCGGCCAGGAGCGGCGCCGAGCCGGAGATGAACACGCGCATGCTTCGCGTCGCCTCTCGCGTCAGACCCGGGTGTTGAAGCAGGCGCGTATAGAAGGTGGGCACGCCCATCATCGAGGTGGCGCGCGCGAACAGCGCCAGGATCCGGTCGGGATCGAATTTCGGCAGGAAGATCATCGCGGCGCCGGCGGCGAGGATCACGTTCGTCGCCACGAACAGGCCGTGCGTGTGATAGACTGGCAGCGCATGGATCAGCACGTCCTTCGCGGTGAAGCGCCAATAATCGACGAGCGCCGCCGCGTTCGAGCGCAGATTCTCGTGCGTCAGCATGGCACCCTTGGAGCGGCCGGTGGTGCCCGAGGTGTAGAGGATGGCGGCGACGTCGCCGGCGCCGCGCGCCACATCCGCAAACTTGTCCGGCGCCCGCGCGCAGCGCTCGCGGAGCGTGCCGCCCTCGTCGGCGCCGAGCGTCTCGACGTGAGGCACGCGCTTGGTCCGCGCCATCGGCTCCAGCGCCGCGCGCTTGCCGGGATCGCAGACGAACAGCGCCGGCCCGGCGTCGCCGAGGAAATATTCGATCTCGGCCGGCGTGTAGGCGGTGTTGAGCGGCAGGAACGCAGCCCCCGCGCGCACGCAGCCGAGATAGAGATCGAGGAAGGCCGGGCTCTTCTCCGCCTGCACCGCGACCCGGTCGCCGGGCTTGACGCCGAGGCCCGCGAGCGCGCCGGCGGCGCGCGCCGAGCGCGCCAGCAGGTCGCCGTAGGTGATGATCTTCCCGGCGCCGGTCTCGATGAAGGTGCGCGCGGGCTCGGGCAGGCGCGCGCGGAAGAAATCGAAGAGATGATTGGGCATGCTGCGGATGGTCGTTCGGCAGCGCCGCGTCGAGGCGACCGGCGGGCGCACTTTATGGCGCCAATCGCGGCCGGTCCGCCAGCGCCAAAATCGGCGCCGGGGGCTCCGCTCGCCGCAGGCCCGACTTAGCCGCGCCAGAACGGTTTTGCCGCCTCGCGCGCGGCTTCTTCCGGCGTCACGCCGATGTCGATCAGCAGGCGATGGTCGAGATGCGCGAGATCGTGACGCTGGCGTCTGCGGCCGATCCAGCCGGCAATGATGTGCGCCAGGGACCGCCAGGCTGTGGCGCGCAGGCGCGCTTCGGCGCCGGCGGGGACGATGGGCAGGCGGTACGAACGCCGCTCGGCGTTGAGTGCGCTTTGAGTGCAGCTCACGGGAGAACTCCTTCCGGCATGAGGCTGCCCGCGTATTAAGCGCGGCCATTGACCCCGGCAAACCAGGGTTTATCTCTCACCCTTGAGATTTCCTCATAGGCCGCCGATGCCGCGCCGCCTGCCCTCGCTCAACGCGCTGCGCGCCTTCGAGGCGGCGGCGCGCCATCTGAGCCTCACCAAGGCGGCGGGCGAGCTCAACGTGACGCCCGGCGCCTTGAGCCACCAGATCAAAGCGCTCGAGGCGCGCCTCGGCGCCAAGCTGTTCCAGCGCACCGCGCGCGGCCTCGCCTTCACCGATCTCGGGCGCGACTATCTCCCCGTCGTCCGCGACGCCTTCGACCGCCTGGCCGCCGGCACCGATACTTTGTTCGGTCCAAGCCAGGCGGCGACCTTGACCGTCAGCGTCTCGCCCAATTTCGCGGCCAAGTGGCTGGTGCCGCGCTTGGGTCGCTTCGCCGCCGCCCATCCCGCAATCGATTTGCGCATCGCGGCCTCGACCGAGCATGTCGATTTCGCCGCCAGCGACGTCGATCTCGCTGTCCGCCACGGCGACGGGAAATGGCCCGGCCTCGCGGTCGCCAAGCTCGCCGACGAGCAGGTCATCCCGGTCGCGAGCCCGCGCCTCGCCGCCGGCAAGCCGCCGCTCGGGAAACCGCGCGATTTGAAGGCGCACACGCTGCTGCACGCGCCCGGCCCGGTCGATTGGCGCGCCTGGGCTGATGCCGCGGGCGTGTCGGACATCGACGTGCGCCGCGGCCCGCGCTTCAACCAGGCCAGCATGGCGATCGAGGCGGCGGTGGACGGCGTCGGCGTGGCGCTGGCCCGCACCGCGCTCGCCGCGCAGGACCTCATCGCCGGACGCCTCGTGCAGCCCTTCGGCCCGGCGCTCGCGGCGCCCTTCGCCTATTACATCGTCTGCCCGGCGCCGCTCGCGAACCGCCCCAAGATCCGCTCGTTCCGCGACTGGCTGCTCGGCGAGGCCGCCGAGGATGCGAAGAAGCTGGCGAAGATCGGGATCGGCCGCTGATCTTCCCTCCCCTCGCGATTAGCGGGGGAGGTGGACCGCGCGCCTTCGCGCGGGCCGGAAGGGGGTCAGGACGGCGAAATTTGGTGCCGACGGCGGAAGGGTCTCGCATGTGCCGGCATCGTGTTGGCGCGCCCGCACCCCCACCCCGACCCTCCCCGCCAAACGCCGGGGAGGGAAGCTACTGCGGCGCGAACATGATTTTGTGGACGATGAGATCCTGCCGCGGCTTGGCGAGGCGGATCTTGAGCGCCCACTCGCCGTGCATCTCGACGACGATGCGGAACTTGTATTCGCCGGGCTTGCCGGTGGCCTCGGCTTTGACCGGCTTCACATTGTGCGCCATCGGCATCGCCGGCATGTCGGCGCCGACGACGATGGCGGCGCCCTGGACCGGATGGCCGGTGAGCATGCCCTTCAGCATCAAGAGGCAATCGTAGGCCATCGTCTTCTCGACCTGCTTGCAGGTGACGTCGGCGCCCATGCGCTCCTGCGCGTGCGCGGGGAAAGCCGCGAGCGCGGCGGCGAGGAATGCGGATGACCGGATCATGGCGAAGTCTCCCGGCGAAGCCCGAGATAAGCCTCGCGCAAGTCGGGATCACGCGCAAGCTGCGAGCCCGCGCCCGCCTTCACCACGCGCCCGCTTTCGAGCACATAGGCGCGGTCGGCAAGCGCCAGCGCCTCGGCGACGTTCTGCTCGACCAAAAGGATCGTGGCG
>DATBLL010000252.1:0-13347 GCA_036555425.1 Alphaproteobacteria bacterium | reverse complement strand
ATACTGAGGATAAGTCCTGGCAGGCCCGCTCCAGCGCCAATGTCGGCGATGCTCCTAGCTTCCCTCGGAATTAGTGGCAGCAGCTGCGCCGAGTCGAGGATATGTCGCCGCCAAAGGTCCGCTTCGGTATCGCGGCCGATGAGATTGATGCGCCGGTTCCACTTCGCCAGCAGTTCAGCATAGGCCGCGAGCCGATCGAGTGTTTCACGTGAAACACCGGTGTCCCGCTGGAATTCGGCTCGACCGTAGTATTGTGCCTGGACCAAAGGTGTAGGCTCGCCGGATCACGCGGCACTTTGCTGACGCGGCGGGGCCCGGCGGCGAACGTGCCGAAGGAGGGCGACAAGCGCGGCGGGGGTCACGCCCGAGATGCGGCCGGCAGCCCCAATCGTCGCCGGACGTACTGCCTTCAGCTTCTGCCGCACTTCGATGGAGAGGCTACCAATTGTGTCGTAATCGAGGGTGGGGGGCAGGGCGAGGCTCTCGTCCCGGCGGAAGGACTGGATATCCGCCTCCTGCCGATCGAGATAGCCACGGTAGCGGGCTTCGATTTCAAGCTGCTCGGCAATGCCGCCCGCAAGCCCTTTGAGCTCAGGCCAGATTTCAGCCAACCGGCCGACGCCTATCCCAGGGCGGCCGAGAAGGTCGAAGGCGGTGCGTGAGACGCCGTCCTGATTGATTGCGATGCCCCGCTTTGCCAGCTCCGAAGGCGTCACATTTAGCCTCTGAACGGACTCCCGCGCCGCAGCCAGAGCCGAGGCCTTCATTTCGAACGCGCGCGCACGTTTAGAGCTGACGCAGCCGATTTGGACGCCTTTCGGCGTCAGCCGCTGATCCGCGTTGTCGGCGCGGAGGGTCAGGCGGTACTCGGCCCGCGAGGTGAACATTCGATAGGGCTCGCTCGTCCCAAGGGTCACGAGATCGTCGATGAGGACACCGATGTAGGCGTCCGCGCGGTCGAGGAGGAACGGCGCGGCGTTCGATGCTGCGAGGGCGGCGTTGATGCCGGCCATCAGCCCTTGCGCCGCGGCCTCCTCGTAGCCGGTGGTGCCGTTGATCTGTCCCGCAAAGAAGAGCCGCGGGATCCGCTTCGTTTCCAGGCTGGGATGCAGTTCGCGCGGATCGACGAAGTCGTACTCGATCGCGTAGCCCGGTCGGATCATCCGCGCATGCCTGAGGCCAGGAATGGTTCTCAGCAGCTCGGCCTGCACCTCGCGGGGGAGCGAGGTCGAAATACCGTTGGGATAGACGGTATCGTCGTCGATGCCCTCCGGCTCGAGAAAGATCTGGTGGCGGTCGCGCTGGCCGAAGCGCACGAACTTGTCCTCGATCGATGGGCAATAGCGCGGCCCCGTGCTTTCGATCTGGCCCGAATACATTGGTGCGCGATGCAGATTGGCGCGGATGATGGCGTGGCTCGCCGGGGTGGTCGCCGTGATGTGGCAGGCGATCTGCGGCACCCTGATCCGGTCGGTGAGATAGGAAAAGGGCGGCGGCGGGTTGTCGCCTGGCTGCACATCGAGCCCGGCCCAATCGATGGTCTTGCCGTCGAGGCGCGGCGGCGTGCCGGTCTTGAGACGGCCGAGCGGGAAGCCGAAGCGGGCGAGGGTGCGTGAGAGGCCCAACGACGGCGCTTCGCCGACCCGACCGGCCGAGGTCCGTTCTTCGCCGACGTGAATCAGCCCCCGCAGGAATGTGCCGGTGGTGATGACCACGGCGCCGGCGCGGATCTCGCGCCCGTCCGCGGTGACGACCCCGGAAACCCGATCGCTGGTGTCGAGCAGCAGGTCTTCGACCGATCCGGCTTCGATGATGAGATTGGGCTGTTCTTGCAGGATCGCTCGCATGGCCCGCCGATAGAGCTTGCGATCGGCCTGGGCGCGCGGACCCCAAACGGCCGGGCCCTTGCTGCGATTGAGGACGCGGAACTGAATGCCGGCGAGATCGGTCGCACGGGCCATGACGCCGTCGAGCGCGTCGATCTCGCGGACCAGTTGTCCCTTGGCCAGGCCGCCGATGGCGGGGTTGCAGGACATCTCGCCGATGGTCTCGATTTTATGCGTGACCAGCAGAGTGCGCGCGCCCATGCGGGCGGCGGCGGCTGCAGCCTCGCAACCGGCGTGACCACCGCCGATGACGATGACGTCGAAATGCTTCATGGCGGCGGAAAATACAGACGAGTTGGATTGGAAAACAGGGGACAGATTGAAGTTGGGACGCGGCCCTGCGAGCAAGCCTTTGTTTCACGTGAAACAGTCGCGCGATCACTTGCCGATACAGAACTCGCGAAAGATCACATCGAGCAGGTCCTCGACGTCGACGCGGCCCGTAATTCGCCCCAGCGCACGAGCAGCCATTCGTACATCCTCGGCGATGAGTTCGCCGGACGCCGCCGTTTGGGCGCGCTCGAGATGGGCAACGCATTCGCTCAGCGCCGACCGATGGCGGGCGCGGGTGATGGCAGGCGTGTCGCCTGCGGCCATCCGGGCTTCAGCTTCCGCAAGCAGCCGCGATCGCAACATCGCGATACCCTGGCCTGTCGCGGCCGAGACCAGAAGCGCCCCGGTCGGCAACGCGGCTGGAGCGGCCGCAAGCAAGTCCGCCTTGTTGGCCACCAGAACCGAATCGGGGCCGATTAGGCCCGTGACAAAAGGATCGGGTGCGCCGCCTGCGACAAAGACAAGAATGCGCAGATCCGCGTTTTCGGCGCGGGCGAGCGCACGGCGTATACCCTCGCGCTCGATCGGGTCGCTGCGGTCGTCGATCTCGCGCAGTCCAGCCGTGTCGGCAAGAAGTACAGGGTAGCCGCCGAAATCGAGCCGCGCCTCGACGATGTCGCGCGTGGTTCCCGCGATCGCGGAGACGATCGCTGTCTCACGCCGTGTCAATGCATTTATGAGCGAGGACTTGCCTACATTTGGTGCGCCCAGAATCGCAACCGAGAGGCCCTCCCGTAGCACCTCGCCGCGCCGACGGTCGGCGAGATGGCGGCGGATTTCCGCGGCGAGCTCGCCCAGGCCGCTCAGCGCAGCCCCGGCGACGTCGGGCGGCAGATCCTCGTCCACGAAATCGATGTCGGCCTCGAGATGCGCGAGCGCGCGCATGAGGCGCGCGCGCCAATCCTCATAGAGGTCTGCTAGGCCACCCTCCATCTGCCGCAGCGCCTGGCGCCGCTGCGCCGCGGTCTCGGCCTCGATCAGGTCGAGCAGACCTTCGGCGGCGGTGAGATCGACCTTGCCGTTCAAGAACGCGCGCTTCGTGAACTCGCCGGGCTCGGCGGGGCGGAAGCCGGGCAGCGAAGCGAGCGCGTCGAGCGCGCCGGCGATGACCGCGCGGCCGCCATGCACCTGCAGCTCGACCACGTCCTCGCCGGTTTCGCTCCGAGGGGCCGGAAACCACAGCGCCAGCGCGTCGTCGATGGCCTCGCCGCTCGCGGGATCGCGCAGCCGCACAAGTTTCGCTACTCTTGGTTGCGCCCTCACCTGCGGGGCCAAGGCCGCGAGCGCCGCCGCGGCGCGCGGGCCCGAGACGCGAATGACGGCGATCGCGCTGCGCCCGCGCGCGGTCGAGAGGGCGAAGATCGTATCCGCGCCGCTCACGAAGCGGCGGCGGCCAGGCGCGTCTCGCGGTCGCGGGGCAGAACGTCCTGCGGTTGCAGCAAGAGCCGCTCGACGCGGCCGCCCTCCTTGAGGTGCACGAGGATGATCTCGTCGACATCCGCCTCGGTCTTGTAGGTGTACCAGACGCCCTCGGGATAGATGACGAGGTTGGGCCCGAGCTCGCAGCGGTCGAGGCAGCCGGCATTGTTGATGCGCACCGTGCGCCCGGCCAGGCCCAGCTCTTTGCACCTGGCCTTCATGTAGTCGCGCAGCGCCACCGAGCCCTTCTCGGCGCAGCAGCCGCGTTTGTGGCCCGGCTCGCGCACATTGGTGCAAACGAAGACGTGGCGCTCGAAATAACGGGGCGGGTCGGCGGTCATCGGCGGCATTCCTGACAAGTTGGCGGCATCCAAATCAGAGCCAAGGGTGTGCGTCAACGCATGCAAGGAGGCACCGGAGGCGGCCGCATCGCATGCGTCAACGCCTTTCCCTCATTGCGCCGGGCCTTATGTCTGTGGTTTCGAGAAGCCCGCGCCGTTTCGGCTGAAAGCAACCAATGAACGACGCCCACACACTGGTCGGCAACCTGCTCGGCCGCGAAACCTCGCCCTATCTCCTCCAGCACAAGGACAACCCGGTGCATTGGATGGCCTGGGGGTCGGAGGCTTTCGCACGCGCGAAGCGCGAGGGCAAGGCCGTGCTGCTCTCGGTCGGCTACGCCGCCTGCCATTGGTGCCATGTCATGGCGCATGAGAGCTTCGAGGACGAAGCGACGGCGCGGCTGATGAATGACCTCTTCGTCAGCATCAAGGTCGACCGCGAGGAGCGGCCCGACGTCGACGCGATCTATCAGAACGCGCTGGCCCTCTTGGGCGAGCATGGCGGCTGGCCGCTCACCATGTTCCTGACGCCCGCGGGCGAGCCGTTCTGGGGCGGCACCTATTTCCCGCCCGAGGACCGCTACGGCCGGCCCGGCTTCCGCCGCGTGCTCGAGCGCATCGCCGGCATCTACAAGTCCGAGGGCGAGAAGGTCCGCAGCAACGTCGATGCCCTCAAGGGCGCGCTCGCGCAGCTCGGCGAGAACCGGCGCGGCGAGAAGCGCATCGCGCCCGCGGTCATCGAGCGCGTGGCGCAGCACTATCTGGGGCACGTCGACTGCGAACATGGCGGCCTTGCCGGCGCGCCCAAATTCCCGCAATGCGCGGTGTTCGAGCTGCTTTGGCGCCAGGCCAAGCGCACCGGCGATGCCGAGATGAAGAATGCCGTGCTGCTGACTCTCGACCGCATGGCGGATGGCGGCATCTACGATCATCTCGGCGGCGGCTTCGCGCGCTATTCGACCGATGCGATCTGGCTCGCGCCGCATTTCGAGAAGATGCTCTACGATAATGCGCAGCTCATCGACCTGCTGACGAGCGCTTGGCAGGAGACGAAGACGCCGCTCTATGCCGATCGCGTGGCGGAGACGATCGCGTGGCTGCTGCGCGAGATGCGCGTCGAGGAAGGGAACGGCGGCGCCTTTGCCGGCACGCTCGACGCCGACAGCGAAGGCGAGGAGGGCAAGTTCTACGTCTGGACCGCAGCCGAGATCGATGCGCTGCTCGGCGCGGATGCCCCCATGTTCAAGCTCGCCTACGACGTGACGCCCGGCGGCAATTGGGAGGGTCACACGATCCTGAACCGCCGCCGCACGATGAAGCGGCTCGACGCCGCCGGCGAGGCCAAGCTGGCGGCGGCGCGCGACCTGCTCTTCCACGCGCGCGAGAGGCGCGTCCATCCGGGCCGCGACGACAAGGTGCTGGCCGATTGGAACGGGCTCATGATCGCGGCACTGGCGCGCGCGGCGATGGCGTTCGGCCGGCCCGAATGGCTGGCGGCGGCGCGCGCCGCATTCGCTTTCGTCACCGTGCACATGGTCGAGAGCGGGCGCTTGAAGCATTCCTGGTGCGCGGGGCGCCTCGCGCATCCGGCGACGCTTGACGACCACGCCGCGCTGGCGCGCGCGGCACTGCTGCTCTACCAGGCGACCGGCGAGGCGCCGTTCCTCGCGCAAGCCGAGGCGTGGGCCGCCACGATCGAGGCGCATTACCGCGATCCCGAGCGCGGCGGCTATTTCATGCCCGCCGACGACGTGACCGACGTGATCCTCCGCCACAAGACCGTGCACGATCACGCGACGCCGTCGGGCAACGGGCTCCTCGTCCATGTCCTGGCGATGCTCTACTATCTCACGGGCAAGCCCGAATACCGCGAGCGCGGCGAGGCGCTCATCGCCGCCTTCTCGGGCGAGCTCGAGCGCAACGCGCTCGCCATGCCGGTGCTGATGATCGGACAATTCCTCCTGGAAGACGCGGTGCAGGTGGTGGTGACGGGCGCGGTGGGCGACGTCCGCGCCGATGAACTGGTCAAGACGGCCTGGCACGCGCCGCAGCCCAATCTCATCGTCCAGCGCATCGCCGATGCGGCGGCATTGCCCGCGGGCCATCCCGCCAAGGGAAAACTGGCGGCTGCGGCGGCGGCCTTCGTCTGCCGCGGCCCGGTCTGCTCGCTGCCGATCGGCGAGCCCAGTGCGCTGGAAACGGAAATCGCGCGCTGAGGCGCAGCACTTCGCCACCGGCCGAGCATTGGGGGAAAGACGATGGAACTCTGGCCATCCCTGCCGCCCGCACCCTGGGAGCCCACCCGCGCGACATTGCATATGTGGACCCAGATCGTGGGCAAGGTGCGCCTGGCGCTGAGCCCCCACCAGAATCATTGGTGGCAGGTGCCGCTCTACGTCAGCGCGCGCGGTCTCACCACCTCGGCAATTCCGTATCACGGCGGCAATTTCGAGATCGAGTTCGACTTCGTCGACCACGCGCTGGTCATCCGCCGCAGCGACGGGCCGGCGAAAACCTTGGCGCTCACGCCGAAGTCGGTCGCGGCGTTCCATGCCGAGGTGATGGCGGCGTTGCGGTCGCTCGGCATCGCCGTGAAGATCTGGACCATGCCGGTCGAGATCCCGAACCCGATCGCATTCGAGAAGGACGAAACCCACGCGTCCTACGCCCCCGAGCACGCGAACCGTTTCTGGCGCGCGCTCGTTTCGGCCGACGCGGTCTTGAAGCAGTTCCGCGGGCGCTTCATCGGCAAGTGCAGCCCGGTGCATTTCTTCTGGGGCAGCTTCGATCTCGCGGTGACGCGTTTCTCCGGCCGCCGCGCGCCGTCCATTCCCAACGCCGATCGCATCACGCGCGAGGCCTATTCGCACGAGGTGAGCAGCGTCGGCTGGTGGCCGGGCGACGCGATGATCCAGGCGCCGGCCTTCTACACCTACGCGGCGCCGCAGCCGCCCGGTTTTGCAGACGCGGCGGTGCGCCCGGCAGCGACCAAATTCAATACGCAGCTCTCGCAATTCCTGCTGATGTACGAGGACGCGCGCCTGAGCCCGTCGCCACGCGAGACCGTGCTCGACTATTGCCAGAGCACCTACGAGGCGGCGGCGAATCTCGCGAAATGGGACCGCGCCGCGCTGGAGCGGGACGCCGGCCGCTCCGGCTGATCGCCTACGGCCGCCGCGCGCCGCGTTGCGGCATGCTGGCGAGCGCGGCCAGGGTGCGGGCGGCCACGATCCAGTCGGGAAAGCCGGTCGATTTGCAGCGCGATTCGGCTTCGTTCAAGCGCCGGAACGCTTCGGTGAGCGCCCCGCCCTGCCAATAGCGCGCGGCGGCCATGAAGGTGTTGGCGCGCGGTCCGAAGACGCGGGCCGACCGCGCCGCTTCCTCGGGCGAGCGACCGGCGCCGACCGCGGCGTGAAACGCGTGCAGGCGCTGGAAGTGCTTGCTGACGATGCGGAGGATGGCCACCGGCGCTTCGCCCTCGGCCTGCAGGCGCGTCACGCAGCGGTCGGCCATGACGCGGTCGCCGCCCGCGATGGCGAAGCAAAGGTCGTCGTAGGTGAGGCCCGCCGTGTCGCCGACGCTGGCCGCGGCCTCCTCGAGCGTGATCGGCTGGTTCTTGCCGCGCGTGCCAGCGAACAGCGCGAGCTTCTCCAATTCGCGCCGGGTGAGCAGCCGGTCGCCGCCCAGATGATCGACGAGATAGGCGGTGGCCGCGTCGTCGGCCACGAGGCCATGTTGGGCCAGCGTGTCCGCGATCACCTTCTCGAGCGCCCAGTCCTCGTCGGGATAGCAGCGGATCGCGACCGCGTTCTTGGCCGCCTCGGCGGCTTTGAGGAACGCATTGTCCTTCCGGAGCTCGCCGGCCTCGACGATGACGAGCGCATCGCCCATCGGCGCCGAGACGAAATCGCGCAAGATTTGCGATTGGCGCTGCGAAGTCAGGCCCTTCGGCGCATCGGTGATGCGCACGACCTTGCGTCCGCCGCCCATCGGGATCGCCGCGGCCTCGTCGGCGAGGCGCGCCGGGTCCTGCGCCAGCTGCTCTCCGGTGAGGGACGTTACGCGGAACGGGTCGCGGAGGTCAGGAACGACACTCTTCGCCAGGAGCGCGGCGCGCTCGCGCACCAACCCCTCGTCGCTGCCGTGAATGAGCGCAAGCCGGATGGCCGAATCGGGCTTCTTCAGGAAGGCTTCGATGTCCGAAGCCTTGTCGCGCTTCATGCGTTCGTCCTACTGGGCCTTCTCGGCGCGGCCGGGCGGGGCGGGGCGGCGGTTGAGGAAGAGGGAGACCTGCAGCGCGATCTGGTCGGCGAGCTGCTCGACCGCGCGGCGCCGTGCCTCGTCTTCCGAAACGACCGAGGCGAAGCGGGCGGTCAAGAGGTTGTAGGTCGCCACAGCGTCGCCGCGCTCGGAGAAGACGACGAGATCGGAGGTGGAATCGCGCAGATTGTAGCGCGCGCTGACGATGATGTCGGCGCGCGTCGCGGTTCCGTCGGGCCGGCTATCGGTGATGCGGCTGGATTCGGTCGTGGTGACCGAAAGCACGTAGCGCGGCGCCGCCGGCTCGCCGCGCGGATTGATGCGGTCGAGCAGATAGTTGCGCAGCGCCTGTCCGCGCTGATCGGCGATGCCGGCCACCTTGACGAGCGCGAGCTGAGTGCGCGCGCCATCGCTGGAGACGGCACCGCGATCGCCATAGACAGGACGGTAGCCGCAGCCGGTCAAGGCGAGGGCCATGACGGATACGGCGACGAGTGAAGTTAGGCGCGGGAAGGACAAGGACGTGGGTTCCCCCAATGGACCGTGTCAAAAGGTACTGGATGCGCTGGCGAAAGGCGAGGGATTCCCCCTCGCCTCGGGGCCAGGGGACTAGATGACGACGTTGACGATCTTGTCGGGCACCACGATCACGCGCTTGGGCGGCTTGCCGCTCATGGCCGTGGCGACATTGGGCAGGGCGAGCGCGGCCTTCTCGGCCTCGCCCTTGGCGGCGCCGCGCGCCAATTCGATCGTGCCGCGCAGCTTGCCGTTGACCTGCACCGCGATCTTGACCGTGTCCTCGACCGTCAGCGGCAGATAGGCCTCGGGCCACGCGGTCCGCGCCAGCATCGTCTTGTGGCCGAGCATCTCCCACATTTCCTCGGCGAGGTGGGGGATCATGGTGCCAACGAGGCGCACCACGGTCTCGAGCCCTTCGCGATAGGCCCAGGCGGCGCCGGGCTCGCCCGCGCCGTCTCTCAGCGCGTCGAGCGCGTTGGTCAGCTCGCGGACCCGCGCCACCGCCTTGTTGAAATGGAAGCGCTCGATGTCGTCGCTCACGCCGACGATGGTGCGATGCGTGGCCTTCCTCGCCGCCAGCGCCTTCGGCCCGAAATCGTTGGGCATCGGGGCGTTCGGCGGCGGCAGCGCCAGCGGCGGCTCGGCCGCCATGCGGTAGAGCCGGTTCAAGTAGCGCCAGGCGCCCTCGACGCCGGCGTCGGTCCATTCGAGGTCGCGGTCGGGCGGCGAGTCCGAGAGCATGAAGAGGCGCGCCGTGTCGGCGCCGTAATTGCCGATGATGTTCTCGGGGTCGACGACGTTCTTCTTCGACTTGCTCATCTTCTCGATGCGGCCGATCTCCACGGGCACACCGTCTGAAAGACGGTGTGCCACGCCGTCGGCGGTCTTGTGGATTTCCGCCGGCATGAGCCAGGCGCCGTCGGGGCCGCGATAGGTTTCGTGCACGACCATGCCTTGGGTCTGCAGCGCCGCGAACGGCTCGGCCAGGTCGAGATAGCCGCAATCGGTGAGCGCGCGCATGAAGAAGCGCGAATAGAGTAGATGCAGGATCGCGTGCTCGATGCCGCCGATATATTGGTCCACCGGCAGCCAGTAATCGACCGCCTTGCGCTCGAAGGCCCGCGCGGATTTGGGCGAGGCGAAGCGCGCGAAATACCAGGACGATTCGAAGAACGTGTCGAAGGTGTCGGTGTCGCGCCGCGCCTTCTTCCCGCATTTCGGGCAGTCGACGTGCTTCCAGGTGGGGTGATGGTCGAGCGGATTGCCCGGCTTGTCGAAGACGGCGTCCTCGGGCAGGCGCACCGGCAAGTCTTGCTCCGGAACGGGCACGATGCCGCACGCGTCGCAATGGATCACCGGCACGGGGCAGCCCCAATAGCGCTGGCGCGACACGCCCCAGTCGCGCAGCCGGTACTGGACGGCGCCCCGGCCGCGCTTCTCGCTCTCGATGCGCGCGATCGCCGCGCGCTTGGCCTTGGCGACGCCGAGCCCGTTCAGGAAATCCGAGTTGATCGCGGTGCCGTCGCCGGTGAAGGCCTCGTCCTTGATCGCGAAGGTCTTGGGATCGGCGTCGGGCGGGCAAATCACCGGAACGACGGGCAGGCCGTATTTCCGTGCGAAATCGAGGTCGCGCTGGTCGTGGCCGGGGCAGCTGAAGATGGCGCCGGTGCCGTAATCCATCAGCACGAAATTCGCGACCCAGACCGGATGCGTCTTGTCCTTGATGAACGGGTGCGCGACGCGCAGCCCGGTGTCGAAGCCGATCTTCTCGGCCGTCTCGAGCTCGGCCTCGCTGGTGCCGATGCGGTTACACTCGGCGACGAATTCGGCCAGCTTCGGATTGCGCTTGGCCAGCTCGTCGGTCAGCGGATGGTTCGGCGAGAGCGCCAGGAACGACATGCCGAAGATCGTGTCCGGCCGCGTCGTGTAGACCTCGCAGCGTTGGCCCTTGTGCCCCACGATATCGAATTGGATGTAAGCGCCTTCGGATTTGCCGATCCAATTCTCCTGCATCAGGCGCACGCGGTCCGGCCATTTGTCGAGGCCCTTGATCGCCTGCAGCAGGTCTTCGGCGTATTGGGTGATGCGCAGGAACCACTGCGAGAGCTTGCGGCGCTCGACGACGGCGCCCGAGCGCCAGCCGCGCCCGTCGATCACCTGCTCGTTGGCGAGCACGGTTTGGTCCTCGGGGTCCCAGTTCACCCAGCCTTCCTTGCGATAGGCCAGGCCTTTCGCGAGGAAGTCCAAGAACATCTTCTGCTCGTGCTTGTAGTAGTCGGGCGCGCAGGTGGCGAGCTCGCGCGACCAATCGTAGGAAAGGCCCATGCTCTTGAGCTGGCCTTTCATCGTCTCGATGTTTTCGGAGGTCCACTTGGCCGGATGAATGCCGGCCTGGATGGCGGCGTTCTCGGCCGGCATGCCGAACGCGTCCCAGCCCATCGGGTGCAGGACGTTGAAGCCCTTGGCCATCTTGTAGCGCGCGAGCAGGTCGCCGAGCGTGTAGTTGCGCACGTGGCCCATATGAATGCGCCCCGAGGGGTAGGGGAACATCTCGAGGACATAATACTTCGGCCGCTTGGGGTCCTCGCCCACCTGGAAGGCTTTCTTCTCCTCCCAGAGGCGCTGCCACTTGGCCTCGGTTTCGCGAAAATTATAGCGGGCGGCCATCGCTGCCTTGTCTTGCGCGCGTCGCGCGTTGGATGGATCGCGGGAACAGAACCCGGGGAGCCGAGAAGAAAAAGCTGCGCGCGGCGCGCGCGAAGTGATTTCTCCCCGGCTCCCGTCTACTTCATTTCGCTCGGCGGCGATTCAACCGCCGGCACGCTGGCGAAGCTCGCGGGCGCGCTGGATGATGACGTTCTCGAGGTTCTGTGCCACGCTCGGATCGACGGCGACATTGGCCCAGTCGCCGCGCCCGCCTTTCCGTTCCTGCCGGAACACGGTGACGCGGACGGTATCGCCGCGCAGGTCCGGCCCGCTCACCAGGATGTTGACGCGCAGGCGCTCGTTGGGGTTGGCGCGCGCGATGTACCAGTCGGTGGCGATGGCGCCGCCATAGGGGTCCGACGAGGCCAGCGGCATGAAGGCGATGGTGTCGAGCGAGGCGCGCCAGGCGAAGCGGTTGACCTGAACCGTGGCCGCGCGCTGGCCGGTGTCGCTGCCCTGCACGAAATCGCTGCGCTGGCCGGTCGGACGATAGGCCTCGGTGGCCTTGGGGCCGCCCGGATTGTTGACCGTGCCGGTATAGGCGCGCGTGCTGCCGCTGCTTTCACAGCCGGCCAGCGCGAGCGCGCCGAGCAGTGCCGCCGCTCCCAGAATCGGGGCACGGGAAATGATCTTGCTCCTCCGCATTGCGGAACCTCCGTCGACAGTGCGATTAACGATTGTTTTTTGTGTAAGTGCGCGGGCTATATAGCACAGAACCTCCCCACCGGAAGGCGGCGCACGCCGCTGGATCTATGGGCAAATCCGCCGACTCGGCCAGTTCGAAAGCGGGCGCGCCGCCCGCGGCGCAAATCGCCGCAGGCGGCGCTACCATCCCCGAGCGCCTCGCCGAAGTGCGCGCGCGCATCGCCGCGGCGGCGCGCGCGTCCGGGCGCGATCCCGCCGCGGTGGCCCTCGTCGCCGTCAGCAAGACCATGCCCGAAAGCGCCGTCGCCGAGGCGCTCGCCGCCGGCCAGCGTCTCTTCGGCGAAAACCGCGTGCAGGAGGCCAAGGCGAAATATCCGGCGCTGCGCCAGCGCTTTCCCGAGCTCCGGCTGCATCTCATCGGCCATCTCCAGACCAACAAGGCCGAGGAGGCGGTGGCGCTGTTTGACCTCGTCGAAACGGTGGATCGCGCGAAGCTGGCCGAGGCGCTGGCCAAGGCGATGGCAAAGGTCGGCCGGCGTATTCCCATCTATGTGCAGGTGAACACGGGCGAGGAGCCCCAGAAGGGCGGCGTCGCGCCGCTCGAGGCCGAGGCGCTGGTAGCGCAATGCCGCGCCCTCGGCCTCGAGGTGAGGGGGCTCATGTGCATTCCCCCGCTCGACGACGAGCCGGCGCCGCATTTCGCGCTTCTGGCCGACATGGCGCGGCGCTTCGGCCTGGCCGAGATCAGCATGGGCATGAGCGGCGATTTCGAAACCGCGATCCGCCTCGGCGCCACCCATGTCCGCGTCGGCACGGCGATTTTCGGCGCGCGCCCGGCGCTGGGCTGAGCCCGTCCGATAAAGCAGGCGCATCGATTTGAGGCACTGCGGGCCTTCGAAATCGTTGGGGGAAAGTGCTAAGACAGCGGGCGCAAGATGGGAACGGATGGTGCACTGACGATGGCGAACGTCCAAGCCAAGACGGCCAAGCGCGTCCTCATGGTCGAGGACGACGCCGAGCTGCGCGGCGCGCTCCTGGAACAATTGAAGCTGCACGAGGAATTCGAACCTGTTGCCGTCGAAACCGCGGGGCAGGGCCTGCAGAGGATCAAGGACGACCGGTTCGACGTGATCCTGCTCGACGTCAACCTGCCCGACATGGACGGCCGCGAGCTCTGCCGCTTGATGCGCCGCCAGGGTGTCAAGGCGCCGATCCTGATGCTCACGGCCGCCGACACC
>DATBLL010000244.1:0-9665 GCA_036555425.1 Alphaproteobacteria bacterium | reverse complement strand
GCGATGCGGCCGCTGCCGCTGCCGATCTGGGAGCCGATCAAGGCACCGGCACCCGCGCCGAGGATGGCGCCGGTCGTCTGCTGATTCATTCCGCCTTCGCCACAGCCGGCGACGGAGACCGCCATGACTGCCGCGAGGCCCAAGGCCATCTTGCGCATTATCTTACCTCATTGTTGCGTTTCAAAGGGTTACCGAAGTCGCCGTCTCAAAAGAGGAAAGCCTACTCGCCCGCCTTCGATACGAACGACCTGATCCCCGCGTGCCGCCCAGACGTCGGACTTCTGCCTTGGCATTATGGCAGAACGAAGCCTTGCCGTCATCCGGATTACGACGGGGTTAACGACCACCGCTCTTGTGGCGCCACGACGCCTTCCTGTCCTACAAGGCGCTGCCCGCCCCGAACGCGAATTCGATCCGCCAATGTCGATCACGCCCACCAGCGATCCGCTCGATCTCTTCCACGCCTGGTTCGATGCGGCCAAGGAGCGCGAGCCGAACGACCCCAATGCGATGGCATTGGCGACGGTCGACGCCGAGGGTCGCCCGAGCCTGCGCATGGTGCTGCTGAAGGGCGTCGACGCGCGCGGCTTCGTCTTCTACACGAATTTCGAAAGCCGCAAGGGACGCGACCTGCTCGCGACCAGGCGCGCGGCGCTCTGCTTCTATTGGAAGAGCCTGAAGCGACAGGTGCGCGTCGAAGGGCCGGTGGCGCCGGTCGCCGCCGAAGAGGCCGATGCCTATTTCGCCTCGCGCGACCGCGGCAGCCAATTGGGCGCCTGGGCCTCGCTGCAGTCCCGGCCGATGAGCGGGAAGCTCGAGCTGATGGGCCGCGTGGCCAAATACACGGCGCAGTTCGGCGTCAGCGCGGTGACGCGCCCGCCCCATTGGTCGGGTTTCCGCATCGCGCATCAGCGCATCGAGTTCTGGCAGGAGGGCCGCTTCCGCCTGCACGACCGCCTCATCTACGAGCGCGAGGCGGCGGGGTGGAGGACCGAGACGCTTTATCCCTAGCCCCGGGGCGCGGTGCCCCTTTCCGCGCCGCTCCGGCGAGTCCAAGATAAGGGCATGAACGACATCGCCGCCAGCCTGGCCGCAACCGGGGCGAAATCGCCTGCCGACGCCGCGCGGCTGATGCGGCTCGCGACGCTGGCCTCGGTGATGGTGGCGCTCATCCTCATCGTCGCCAAGACCGGCGCGTGGTGGCTGACCGATTCGGTGGCGCTCCTCTCGACGCTGGTCGATTCGCTGCTCGATGCGGCGGCGTCGATCCTGACGCTCTTCGCCGTGCGCCACGCGGTGCAGCCCGCCGATGCCGAGCACCGCTTCGGCCACGGCAAGGCGGAAGCGCTGGCGAGCCTGGGGCAGGCGGCGTTCGTCGCCGGCTCGGGCTGCCTGCTGCTCGCCGAATCGGTGCGCCGCTTCTTCGTCCCCAAGCCGGTCGGCCAGGAATATGTCGGCATCGGCGTGATGGTGTTCTCGATCCTGCTCACGCTGGTGCTGGTGGTCATCCAGCGCCGGGTCATCCACCGCACCGGATCGCTCGCGGTGCGCGGCGACGCGCTCCACTATGTTGGCGACGTGATGATCAACGGCAGCGTCATCGTGGCGCTCGGCATCAATCTCGTCTGGGGCTGGCGCTTCGCCGATGCGGTCTTCGCCATCGCCATCGTCGGCTATCTCCTGTGGAATTCGTGGCAGATCGGGCGGCAGGCGCTCGACCAGCTCATGGATCGCGAGCTCGCCGATGCCGACCGCGAGCGCATCATCGCCATCGCGCGCGCGCATCCGGCCGCGCGCGCGGTCCACGATCTCCGCACGCGGCGGGCCGGGCTCCTCACCTTCATCCAGTTCCACCTCGAGCTCGATCCCGCCATGCCGCTCGTCCGCGCGCACGAGATCGCCGACTCGATCGAGGCCGAGATCCATGCCGCATTTCCCAACGCCGAAGTGATCATCCACGAGGATCCGGCCGGCTACGAGGCGCCGCATTCCCTGCCCGGCGCCGCCGTCTAGCGTGGCGGCGGACCAGGCCGAGATCGTCGCCTTCCTCGCGCGCCCCGCGGCGCACGGCGTCGCGGGGCCCGTCGAGCGCGTCGACACGCATATATCGCACGTCTTCCTCGCCGGCGACCGCGCGTTGAAGCTGAAGCGCGCGGTGAAGCTGCCCTATCTCGATTTCTCGACGCCGGAGAAGCGGCGCGCCGCCTGCGAGGCCGAGCTCGCGGTCAACCGCCGCACGGCGCCGGAGCTCTATCTGGCGGTAACGCCGGTCGTGCGCCGGGCCGACGGCGCGCTTGCCGTCGGCGGCGAGGGCGCGCCGCTCGATTGGCTCGTCGTCATGCGCCGCTTCGACCAGGCGAATCTCTACGACAAGATGGCCGAGCGCGGCGCGCTCGGCGCCGATCAAGTCGCGGCCGCCGTCGAGATGATCGCGCGCTTCCACGATGCGGCCGAACTCGTCGCGGGCGGCGCCGGGATCATCCGCCGCATCATGGAAGGCAATGTCGAATCCGTCGCGCGCTCCGCCGTGCCGCGCCCGCTCGCGCCGGCCCGCGCCGACGCGTTGCACGCGGCCTGCCGCGCGCGCTTCCGGGCGTTGGAGCCGCTGCTCGACCGCCGCGGCGCCGAAGGCCGCATCCGCGACGGCCACGGCGATCTGCATCTGCGCAATATCTGCCTCGTCGGCGGGAAGCCGCTGCTGTTCGACGCCATCGAATTCGATCCGGCGTTCCGCCGCATCGACGTGTTCTACGATTTCGCGTTCCTGCTGATGGATCTGCTGCATCGCCGGCTCGCGCCGCACGCCAATTCGGCGCTCGCCGCCTATGTCGGCGCCACCGGCGACATCGAGGGCGTCGCCACCCTGCCGCTGTTCCTCGCCGTGCGCGCGATCATCCGCGGCCATATCACCGCGATGATGGCGGCCGCGGACGGCGGCGGCGAGGCGCTCTGGGCCGAGGCGGGCGCTTATTTCGATCTTGCCGAGGCGGCGCTGGCGCCGCCGCCGCCGGTGCTGCTCGCGATCGGCGGGCTTTCGGGCACCGGCAAATCGACGCTCGGCCGGGCGATCGCACCCCGCCTCGGCGCGATGCCGGGTGCGCTCATGCTGCGGAGCGACGTGGTCAGGAAGCGCCTCGCCGGCGTGCCGGCCGAACAGCGCCTGCCCGAGAGCTGCTACACTCCGGAGTGGAGCGAGCGCGTCTATGCCGAGCTCCTGCGCCTCGCCGGCGTGGCGCTCGGCGGCGGGCACAGCGTCATCGTCGATGCGGTTTCGGGCCATGCCGAACAGCGCGCCGCGCTCGAGGCCGCGGCCCAGCGCGCCGGGGCGCTCTTTCTCGGCATCTGGCTCGAGGCGCCGCGGGCCGTGCGCGAAGCCCGCATCGGCGGCCGCATCGGCGGCCGCATCGCCGACGCGTCGGATGCGGATCTCGAGGTGGCGCGCCGCCAGCAGGAGCCCGATCCGGCCTCGCTGGCGTGGCGGCGGCTCGATGCCGCCGGCGAACTTCCGCGCACGCTCGAAACGCTCGCGGCGGCGCTGGCCGCGGCGGGCGTGAGGCTGCGCCGCGATTGATCTCGGTCAAGGCAAATGCGCCCGTCTTCCGGTCTGCTGGCGAGCGTCGAAACGCGAGGACGATCGCATGTTGACCTGGGAAGATTGCGTGGCACTCTGCGACTTGACCGAGGAGGAGATCCAGGCCATCGCCGAGCACGAGCACATTCCGCTGCTGGCCGCCGTCGAGCTCGGGCACTATCTCGTGCGCACGCCGCACGGCGCGCCGCGCATCAGCCGCATGATCATCGACGACATCAAGGCGGCCCGGCAGCGCGGCGACCGTCGCGAAGAGCTGAAGCTCAGGGCGGTGTTGCGTCATTTCGTCGAGCAGCACCGGCCGGCGCCTGCCATGGCTGCCTGCTGCTGCTGAACAGAAAATCCAAGGAGCACGCACTATGGCGTTGAAGATGATCCGCCTCGAGCTGGCCCGCACCAAGGACCACCCGGAGGGCAGCACCCGGCACGGCTACGAGTTCGTGGCGCCGCTCGACGACAAGGGCCGTCTCGACGGCAAGTCGTGGCCGCAGTTCAAAGAGGCCTGCACCGTACTCCGCTTCTGGGGCGACGACGAGGAGCACGGCGTGCTCATCCACCGGCCCGACGGCAAATGGGTGTTCTCCTACGAGCCCGGCGACGACACCGACGATGAGCCGATCTTCCGCTTCGACCGCCACGCCTTCGCCACGGGCGAATACGTCTCGGTGACCGAGCACGATGGAGTCACGCGCCCATTCCGCGTGGCGGCGGTGGATACGCCCGTCTCGTTGCGGAAGAAGTAGTCCCGCGTCAGTACCGGTCGCTCTAATAGCTGACGATGCCGGCGCCGCCATTGGGCGGGCCGGGCTGGCGCGCGGGCGCGGTCGTGCGCGGCGGCGCCGCGGCGGGCCGGCGCGGACCCGCGCCCGGCGCCAGGCGCGAAAGATCCATGCGCCGCGCCACGTCGGTCGTGCGCCGTGTTCCGGCGTCGAACACCTGCGGCGTGATCTCGAGCCGCGCCGCGCGCCGGCAGGTCGCCTCGCGGCGGTTGGCGATCACGATGATGCCATGGCGGCGTGAACTGGCGAGCTTGTACTTGTCCTGATCGGCGGAATCGACCCACACCGTCGTCTCGTTGCGCCCGGGCGGCAGCACGCTCGCGAAGCTCATCGTCGTGCCGGCCGGCACCTGGCCGAGCACGCGGCGCGCCCCGCCGGCCGGCCCCGCCATCACGTTGACGGCGAAGGGCGCGCGGTTGGTGACGAGCAGGCTTTCGCGTGGAACGCCTTGGCCGGCCGCGCCGCCGCTCCAGCATTGCGCGGCAGCGGGCGCCGCGAGGAAGAGGGCGGTGCAAGCAATGGCGCTGGCGCGGACCGCGAATGAGAACGCGAGCGGCATGATGGGCTCCCCGACACTTGGGGCCATCGTGTTCCTCGCCGCGGCAGGCTGCAAGGACTAATGGGTTAACGCGCGTTGCCGCACTGCCGCGGGTCCGTTAACGTTTGCCGGCAGCGCGGGGCGGAGTGTTGAGATGCCCAACGGACCGAAAGCTTTTGGTTGTGCTTGGATGCTGGCCGCCGTCGCCGGCGCCGGGAAGCCGATGACGTGAGCGACGCGCGGCGCACGCTTGTCCTGACCGGCGCTTCGCGCGGCATCGGCCACGCGACGGTCAAGCGCTTTGCCGGCGAGGGCTGGCGCGTCGTCACCTGCTCGCGCGAGGACGTGCCGGCGGAATGCCGGCGCGATCCCGGCTGGTCGGATCACATCGTGGCCGATCTCGCCGAGGCGGCGGAGGCCGAGCGCTTCGTCGCGGCGGCGCTCGAGCGCCTCGCCGGCGCGCCGGTCCACGCGCTGGTGAACAATGCCGGCGTCTCGCCGAAGAGCCCTTTGAAGGAGCGGCTCGGCTGCTTGAACGGCGACCTCGGGCGCTGGCACGAGGTGTTTCAGCTCAACTTCTTCACGCCGCTCTCGCTCGCGCGCGGCTTCGCCGGCGCCCTCCATGCCGGCAAGGGCGCCATCGTCAACATCACGTCCATCGCCGGCCACGCCGTCCATCCATTCGCGGGCTCGGCCTATTCGACCTCGAAGGCGGCGCTCTCGGCGCTGACGCGCGAGATGGCGGTCGAGTTCGCCGAGTTGGGCGTGCGCGTCAACGCGGTCTCGCCCGGCGAGATCGAGACCGCGATGCTGGCGCCCGAATACGAGAACCTCGTGCCGCGCATCCCGCTGCACCGCCTCGGCACGCCCGACGAGGTTGCCGGCGTGATCTTCCGGCTCTGCACCGATGATTTCGCGTACGTGACCGGCGCCGAGATTTTCATCACCGGCGGCCAGCACTTGTTCTAACGAAGAGAGAAGAGAAAGGACGCATCGATGCTTCGTGGTCTGCGTGTGGCCGTATTGGGAGTGACGATCGTCGTGGCGGGCCCTGCCGCCGCGGAAGGGCCGGATTGGCCCGGCACCTACACCTACACCGAACGGGGCGGGCGCACCGCCGGCGGCACCGGGATCGTCGTCGGCCATCAGATCGTGGTGACGCGCGAGGGCGGGCGCTACAAGGCGGAGATCACCGCCAGCGGCTACCAGACCAGCGTGCAGGTCTTCGCCATCGGCGAGGCGGCCGGCGCCAAGCTCGCGCTGCGCTTCGCGCGCGATGGCGAGGATCAGACCTTCAAGAACCAGTATCAGCCGGGTGCACTGCTGCTCGAACTCGAGCGCGCGTCCGGTGGCCGGCTGCTCACCCATTGGCGCGCACTGACGCCGGCGACGCGCGAGCGCTTTGCCAATCCCGGCGTCTATTTCAAGCGCCAGTGAAGGCAACGCGGCGTTAAGCCTCGGCGCTCTATTGCTCTGCCTTCGGCGCCTCGCCATAGTCGCGCGCCGTTTCACCGGGCAAGAGGTTTCATTGTGATTCGCCGTAATCTTCTGGCGCTCGCCGCGGGCGCCGTCCTCGCCTCCGCCACCGCCTTCGGCGCGCTCGCGCAGGGCCGCACCTACAAGATCCTCGGCGTCGGCGACGTGATGATGGGCAGCGACTATCCGCAGCCGATCATGGATGCGCGCGTGGCGCCCGGCGCCGAGCCGGCCGCGATGGTGGGCTCACCGCTGGCCCAGCTGCTCCGGAGCGGCGACGTCATGTTCGGCAATTACGAGGGCACGCTGCACACGCTCTCGAGCGGGGCCAAGCTCTGCCGCAACCCGACGCAGTGCTACGTGTTCCGGAGCCCGCCCTACCACGCCGAGATTCTGCGTCGCGTCGGCTTCAACCTGATGTCGCAGGCCAACAACCACGCCGGCGATTTCGGCGACGCCGGCCGCATGGCGACGTTCGAGAATCTGCGCCGCGCCGGCATCGCCGTGGCCGGGCCCGACAAGGATGGAATGCGCACCACCGTCCTGCGCCTGCGCGACGGCACGCGCGTCGGCCTCGCCGCCTTCGGGCACAATCCCGGCCTCATGTGGTTGACCGATCTCGGCCGCGCCCAGCGCGTCGTCGCCGAGCTGAAGCGCCAGTCCGACATCGTCATCGTCTCGTTCCATGGCGGCGGCGAGGGCACCAACTACACGCGCGTGCCGCGCCAGACCGAGATCTTCCTCAACGAGAACCGCGGCGACGTCTATCGCTTCGCCCACGCCGTCGTCGATGCCGGCGCCCGCATCGTGTTCGGCCACGGGCCGCACGTGCCGCGCGCGATCGACGTCTACAAGGGTGCCTTCATCGCCTACAGCCTCGGCAATTTCTGGACCTATGGCCGCTTCAACTTGAAAGGCCCGAACGGCGTGGCGCCGGTGGCGGAGGTCAACATCGACAAGTTGGGCCACATCCACAGCGTGCGCCTGCACTCGGTGGCGCAGGATCACCCGGGCGGCCCGCGCCTCGATCCCAACGGCGGCGCCGCGAAGCTCATCGCGCAGCTGACCGCGCAGGACATGCCCGAAGTGCGCGCGCAGTTTCTGCCCGACGGCCGCATCATCGCGCCGGGCATCGGCACGCGGCAATAGGCGGGGATCGGCCAGGGTTCGGCTCGCGTCCGAGCCGGAATCTCAAGAACCTTGGCTTTGGTTGGCTTTGGTAGGCTTTCCTTGGCTTTTCGCGGGGGCCGGCCTTGGCTTTCCTTGGCTTTCCGCGGCGCCCGACCTTGGCTCTTGTTGGCTTTTCGCGCCGACCACCTTGGCTTTTCTTGGCTTTTGCGGCGTTGCGGCGGAGCCAGTGGCGTTCGGCGATCCTGCCGCGGCCAAAGTTTCAAAAAAATAAGCCTAGAACAATTAGCGAACATTGTCAAGCGCTGTTCGCGCGGCCCGCAGGGGAATCGCATTTGAAAAAGGACTTGCCGGGGAGGGAGGGAATCGATTCTACGGAAGGGCACCGAGCTGTCAGGGAGCGGTGCCATGGCGGAGGAATGGGACGAGGTTTTTGAGGAGCTCGAGGACCCGCGGAGCGGGAATGCCAAGCGGCACGAACTGCACGAGGTGTTGCTGATCGGGCTGTGCACGCTGTTGAGCGGCGGCGAGACCTGCGCGGACATGGCGCTGTTCGGGCGCTCGAAGGAAGGCTTCTTGCGCGAGTTTCTGCGCCTCGAGCACGGGATTCCGAGCCACGACACGTTCAGCCGGATCTTCCGGCTGCTCGATCCCGAGCGCTTCCACGCCTGGTTCCTCGGCTTCATGCGGCACTTTGCCGAGGGCTGCCAGGGGGTTGCGCGATCGACGGCAAGACGCTGCGGCGCTCCTTCGACCGCGCCGCAGCCGCTTCGCCGCTGCATCTGGTGAGCGCGTGGGCCGTCGAGCAGCGCTTGGTCTTGGGCCAGATCGCGGTGGACGAGCGCTCGAACGAGATCGCGGCGGTGCCCAAGCTGCTGGAGCTGCTGACGCTCAAGGGCCGCATCGTCACCGCCGACGCCATGAGCTGCCAGCGCGAGATCGCCCGCGACGTCGCCGACCAGGGCGGCGATTACGTGCTGGCCCTGAAGGGCAATCAGGGCACCCTGCTCGACGACGTGCGCCGCTTCCTCGACGATCCCGAGACGCCCTTGGGCGTCGCCAGCGAAGTCGACAAGGGGCACGGCCGCATCGAGACCCGCACCGCGAGCCTCACCGGCGACATCGCCTGGCTCCAAGAACACCACGACTGGCCGGGCCTCAACGCCATCGGCAAGGTCGTCGCCAGTCGCGAAATCGACCGCAAAATCACGACCGAAACGCGCTACTACTTGCTCAGCCGCGCCTTTGCGCCCGAACGCTTCAACGCCATCGTCCGCAGCCATTGGAGCATCGAAAACCAGCTCCATTGGGTCCTCGACGTGGTCATGGACGAAGACCAGGCGCGCAACCGCAAGGATCACGGCCCGCGCAATCTCGCCCTGCTCCGCCGCCTCGCCCTCAACCTCGCCAAACTCGAACCGTCCAAGGGTTCCCTGCGCGGCAAGCTCAAACGCGCCGGCTGGGACGACCACTTCCTGGCCTCACTCCTCACCCAGTTCGCTCATCCCCAAATGCGATAGCCCTGGCGCGGCCCGCGAGGCGGGGCACGGGGAGGGCGCGGAGGATGCCGGCCTCGGCGCGAGTCTCCGCGTCCTCCGCGCCACCACGTGCTAACATTAACCGAACGATCAAACACGTGGCAGAGGAGGAGACGATGGCGACCTACGTTCTCGTGCACGGCGCATGGCACACGGGCGAGCTCTTGGCCGACGTCGCCAAGCCGATCAAGGCCAAGGGCCACCAGGTGCATTGCCCGACGCTGGCCGGCAACCGGCCGGGCGATTCCAAGAAGACCGGGCTCGAGGAGGCGGTGCGCTCGCTCGTCGACTATTTCGACCAGCAGCGGATCTCCGACGCGGTCGTCATGGGCCACTCCTATGGCGGCATGGTGATCGCCGGCCTGGCTGACCGGTTGGCGCCCGGCCGCATCCGCCGGCTCGTCTTCTGGAACGCGTTCGTGCCGATGAGCGGCCAATGCCTCAACGACATGGTGCCGCCGCACTACGTGGCCCTCTTCGATCAGATCGAAAAGGAGCGCGGCGACGGGTCGGTCGTGCTGCCGTTCCCGATCTGGCGCGAAGTGTTCATCAACGACGCCGATCTCGGCTTGGCCCAGCGCGCCTACGACCAGCTCAATCCGCACCCGGGCAAGACC
>DATBLL010000242.1:0-18071 GCA_036555425.1 Alphaproteobacteria bacterium | reverse complement strand
GCACTCGCCCACAACATCCTCACTGCGCTCCGCCTCAGAGCGGCCGCAGCATGATACCGATGCGCACTTCTTCGACACCTCGTGAGAAAGGCGAAAAAACTCACGCTCTGTCAGGATTACGGTCTTGGTGGCAAGACTTCTACCCGTGCACGAAGCCCGTGCCGGTGCGGTCGGCGGGATCGGGCTCCAGGTCGAGGCAGCGCTTTCGCAAATCATCCCAGGCGGCGAGGCGCTCCCACTGCGGCGGCCGAAGCGGCTTGCCGTCGTCGCCGAGGAAAGGGTTCGGCAGGAACACGGTCATCTGCTGCTCGCCGGCGCCGTTGAACATGCGGAAGCCCCAGCTGTTGGGCGCGCCGGTCTTGGGATTGAGCGCGCGGTAGAGTTCGGCGCGGGCGCAGCGGCGGTGGCGGGCGAGGGCGGGCGGCGTCGGCGAGGCGCCCACGCCCTTGGTGTCGCCGATGCAGAGATGGAAGTGCCAAGCCCCGAAATCGACCGTGACATAGCCGTCGAGGAAGCCGATCTTGCGTGGCGGGCCCGGCGCCTTCACCTCCCAGGCCGCGCCCTGGATCAGCGTGCCGAAGACGATCGTCTGCCAATAGGTCTCGAAAATGTGCTTGATGAGCGCGAGCAGCGCCAATTCGGCCGTAGCGACCGGAAAAATCTCGACGCGGCCGAGGCCGGGTTCGTCAGCAATGCGTGGGGCGGCGGCGAGCATGCGGTTGGCTTCGTTTTCCGATTCGGGCAAGACTGTGGCACCTGCCGTCCGTAACCATCAAGTGTAACCTTTCGGTATTCCCCTAGGGCGTATGGGCGCGCGATGCCGGGCAAGTTTCCGAGGGTCATGCTGATCACCGGCGGCGCCCGCGCGGGCAAGAGCCGCTACGCCGAGCGTCTGCTGACGGCGCGGCCGGCGCGCCATGCCGTGATCGCGACGGCGCGGCCCGGCGACGCCGAGATGGCCGAGCGCATCGCGCGCCACAAGGCGGACCGCGACAAGAGCTGGGAGGTGATCGAGCAGCCGATTTCGATCCGCGCCGCCATCCGCAACGCGGCGCGGCCGGACCGCATCGTGCTGGTCGATTGCCTGACGCTCTGGATCAGCAACCTCATGGCCGAAGGGCGCGAGCTCGAGAACGAGATCCAGGGCCTCGTCGGCACGCTCCAGATCGCGGCCGGGCCGGTCATCATCGTCTCGAACGAGGTCGGCCTCGGCATCGTGCCCGACAACGCGCTGGCGCGCGCGTTCCGCGACAATCTCGGCCGCGCCAATCAGGCCGTCGCCGCCGCCGCCGAGTGCGCGGTGTTCATGGCCGCCGGAATTCCGCTCGTGCTCAAAGGCACGCTGCCGTCCTGACCCTCACTTCCCAGCCGCCGCAAGAGCGGCGGCTGGGCCCCTTCTCTCCCCCTTCGTGGGAGAGAGAAGAAACGCGCGCGACTTCTGCCTTCTCTCTCCCGCTTGCGGGAGAGAAGGGGCCCATTCGCGACGTCGCGAATCGGAAGTGACGGCCTATCCGCGCGGCACGCGCCGCCAGGGCAGCACGTAGTCGGCGCCCTCGTGGCGGCCGCGCAAGGCCTCGATGCGGTAGATCGCGGCGAGGCGCTCCTGCGTCAGCACGGCGGCGGGCGCGCCTTCGGCGGCGACGCGGCCGCGGTCGAGCAGCACCAGGCGCCGGCAGAAGCGCGCGGCGAGCGCGAGATCGTGCAGCACGACGACGACGCCGGTGCCCGTGGCGGCGAGGCCCGCGAGGTGCTCCATCACTTCGAGCCGGTGAAAGGGATCGAGGCCCGCCACCGGCTCGTCGGCGAGCAGGATTTCGGGCGCGCCCGCGAGCGCGCGGGCGAGCAGAACGCGCGCCTTCTCGCCGCCCGAGAGCCGCGTCGCCGGCCGGGCCGCGAGATCGGCGATGTCGAGCGCCGCCATGGCGGCGGCGGCGATCGCGCGGTCCGGCGCGCCGGCGCGGTCCCAGGCGCCGAGATGGGGCAGGCGGCCCATCAGCACGACCTCTTCCACGGGCAGCGCCCAATGGATCGTGCCGTCCTGCGGCAGGTAGCCCAAGCGCCGCGCGCGGTCGCGCCGGCCGATCGCGGCGAGCGGGCGCCTATCGAGTGTCACGCTGCCTGCGGCCGGCGCCACCAGCCCCGCGAGGCCGCGCAGCAGCGTCGTTTTGCCCGCGCCGTTCGGCCCGATGAGGCCGATGAGTTCGCCCGACTCGACCGCGGCGCTGACACCGTCGACGGCCGCGCGCGCGCCGAGCCTGACCGTGATATTGCCGGCGGCGAGGCGCGTCACGGCTCGCTCCGCCGCGATTGGAGGACGAGTGCGAGAAAGAACGGCGCGCCGATGAGCGCGGTCAAGACGCCGAGGTTGATCTCGCGGTCGGTCAGGATGAGGCGCGCGGCGAGATCGGCGCAGAGCGTGAGCGCGCCGCCGCCGAGCGCGCTGGCGAGAAGGAGGGCGCCGGGCCGATAGCCGACCCGGCTGCGCAGGAGATGCGGCACCACCAAGCCGACGAAGCCGATGACGCCCGCGACCGCCGTCGCGGCACCCACGGCGAGTGCCGTGCCGAGCACGAGGCGGAGGCGCAGGCCGGCGAGGCCGACGCCGAGGCTGGCGGCGGCGTCTTCGCCGAGCGTCAGCGCGTCGAGGCCGCGCGCCAGCGTCGCCAGGATCAGCACACCGGCGGCGATGAACGGCAGCGCGAGCCAGACATGCGTCATGCTGCGGTCGGTGAGCGCGCCCAGCATCCACTGGATGATCTCGAGCGTGGCGTAAGGGCTGGGCGCGAGGCTCAGGGCAAGCGCCGTCAGCGCGCCCGCCAGCGCGTTGACCGCGACCCCGGCCAGGATGAGCGTCGCCGTCGAGCCGCCGCGTCCGGCCAGCGCGTAGACGAGCCACACGCCGACCGCGGCGCCGGCGAGGCCGCCCAAGGGCAGCGCGAGCGGAAACAGGCGCGCCAGGCCGAAGTAGAAGACGATCACCGCGCCGAGCGCGCCCGCCGCCGAGACGCCGACGACGCCGGGCTCGGCCAAGGGATTGCGGAGATAGCCCTGCAGCGCCGCGCCGGAGATGCCGAGGGCCGCGCCGATCGCCAGCGCGAGGATCGCGCGCGGCAGGCGGATTTCGAGCAGGATCAGGCGCAGCGCCTCCGGGCCCGTGCCGAAGACCGCGTTTATCGCGGCGCCGAAATCGATCGCGACCGGCCCCAGCGCGAGCGAGCCGGCGAAGCCCGCGAGCACGAGCAGCGCGAGTAGGCTCACCAGCGCGCCCTGCTTCATCGCCGCCGCTCGACTTCGGCGCGCAGGCCTGCGAGGCGCTCCGCCGCCTCGGCGACGAACGGCGTCTCGCAGGTCCAGAGCCGGCCGGGAATGGCGGCAAAGGGCTTGGTGGCGGCGATGTGCGCCAGCGCCGGGTGCTGCACCGTCTCGACCGCGCGCGAAGGCGAGGTTTCCTCGGTCGCGATCGCGATCAAGGCGTCGATCGGCTGCATCGCGACGCGCTCGAGATTGAGCCGCCCGCCGATGCGGAGGTGAAAGCGCCCGGCGAGATTTTCGAAGCCGGCGGCGCGGATCACGTCGTCAGCGAGCGTGCCGGGCTCGGCGGTGTAGCCGCTGGTATTGTAGTAGGCGAGGAGGGGCCGCGGTCCCGGCGGGATCGCGGCCGCGACGGCGGCGAGGCGGCGGTCAAATTCCGCCACCATTGTCTCGGCCTTTCCGCGCTCGCCGACCAGGGCGCCCAACCAGCGCATCCCGTCGCGCACGCCGGCGATGGAATTGGCGAGCCGCATCACCTCGACGCGCTGGCCGACACGGCGCAGCAGCGCGATCGTGTCCGGCGCCGAATATTCGCCGCCGATCACGAGGTCGGGTGCCAGCGGCAGCACCTCTTCGACGCGGCCATGGGTGATGCGAAAGCCCCTGGCCTCGCGCGGCATGTTGGACCAGTCGGGGTCGGTCGCGAATTGCGTCAGCGCCGCGATGCGCCGCTTGTCGACCAGCAGCAGCAGCAGCTGATCGACGCAGACATTGAGCGAGACGATGCGCTCGGGCCTGTTCGGCGCCTCCGCTCGTGTCGCCGTGGCGGCAAGCATGAGCGCGAGGGCGGCGTTTAGTGCGGCCGCGCCGTAGCGTCGCCGGCATCGTGCTCGCGGCCGTCCTTCGAGGCCGGCGCGAAGGCGCGCGGGCACCTCAGGACGAGGCCGTATTGTTTCCGCAAAACGGGCCTCATCCTGAGGCGGCCGCTCCGCTGGGGGCGGCCCTCGAAGGATGGACGCAATCGCGCGTGCGCCGCGCCTCATTGCAGCGCCGCGAAGCGCACGCGCACGCCGCCGAACGCGGCGATGCCCGGCGTCCCGAAGCTGAACACTTCCTGGTACTTCTGGTTCAGCACATTGTCGATGCGGCCGTAGATCTCGACATTGTCGTGAATCTTATACGAGGCCGCGACGTTGAGCAGCACGAAGCCGTGCAGGTCCACCGCGCCGGTGCTGAAGTCGGAGAAGAACACCGTGTCGCGCTGCGGGCCGTTGAAGCGCGCATTCACATGGACGCGCGCCTTGTCGCCGAGGAAGGTGTAGGTCGCGAACACGCTGCCGATGTGCTTCGCGCGCCGGACCGGCTGGTTGCCCTGCGGGTCTTCGGCGTCGGTAAACGTGTAGGCGCCGCCCAGCTCGAGCCCCTTCATCGGCCGCACTTTCGCGGCCACTTCGATGCCCTGGATGCGCGTGACGCCGATATCGTTGCGCGCGGTCGCCTGCGTCACCACGATGCGGTCGGTCAGGCGGTTCTTGAAATAGGTCACGTCGACGGTCGCGCGCCTCTCCCAGAAGGTCTTCTCGACGCCGACGTCCCAGCCGAAGGACTGTTCGGATTTCAGATTCGGGTTCGGCGTGAAGCCGGGGAAGCGGCCGAAAAGCTGGAAGAGGTCGGGGTTCTTGATGCCGGTGCCGGCGCTCGCATGCAGGCGCGCGCCCCATTCGCGCAGCAGATAGGCGCCGGTCGCGCGGTAGGTGGTGCGGTCCTGGAAGAAATCGTTGTCGTCGAAGCGTACCGAGCCGGTGAGGAACAGCCGCTCCCAGAGCCCGACCGCGTATTCGCCGACATAGCTCTTGCTCGCGATCGCCTGCTCGAAGAAGCCGAAGCTGCTCGCGGAGAGGACCGATTGGCGCTCGTGCTCGAACAGGAACGTGAAGCGGTGCTCGGCGCGCGCGATGCCGGGCGTGTCGAGGCGCAAAGTGGTCTGGTTGTCGATCTTCCGCCGCCGCGACTTGTTGGTGAAGAGGCCGGGGAAGATGTCGCCGAGGGCGTCGTTCTGCGTCCAGCCATAGGCGATGCCGGTGCGGTTGGTGAGCCTCCCGCCCCAGAGCCTCAAGATGGCGTCGGCGCGGCCGAAAAGCTGCTCGAACACGTAGTAGGAGCGGTCGTCGACGGCGACGCAGACGCCGCTGGGCTGGCAGGGGATCGTGAAGCCGTCCTGGAACGTGTCGAAATGGCCGACGCTTTTCGACGAGCGGCCGGCGACGGAGAACTCGAAATACTCGGACGGCGTCAGCGTCGCCTTGCCACTGAACACGTTGGTGCGGAAGGGGTCGCTTTCGCCGTTGCCGTTGCGCCGGTCGGCCGAGGAGATACCTGCCGTCTGCAGGTGGTTCCAGTGGAACGCGGCCTTCAGTATGTCGGTGCCGAAGCGCGCGCCGGCGCCGCCCGCGAGCGTGCGGAACGAGCCGCTCTCGGCGAAGGCGCTCGCCGCGAGTCCTTTGCGGCCGCCCCGGGTGATGATGTTGATGACGCCGCCGATCGCTTCGCTGCCGTAGATCGAGCTTTGCGGCCCGCGCAACACCTCGATGCGCTCGATGTCGCCGGCCGGGAGCTGCGAGAAATCGAAGGACTGCCCGAGCGAGGGGTCGTTGACCTTGATGCCGTCGATGAGCACCAGCGTGTGGTTGCTCTCGGCGCCGCGGATGCGCACGTCGACTTGGCCGCCGAAGCTGCCGGTGCGGCCGACGGCGATGCCGGGGACCTCGCGCAGGATGTCGACCGCGGTCGGCGATCGGCGCGTCTCGAGATCGTCGCGCGTGACGACCGAGGCGGCGCTGCCGACGCGCGGGCCGGCGAGCGGCTCGCGCGAGGCGCTGACGACGGTTTCGGGCAGGAGCGAATCCTGCGCCGCGGCGGCGCCGGCAAGCGCGAGCAGACTCGCTCCCGCGGCGATGGCATGACGAACGGCAGAGGCAGGGGAACGCATGAGAGGGACCTCCATCAAGCGGGTGACGATGGGGACTCGTCACCGCAACGGAGATCCGTTCCGCCTGCCGGGCCACCCCGCCCGTCAGATGGGTGACGTCTCCTATTCGGCAGGTCTCCTGGCTCGCGGGTCCTACGCGGTTCGCCCGTCTTCCCGAAGCTCGCGGCCTCGGCCGCGAGCGACAGTGACTTTGGTGGGCAACCGCTCGCCGCTTACAGTTGCGGGGGCAGCCACGGACTAAGAGCGATAGCTCCGCACCGTGTTCCCTTTTGAAGCCCTAAGCACGCCAACGGCATGTATCGGGCACCGGAAAGGCAATTCCATAACAGGCGCGCGCCGCGCGCTTGTCAAGCGCCAGACGTTTCACGTGACCTGTCAGGCGATCGGTACCCTATGTGCAAGAAGCGGACATCAGGCCGGTGCGATCTCGTCGCGACAGTCACCGTCGTCACACACGTCTGCGGCGAAATTTGGTAGTGTTCCCACGCTGATCTTCGATCCAGCTCGGCTGCCCCGAATCGATCCTATGCAGCGACGGGAATTCATCGGCCTTCTGAGCAGCGCGGCCGCGACATGGCCGCTCGCTGCGCGTGCGCAGCAGGGCGAGCGGATGCGCCGTATCGGCGTGCTCACGCCCATGGCTGCGGGCGATCCCGAATGGCGGCCCCGCATTGCGGCGTTCGTGCAAGCGCTGCGGCAATTGGGCTGGAGCGACGGCGCCAACATGCGGATCGACATTCGGTGGGCCGCAGGCAGTGCCGACAAGATTCGCGACTATGCGGCGGAACTGGTCGGGCTCGCGCCGGACGTCATGTTGGCGACAGCACTCCCGAGCTTGGAGGCATTGCAGCGGGCGAGCCGCACTGTGCCGATCGTGTTTGTGGCGGTGGTCGACCCAGTCGGCGGCGGCTTCGTCGATAGCTTGGCACGCCCGGGCGGCAACGCCACAGGATTCATCCTGTTCGAATACGGTCTTAGTGCGAAATGGCTGGAGCTGCTGAAGCAGATCGCGCCGGGCGTGAACCGAGTAGCCGTCATTCGGGATCCCTCCCTTGCTGCCGGGATCGGTCAGTTGGGCGCGATGCAATCCGTCGCGCCGTCTTTTGGCGTCGAGCTGAGCCCGGTCAACGTGCGTGACACCGGCGAGATCGAGCGCGCCATCGTGGCATTCGCGCGCTCGTCGAATTGCGGCCTGATCGTGACGTTGAGCCCGCTGGCTGTGCTTCACCGCGATCTGATCATCGCGCTAGCCGCGCGGCACAAACTGCCAGCGATCTACCCATTGGGCTACTTCGTCACCGGCGGCGGCTTGGCCTCCTATGGGCCGGACCTGGTCGACCAATACCGGCGCGCGGCAGGTTACGTCGATCGTATCCTCAAGGGCGAAAAGCCCGCCGACCTCCCGGTGCAGCAGCCGACGAAGTACGAGCTGATTATCAACTTGAAGACCGCCAAGGCGCTCGGCCTCATCATACCGGAATCGGTGCTGGTGCAAGCCGACAAGGTGATCGAGTAAGGGGTGCTCCAACGGGTCAAGTGCGGAAACCAAATCCAGAGCACCATCCGATGTCGGCGCTCATTTCAGCAGCTTGAACGACTCGAAGAAGGTGCCGATATCGCCCTCGGCGCGCTTGGCGTCGGGCACGGCGGCGATGAGCTGATAGACGCGCACCGGGCCGCTGCCGACCGCGTAGACCCGGATGGAAACGTCGAGACCGTTGGCGGTGCGCGCGGCGAAGGCGCGGCCCGGGGCACCCGCGCCGGGCCCCGGCCCGAGCTTGATCTCGCCCGCTCGTGCGGCCGTCGCCTTCAAGTCGCGCAGCACTTCGGCCTGGACGTCGAGCAGCAGCTGGCCCGCCGGCCGCTCCGGCTTCGCGATGTCGAACCAGGAGACGCCGTAGGCCGTCTTCTTGTCGACCTCGACATGCGTGATGTGGACCGTCGAGCCGCGGCCCGGCTCGTCGCGCTCCATCGTCCGCGCGCCGGGAAAGCGAACGCTGTAGTTTCCGGCCTCCGAGCGATACTCGCGCCAATCGGGGCCGCAGGCGGAGAGGGCGAGCAGCGCAACGGCGAAGAGGAAGGTTGACCGCATGATCGCAGAATCCTCACGAGGCCGCGCATCGAGTGTAGCCGCTAACGGCCCTCACTTCCCGTTCGCCTCTTGGCGAACGGGAAGTGAGGGCCGGCGTCAGCGCCGCGGAAAGAGGCGGTTCAGGTGGCGCTGGGCGGCGTCGGCCAGGAGGTCGCGCTCGAGGCGCACGGGATCGTTGAAGAAGGCGATGCTCGCGCCGCGGTCGACGAGGATCGTGCCGAGGAGATTCACGCCGCCGTCCTTGTCGAAGACGCCTTCCGCGTACCAGAGCCGCTTGCCGACGGCGCCGCAGCCCATGGCGCGCACGAAATACTCGTATTGCGCGTTGCCGGGCCGCGGCTGCTTCGGGCCGAGCACGACGACGTCGACATGGCTCCAATGCGGGCCCAGCTCGGAGCGCCATTTGTTGACGAGCGCATGGAGGCCGTCGAGCTGCGCGCGCGCCGCGGCGTCGGCGCTGGCGAGCACGAGCGGGCGCATCGCGCGCGTATAGGCCGTCAGCTGATCGTCGCTGACCTGTTCGGCGCCGCCGATAGTCTCCATGAACTTCAGCGATTCGGCGACGATCTTCTTGTGGAGGCGGAGCTGCTCGGGCGTCCAGCCAGGCCGTCCGTCGAGGCTCGCGCCCGCCGCTTGCACCTGCTTCATGTAGGCAGTGAGCCATGCGAGCGTTTCCTTGTCGAACGGGCGGCCGACATGGAGTGCTAGCTTCACGTAGAGCGCGAGCGGGATGTGCGCGATGGCCTTGTACTGGTGATAGATCGGCGGCGTGAAGGTCGCGGTCCGCGTCTTGCCGCGCCGGACGAGGTGCAGGTCGTCGAACTGCACGATGATGATGGGATCGAGCGTGGATGTCCGCCAATCGCGCAGATCGCGATAGGCGGCGCGAAACGTGTCGTTGAGCGCGACGAGTTGGTCCTTGGATGGCGCCGCCGTCGTCGCCGCGCCGTTCTGCGCCGTCGACGCGCAGGCCGCGAGCGACAGAACGACGATGGCCGCGGCGATGCCACGGCGAAGAGCCGGCAGACGGAGCATGGCTGGTTCCCCCTTGCGAACCGCAGATTGCCACGCGCGCCGGGGCCGGCAAACCCAAACGTGCTAGGCGGCCACCCGGAATACCGCACCCATCCCGGCTTCCTGATGCTCGAGGATGTGGCAGTGAAGCATCCAGTCGCCGGGGTTGTCGGCGACGAACGCGATCTCGGCGCTTTCCTGCTGGCTCATCAGGATCGTGTCGG
Source organism: Alphaproteobacteria bacterium (assembly GCA_036555425.1). Classification (GTDB taxonomy): domain Bacteria; phylum Pseudomonadota; class Alphaproteobacteria; order Bin65; family Bin65; genus SBBV01. The sequence continues at coordinate 8,500 of DATBLL010000242.1, read as the reverse complement.
TGAGCGGCGGCGCCGTCAGCGCCTTGCCGTTGCGCGAGAGGATGCGGAAGGTGTGGCCGTGCAGGTGGATCGGATGATCGAACACGGTGTCGTTCTTGAGATCGAACACGACGCTGGCGCCGCGCTTCAGCGTGAGCAGCGGCGGGATGCGCCGATGCTCGCCACCCGCAGGCCCATGCTCCATCGACTTCCCGTTGACCGTCCAGGTCCCGTGCGTCGGCCCGCTCTCGTTCTGCATCTGGCCGGGGCGATGCTCGCCCGGCTGCGCGCCCCCGGCGAAGACGAGCGCGTGGCGTTCGGCGCGCGCGAGGTCGGGCGCGGGAATGGGATTGGCAGCGAGCGGCGCGGGCGCCGGCAGCGGCGCTGCGCGTAGCGGCGCTTCGTCGCCGACGGCAAGGCGCAGCAGCGCCACGGGGTCGTCGCCCGGCGGATAGTAGAGCAGCGGCGGGCGCTCGCCGGGCGTGGCGGCGGCGTCGAGCAGCAGGTCGGCGCGCATGCCGGGGCCGAGCACCAACCGCTCCTTGCCGAGCCGGCGTGGCGCCAGCGGCTGGCCGTCGAGCGCCACCAGCCACGGGTCGTGCGGCTTGCCCTCGGCGTCGAAGCCGAGCTCGAAGACGCGCGCATTGGCGACGGCGAGGAGGCGCAGGCGGACGCGTTCGTTGCGCCGGAGCTTCACCTCGCCGCCGGGCGCGCCGTTCACGGTGATGACGTTGCCGAGCCGCCCCTCGTGGCTGCGCTCCTGGACGTTGGCGAAATCCGGATCGATGCCGCCGTCGTCCTTGAGCTTCCAGTCGGACAGCACCCACGCGATCTCGCGGTCGGCTTGCGGTGGGCTTTCTTCCTCGACGATGAGCATGCCCGAAAGGCCACGCCCGAGCTGCTCCGCGCTGTTGCCATGCGGGTGATACCAGTAGGTGCCGGCATCGGCGCAGACAAAGCTGTAGGGAAAGACCTCGCCGGGCTTGACGGCGTCCTGCGTCAGGTCGGGCACGCCGTCCATATCGTTGGGGACGCGGACGCCGTGCCAATGGATCGTCGTCGGCTGCGCGAGCCGGTTCACCAGCATCGCATCGAGCCGCTGGCCCTGGCGCACGCGCAGGATGGGGCCGGGCACGTGGCCCTCGAAGCCCCAGATCTCGGTTTCGGGCTTGCCCGGGCCACGCAGGGCCGCGCGGCCGGGCCGCGCCGTCAGCGTATAGCGCGCGGCCGTATGGCGCATGGCCGCCGCGGGCAAGGGCGGGGACAGCAGCGCGGCGGCGCCGGCCCCGGCAAGGAGGCGGCGGCGCGACAGGGTCAATCGAGCGAGATCGCTGGGCATATTTCGTGTCATGAGGCAGCTTATCCCGCCGCTACTTCGAGCGAAATCACCTTCCCGGGATTGCGCCGAGTCCCGATGCCGCAGCCGCGGGGACTGTGCTACGGTCCCGCGCCGCTCAAAGGGGTCCATCATGCCGATCGTCAACCGCATCGCCGAATTCCATCCCGACATGACCGCCTGGCGGCGCGACATCCACGCCCATCCCGAAACCGCGTTCGAGGAGCACCGCACCTCCGAAATCGTCGCCGAGAAGCTCAAGAGCTTCGGCGTCGCCGTGCACAAGGGCCTGGCCGGCACCGGCGTCGTCGGCACGCTCAAGGCCGGCAAGGGCGGGCGCGCGATCGCACTCCGCGCCGACATGGACGCGCTCCACATGCCCGAGGCCAACGGCTTCGCGCACGCCTCGAAGCACAACGGCAAGATGCACGCCTGCGGCCACGACGGGCACACGACGATGCTGTTGGGCGCCGCGCGCTATCTCGCCGAGACCAAGAATTTCGACGGCACGGTGCACTTCATCTTCCAGCCCGCCGAGGAGAACGAGGGCGGCGGCCGCGTCATGGTCGAGCAGGGCCTGTTCGAGAAATTCCCGGTCGAGGCCGTCTACGGCATGCACAATTGGCCGGGCATGCCGCCGGGCAAGGTTTCGGTCAGGAGCGGCCCGACCATGGCGGCGTTCGACATTTTCGAGGTCGTGATCCAGGGCAAGGGCACCCACGGCGCCATGCCGCACCTCGGCATCGATCCGGTCGTGGTCGCGGCCGAGATCGTGCTGGCGCTCCAGACCATCGCGAGCCGCACCACCGATCCGCTCGAATCGGTCGTCGTCAGCGTCACGCAAATGCACGGCGGCGACACCTGGAACGTGATCCCCGACACCGTGGCCCTCCGCGGCACCGCGCGCTCGTTCAAGCCCGAGATCCACGACGGCATCGAGCCCGCGATCAAGCGCATCGCCGGCGGCATCTGCCAGGCGCACAACTGCACCTTCTCGCTGCGCTACGAGAAGCGCTATCCGCCGACCATCAACACCGAGGCCGAGACCGAGTTCTGCGCCAAGGTGGCGGCCGGGATCGTCGGCCGCGAGAACGTCGTGCGCGACCACCCGCCCTCGATGGGCTCCGAGGATTTCGCCTGGATGCTGCAGAAAAAGCCCGGCTGCTACATCTGGATCGGCAACGGCGGCGCCGAAGGCGGCTGCCTCCTCCACAACCCGCACTACGACTTCAACGACGAGATCCTGCCCATCGGCGCGAGCTACTGGGTGAAGCTCGTGGAGACGGCGCTGGCGAAGTAGGCGAGGCGTGCACTACGTAGGGGCGGGTCCCCGACCCGCCCGCGTCTGCGCTCGTACATCGTTGGCAGTTGCGCTGACGTCCCGATCATACTCGCGAAGCCGTGCCGGCGTTGGCGCGGGCGGGTCGGGGACCCGCCCCTACGAAGTTGCCGACTTAGTGGACCTCACTCTCCCGCCCTGGGATCGAGCGCGTCCTGCAAGCCGTCGCCCAGAAAGTTGAACGCGATCACGGTCAGCATGATCGCGAGGCCGGGATAGATCACGAGTTGCGGGGCCTGGGTCAGCATCTCCTGCGCATTGGAGAGCATGTTGCCCCAGCTCGCGATCGGCGGCTGGATGCCGAGGCCCAAATAGCTCAGCACCGATTCGGCCAGGATGATGCCGCCGACCGAGAGCGTCGTCGCCACGATCACGGGGCCGAGCACGTTGGGGAGGATGTGGACGAGCATGATGCGCCGCGCCGGGGCGCCGAGCGCCACGGCGGCGCGCACGAATTCGCGCGTGCGCATCGAGAGCGTGGCGCCGCGCACGAGACGGGCCACGCCGGTCCAGCCGACGAGGCTGATGATGAAGATGATGCGGTAGAGACTGACCGCGTCCGAATAGGCGATGCTGTCGGGCACGCCGATCTTCTTCAAGTCGACCGCCGCCAGCACGATCAAGAGGGCGAGGCTCGGCAGCGAGATGACGGCGTCGGTCAGGCGCATCAGGAAGGCGTCGAGCCGGCCGCCGTAATAGCCGGCGACGATGCCGATCGCGGTGCCGATCACGGCCGAGGCCAGCGCCGCCGCGAGCCCGACCAGCAGCGAGACGCGCCCGCCATACATGAGGCGCAGCAGCACGTCGCGGCCGGCCTCGTCGGTGCCGAGCGGAAAGGCCCAGGTGGGCGACAGAAAGCGCTTGCCGAGATCGGGGTCGTTGGGCCCGTGGCCGAGCCAGCCTTCGACCAAAGGCGCGCCGATGGCCGCGGCGACGATGATCGTGAGCACGAGCGCGCTCACCACCGCGCCGCGGTGGCGCATGAAGCGCGCGCGCGCGCGATTGCGCGGCGCGGGGCGTTCGGCCTTGGCCAGCGCCGCGGTCATCGGTAGCTGATTCGGGGATCGAGCGCCGCGTAGCCGAGATCGGCCGCGAGGTTGCCGACGAGCACCAGCAGAGTCGCGAACAAGAGGCCGATCAGCGCGAGGTTGTAGTCGTTCCCCAGGATCGCGTCGTAGATCATCTTGCCCATGCCGGGATAGGCGAAGACCGTCTCGGTGATGAGGGCGCCCGAGAACAGCGTCCCGAATTCGAGCGCGATCACGGTCACGACCGGGTTGAGCGCGTTGCGCATCGCATGGCCCCAGATGACGCGGCGCTCGGCCAGGCCCTTGGCGCGCGCGGTGCGCACGTAGTCCTGCCGCAGCGCGCCGATCGCCTCGGCGCGCATGAGCCGCGCCACCGAGGCGAGGTTCAAGAGCGTGAGGCACGCGACCGGCAGCGCGAGATGGCGCACGCGGTCGACAATGCCGCTGGCGCCCACCGTCTCGATGCCGCCGGCCGGGAACCAGTTGAGCTCCACGGCGAAGACGAGGATCAGCATCAGCGCGAGCCAGAACGGCGGCACTGACTTGCCGGCGAAGCAGAAGAGGTTGATGCCGTAGTCGGCGAGGCGGCGCTGGCGCACCGCCGCCGCGAGGCCGAGCGGGATCGCGATCGCGACCGAGAGCACGAAGCTCGACATCATCAAGAGCGCGGTGCGCCCGAGGTTGGGCGCCATCACCTCGAGCACCGGCCGGTTGAAGGTGCGCGAGAAGCCGAAATCGCCGCCGATCGCCGCCACGAGCCAGTTCCCGTAGCGCTCCCAGATCGGCAGGTGCAGCCCGAAGAGCTGGCGCAGGCGCTCGCGGTCCTCGGGCGTCATGTTGGGATCGCCGGCGAGCATGATGTCGATGGGATCGCCGGGCATGAGGCCGATGAGCGCGTAGACGACGAACGACATCAGCGCCAAGACGACGAGCGACTCGAACGCGCGCACGACGACGAAGCGCATCATCGGCGGCGCCCTCGAAATCCGTCGCCGGGGCTGCGCCCGATCATTTCGCCTTCCACTCCTCGACCCAGATTGACGAGGTGGCGCTGTGGCCGGTGGGGCGCACGCCCTCGAGCCAGAGCGGCATCACGAAGCCGACGGTGCCGAAGAACATCGGCAGGGCCGGCAGGTCTTGGGCATAGATCTCCTGGTAGCGGTGCCAGAGCGCTCTCCGCTTTTCGCGGTCGAGCTCGCGCTCGATGCCGTCGATGAGCGTGTCCATCTCGGGATTGCGGTAGCCGGTGAAGTTCTGGCCCTGCCAGCCGTTGGCGGCCGCGGGGATCATCGAGGAGTGCACGATGGTGCGCGGCACGCTTTCGGGCGACACAATCCAGGCGAAGAAGGCGAGGCCGTCGAATTTCCGCCGCTGCAGCGTGTCGCCGAAGAAGACGCGTGCCGGCTGGCCGCGGATGCGCGCATCGACGCCGACCTGGCGCCACTGCGCCGCCAGCACGGTCATGACCAGCTCGTTGGCCTTGATGCCGGCGACGCTGGCGAGGGTGAACGCGAGGCGCTCGCCCTCTGCATTGTGGCGGACGCCGCCCTTCATCTCCGACCATCCGGCCTCGTCGAGCAGCCGCTTGGCCGCGGCGGGATCGAATTCGTATCGGCGGATGTCGGCCGCCGCCATCCATTGCAGCGGATTGACGCTCGAATGCGCGACGGAAACCTTGCCGGCATAGATCTGGCGCGCGATGGCCTCGCGGTCGGCCGCGAGCAGCAGCGCCTGGCGCACGCGCCTGTCCTTCAAGGCCGGGTGCTCGAGGTTGACGTCGAGGTGCGAATAGCTCGTCGTCGTCTTATAGAGGTAGCGGAAGCGCTTGGGATGGCGCGCCTCGAGCGCGATCACCTGGTCGAGCGTCAAGCCGCCTTCGCCGGGGATGAAATCGACGCCGCCGGCCAGGAGATTGGCCTCGAGCGCCGCCGTGTTCTCGAACGCGCGCAGCACGATGCGCTTGAAGAACGGCTTCTTGCCGAACCAGGTCTCGTTGGGGACCAGCACCACATGCGCGCCGGCGACGATTTCCGCGACCCGATAGGGGCCGAAATAAAGCCCGCGCTCGGCGGGATTGGTCTCGTAGGTGGAGCGCTTGGCGTAATCCTGCGGCGCGGCGAAGGCCTTCTCCTCGAGATGCGCGGGCAGCACGCGATAGCCGGCGAGATTGTTGTAGTCGAAGGTGATGCGGTCGATGTGGAGGACGAAGGTCTTGTCGTCCTTGGCCTCGATCTTGACGACGCGGCGGTCGAACTCGCCCGAGACCACGCCGCTCAAGGGATGCCGGTTCACGCGGTTGGTGAAGATCACGTCCTTCGCCGTCACCGGCGTGCCGTCGCCCCAGGTGGCGCCGGGCTGGATCGCGATCGTGAGCGCCACGCCCTTCTTGCCGCCGCCCAAGTCGATCTCGCGCGCGAGGCCGTTCGCGAAGGTGGGAACCGCGGTGCAGAGCAGGCACACCAGCTTCCAATCCGGGTCGAACGCCATGAGCGGCCGCGCCACCATCGCGAGGATGTAGGAGCGGACGAGCTCGGCGCCGGTCAGAGGATGGAGGCTCGGCGGAAAGGTCGAGAGCCCGATGGTGAGCGTGTCGCGCGTCTCGGCCTTCACTGGCGCCGCCGCGAGCAGCGCCGCCGCGAGAGCGATGCGGCCGAGCCTCATGCGCCTGGGTACGCGTCGCGTGGGAACGCTCGCCGGGCGGGCGTCACTTCGCGTGCCACTGCTCGATCCAGAGGGTGCTCGAATACTGGTGCCCGGTCGGCACGACGCCCTCGAGCCAGTTGGGCAGCACATAGCCGTCGGCGCGGAAGAACAGCGGCAGCGCCGGCAGCTCCTCGGCGTAGAGCACCTGCAGGCGGTGCCAGAGCGCGCGCCGCTTTTCGCGGTCGAGCTCGCGCTCGATCTGGTCGATGAGCTTGTCGGCCTCGGCGTTGCGGAAGCCGGTCGTGTTCTGGCCCGACCAGTTGTTTTCGGCGGTCGGGATGAACTTCGAATGCAGCGTCGTGCGCGGCACCGCCTCGGGCGCCGAGATCCAGGCGAAGAGCGCGACCCCGTCGAATTTCCGCTGCGTCACCGTCGTGCCGAAGAAGACCCGCGCCGGCTGGTTCTGGATGCGCGCGTCGGCGCCGACCTGGCGCCACTGGCTCTGCACGATCTGCTGGATCAGCTCGCGCGTGCGGTTGCCGGACGTGGTCATGAACGCAAAGCTCAAGCGCTCGCCCGCCTTGTTGTAGCGGATGCCGCCGCGCAGCTCGGTCCAGCCCGCCTCGGCGAGCAGCTTCTTCGCGCGCTCGGGATCGAACGGGTATTTCGCCGTCTCGGCCGTGTAGACCCAGTCGAGCGGATTGACGTTGGTCTCGGCCACCGGCTGCTTGCCCTTGAACAATTGCTCGCTCAACTTCTTGCGGTCGATCGCGAGCAGCAGCGCCTGGCGCACGCGCTTGTCCTTCAAAATCGGGTGGTCGAGGTTCACGTCCATGTGCTCGTAGATGAGCCCGGCCTTGTAGACGAAGCGGAAGCGGTCCTTGAGCCGGTCCTCCATCGCCAGCACCTGCTCGAGCGAAAGGCCGAGCTCGCCGGCGACGTAGTCGATGGCGCCCGAGAGGAGATTGGCTTCGAGCGCCGCCGTGTTCTCGATCACGCGCACCACGACGCGCTTGAAATAGGGCTTCTGCCCCCACCACGCTTCGTTGGGCGCAAGCGCAATGTGCGAGCCCGGCACCACCTCGGTCACGCGATAGGGGCCGGCATAGAGGCCCTTGTTGGTGGGATCGCGGTCGAAAAGCGTGCGGCTCCGGTAGTCGGCGGGATCGGCGAAGGCCTTGGCCTCGAGATGCGCCGGCAGGATGTCGAGGATCCAGCGATTGTAGTCGAAGGTGATGCGGTCGATGTGGAGGGTGAAGGTCTTGTCGTCCTTGATGTCGACCTTCAGCACGCGGCGGAACAGCTCGCTGCTGGCGACGCCGCTCTTGGGGTGCTTGCCGACCTCGATCGTGAACGCGACGTCCTTGCTGGTGAGCGGCGTGCCGTCGCCCCAGCTCGCCTTGGGCTGCAGCGTGAAGGTGACGGCGACGCCCTGGTTGCCGTCGCCGAGATCCTCCTTCTTGGCGAGCCCGTTCTCGAAGCTCGGCACCTCGACGCAGAGCATGCAGACGAGCTGCCATTTCGCGTCGAAGGTCATCAGCGGCCGGCGCACCATCGCCAGCACGTAGCTCTTGGCCAGCATCGAATCGATCAGCGGATTGAGCGTCGCCGGGAACTGCGTCATCCCGATCGTGAGCGTGTCGTGCTTGGTCTCGGCGGCGGCGGGCGCGGCGGTAACGAAGAGCGCGGCGGCGAGCCGGAGGATGCGGGTCCGCATGGCGTATCCCTTCAAGGGTGGACGCTCAGGGCAACGAACTTGATTCGCAACGACCCAGTGCAACGATCGTGCCGATGCTAGCCCCGAGAAGACTTGCTTTCAAATCCGCTTCCGCCCGCCCCAGCCCTCACTTCCCAAACCGCAAGAGCGGCTTGGGAAGTGAGGGCCAGCGGTGGCACGGCTCAGCCCGGCCCCAGCTCCGACAGCGCCAGCTCCGGCCGGCCGGCGACCGCGGCGGCGCTGTCGTCGGCGACGACGCGCCCCTCGCGCAGCACGATTGCACGCTCGGCCACGGCGAGGGCGGCCGCCATGTTCTGCTCGGCCAAGAGCACGGCGGTGCCCTCGACCGCGAGGCTCGCGATGCGCGCGAACAGCTGCTCCACCAGCACCGGGGCCAGGCCCACCGACGGCTCGTCGAGCAGCAGCAGCTTCGGCGCGGTCATGAGCGCGCGCCCGAT
>DATBLL010000229.1:0-20199 GCA_036555425.1 Alphaproteobacteria bacterium | reverse complement strand
CCGCGTCGGCGGCGACACTTTCGGCATCGTGGTCGCGCACTGCGGCGAGGGCGATCTCGAGCGCATCGCCGAGCGCATCCTCCACGAGATGCGCTCGACGCCGGTCGAGACACCCTCGGGCCTCGTCGTCGTCACCGCCTCGGTCGGCGCCACCTTCTTCCGCGGCGACGAGCCGGCGCTCGACATCATGGCCAAGGCCGAAGTGGCGCTGCGCCAGGCCAAGCAGACCGGCCGCGACTGCTTTGTGCGCTATCGCGCCGAGGATGCGAGCCGCAAGGACAACCAGACCTATGTGCGCACCGCCGAGCGCATCCAGACCGCGCTGCGCGACGACCGCTTCGTCTTCGCCTACCAGCCGGTGGTGAGCGCCAAGGACGGCGAGGTCGCGCACTACGAATGCCTCCTGCGCATCGTCGAGGAGAACGGCGAGATCCGCTCCGCCGCCTGGTTCATGCCGGTGGTGGAGGAAATGGGCCTCATCCGCCAGATCGACCGCAAGGTGCTCGACATGGCGGTGCGCGAGCTGCGCCGCTGCCCCGAGGTGAGCCTCGCGATCAACGTCTCGGCCTACACGACCGGCGACAAGGTGTGGATGCGGCGCTTGAAGGAGCTGGTCGAAGGCCGCGCCGACCTGGCGCGCCGGCTGACCATCGAGATTACCGAGACGGTGGCGCTCAAGGATCTCGAGCAATCCGCCGAGTTCTGCCACGAGGTAAAGAGCCTCGGCTGCGCCGTGTCGCTCGACGATTTCGGCGCCGGCTACACCAGCTTCAAGAGCCTGCGCACCCTCGGCGTCGAGGAAGTCAAGATCGACGGCTCCTACATCAAGAACCTGATCGACAATCCGGACAACCAGGTGTTCGTCCGCTCGCTGCTCGGCCTGGCCCAGGGCTTGAAGATGCGCACGGTCGCCGAATGCGTCGAGACCGAGGCCGAAGCCAAGTGGCTCCAGGAGCAGGGCGTCGACTATTTCCAGGGCTACTATTTCGGCAAGCCCGACACCAAGCCCGCCTGGCGCACCGCCGCCGCCGAGGGCGAGAAGGCGGCCTGACGCCTACTCCTTCTCCTTCTCCTTCTCCTTCTTCCCCATCGCCTCGATCTGCTTCTGGAGCGCGTCGATCTTCTTCTGCAGCTCGGTCAGCGCGTCCTTGCCGCTTTCGCCGGCGGGCGCAGGCGCGGCGGCCTTGGCCTCGGGCGCGGGCTTGGCCTCGGGCGCGGGCTTGGCGCCCTCCTTGGCGGCCTGTGCGGCCAGCAGCGGATTGAAGGCGCTGAACGCCTGATTGAGGAATTCCATGTTGCGCCGGCTCATCTCCTCGAGCGAGCCGAACGGAAACATGCCGCCCAGCGCGTTGTTGATGTATTGGCGCATGCGCTCCTGGTTCTGCGTGAAGCTCGCCATGCTGTGCTCGAGGTATTTCGGCACCAGCGCCTGCAGCGAATCGCCGTAGAGCGAGATGAGCTGGCGCAGGAAGCTCACCGGCAGGAGGTTCGTGCCCTTGGCCTCCTCCTCGACGATGATCTGGGTCAGCACCGAGCGGGTGATATCCTCGTTCGTCTTCGCATCGTAGACGACGAAGTCCTGCGACTGCCGCACCATCTGGGCGAGGTCGTCGAGGGTCACGTAACTGCTGGTAGAGGTATTGTAGAGGCGCCGGTTGGCGTATTTCTTGATGATGATCGGCTCCGCCGAACCCGCTTGTTCGCTCGCCATGAAATTCTCCCGCCCGGCCGTCGCGCGCCGGTTCTCAAGACACTATTATTGCACCGCATTCGCGCGTTTCGCAAACGCAACGAGCGCGGCTGCCGCAATGCGGGACGCCGGCCGCTCGGGGCGGCCGAGGCTGGCCCCGCCGCCGCGCGGTGCCTATAGTCGGCGCCATGCCCGAGACGCCGGATCTGAAGGCGCTGGCCGAGCGCTATCTCGACCTCTGGGAAGAACAGTTCGCCGCGGCGGCGGCCGATCCGGCCCTGGCCGCGGCGATGGCCGCCTGGCTCGGGCCGTGGCGGGCGCTGGCCGCAGGCGCAAAGCCGTCCGGGCCGGCGCCCGCGGGTGGCATGGGGCGCAAGAGGGATGAACGGGCAGCAGGCACACCGCGCAAGACGGGCGCCGGCGCGGCCGCTGCGGCCGGGGCCGCGCCCGCTGGCGCTGCACCTCGCGATGGCGGGGGCGGCCTGGAGCGGGTCCTTGGGCGGATTGAGCGCATCGAGCGCCGGCTGGACGCGCTCGAGCGCAAGCGCGCCGGCAAAAGCGCCCCCGCTCGCGGGCGCGGCGGCGCTGGCGGCGGCCGACCCGGCGGCGCTGGCTGAGGCGGTCCGCGACGCGGCTTCGCGGCGTTTGGCCGCGTTTCTCGATGGCCTCGACGCCTATCGCCGCCACCCCTTCGCGCGCGCGGCGCCGACCGCGGCCGCCGTCTGGGCCGGCGGCGGCGCCCGCCTCCTCGACTACGGCGGCGGGAGCGAGGCGCATGTCGTGCTGCTTGTCCCCTCGCTGATCAATCGCAGCTACATCCTCGATCTGCTGCCCGGCCGCAGCCTCGCCGCGTTCCTCGCCGCGTCCGGGATCCGCCCGCTGGTGTTCGACTGGGGCAATATCGAGGGCGAGGAGTTTGGCTTCGATCTTGGCGATTTCATCGTCAAGCGGCTCGATCCTGCCTTCGCAGAGGCGCTGCGCCTCGCCGAGGGGCGTCCGCTCACGCTCGCCGGCTATTGCATGGGCGGAAACCTGGCCCTGGCGCTGGCGGAGCGGCGCATGAGCGAAATCGCCGGCCTCGCGCTGCTCGCGACACCGTGGGATTTCCACGCCGAGCGGCCCGAGAGCGCGCGCGCCCTCGCTGCCTTCGCCGAGGTTCTGATGCCCGGCTTCCGCGCGCTCGGCGCGATGCCGCTCGACGTGCTGCAAGGCCTGTTCGCCGGGCTCGATCCGCTGCTCGCCTACAGAAAGTTCCGGCGCTTCGCGGCGCTCGACCCGGGATCGGAGGAAGCGCTTGTCTTCGTGGCGCTCGAGGATTGGCTCAACGACGGCGTGCCGCTGCCGTGGCGCGTGGCCGAGGAGTGCCTGATCGGCTGGTATGGCGAGAACACGCCCGGCCGCGGCGCCTGGACCATCGCCGGTGCGCCGGTGCGGCCCGAGTCGTTTGCGAAGCCCGCGCTTGCGGTCATTCCCAACAACGACCGCATCGTGCCGCCGGCCTCGGCGCTGCCGCTGGCCCGGGCGCTGCCCGATTGCACCACCGTGCGCGCCTCGGCCGGGCACATCGGCATGATGGCCGGCAGCCGCGCCGAGAGCGAGCTCTGGACCCCGCTCGCCGCTTGGATCCGCGCGCGCCGCTAGCGCGGGGCCACGGTCGATTCGACGCTGGGGCCGCGCGTGACACCGGCCGAGGGCGTCTTATACTCATTGCGTCGTTGTGCGGCGCGCACGGGCGGGCTGGTGCGCCGCGAAAACCTGCTCGCGAGGAGATAGACCATGACCGACATCGTCATCGCCGGCGCCGCGCGCACGCCCATCGGCACCTTCAACGGCGCGTTCGCCGCGCTCCCCGCGCACAAGCTCGGCCAGGTCGCGATCGCCGAGGCGCTGAAGCGCGCCAAGGTGGCGCCCGCCGACGTTTCGGAAGTGATCTTCGGCCAAGTGCTGACCGCGGGCACGGGCATGAATCCGGCGCGCCAGGCGTCGATGGCGGCCGGCATCCCCAAGGAAAAGACCGCATTCCTCGTCAACCAGGTGTGCGGCTCCGGCCTGCGCGCGGTAGCGCTCGGCTACCAGGCAATCAAGGCCGGCGACAGCGAGATCGTCGTGGCGGGCGGCCAAGAGAGCATGAGCCAGTCGCCGCATTGCACCCACCTCAGGAACGGCACGAAGATGGGCAATACCGAGCTCGTCGACACGATGATCAAGGACGGGCTCTGGGACGTCTTCAACGGCTACCACATGGGCGTCACCGCCGAGAACGTGGCGCAGCAATGGCAGATCACGCGCGAGCAGCAGGATCAGTTCGCGCTCGCCTCGCAGCAGAAGGCCGAGGCGGCGATGAAGGCCGGCAAGTTCAAAGACGAGATCGTCGCGGTCACGATCGAGACGCGGAAAGGGCCGCAGATCGTCGACACCGACGAGCATCCGCGCCACGGGACGACGCTCGAGGCGCTGGCGAAGCTCCGCCCCGCCTTCAGCAAGGACGGCACGGTGACCGCCGGCAGCGCCTCCGGCATCAATGACGGCTCGGCCGCGCTCGTCCTCATGTCCGACGCGGAGGCCAAGAAGCGCGGCGTGGCGCCGTTGGCGCGCATCGTTTCCTGGGCCACGGCCGGCGTCGATCCGAAAGTGATGGGCTCGGGGCCGATCCCGGCCTCGCGCGCGGCGCTGAAGAAGGCGGGCTGGTCGGCCTCCGACCTCGATCTCGTCGAGGCCAACGAGGCCTTCGCCGCCCAGGCCTGCGCGGTCAACAAGGATCTCGGCTGGGACCCCGCCCGGGTCAACGTCAACGGCGGCGCCATCGCGCTCGGCCACCCGATCGGCGCCTCGGGCGCGCGCATCCTCACCACGCTGCTGCACGAGATGCAGCGCCGCAAGGCGAAAAAGGGCCTCGCCACCCTCTGCATCGGCGGCGGCATGGGCATCGCGATGTGCGTGGAGCGGCCCTAACCCGCGGGCGCCCGCGAGCGGCGAACGAAGCTAGCGCGCGCGGCAGGTGGAATTCGCCGCGGCGGCGATCGCGCGATTGATGGCGCGGAAGAGGCGCTCGGAGACGCGGTCATAGGCTTCGCTTTCGGCGCCCGCGAAGGCCATGTCGTTCCACGATCCCATGCCGCCGAACACCGAGGCGTGCTGGCACGCGTCGAGCACGGCGAGCGCGTCGGGGCCGAGGAATCCCACTGGCGCCAGATCCTGATGAAACCCGCGCTTGGCGCCCTGCGTTCCGCCGAGAACCGCCAGCGCGCGCGCAAAGCAATCGGTGAAGCCGCCGCACTGATTCCGGCGCGCGAAATCGTGGATGTCGCCGAGCGCCGCCCTCAGTTCGTCGCGGACCGGCGCGATCTCTTCGTGCAGGGCCGCCGGGGCCGCGGCGCTTTCAACCCGGCCGTAGGTGACGCGCCAGATGCGCCGCTCCGGTGCCGTGCGATTCCAGACCTCCCAGCGATCATGCCAAACCTCGCATCGCCCGCCGGCGTGGAGCGCCTCGATCGCCCACACTTCGCCGCCGCCGACGAAGCCGGCGGACATCCGGTCCGCCACGAGCGGCCGTCCGCGCGGCGCGTGCGCGAGGAGGAGGCCGGTCACTCCGCTGGCCGCGAGATGCGCGAACCACGCGCCCGGCGTGCTGGCCACCGGCGCCGCCTCCATCTCGCCGTTCGGCGCCGGCGCCAGGGCGACGAATTCGACGCGGTCGCAGTAACGGCAGGTCGAATTCGCGGGAAAGAACGGCGCGCGCGTCCCGGCCAGGAACGCGTTGCCGTGGCAGACGAGGGCCACGCTTTGCGCGATGGGTCCGTTCACGCCGCCTCGCTTCGGTTCCGCGTCTGTCGGCCGGAATACGCTGGGCGCGCCGCCGCGGGCGACTCTGCCTATCGGTTGTCGCGCGCGGGCCGGTCGCGATTGCGTTCGCGATTGCGCTCGCGCGGGCGCGGGAAGCCGGCGCCGAAATAGGCCTTGCGCGCCTCGGGCGAGAGCGTGGTGCCGATCTTGACCAGCGTGGCGTTGGCCTGATCGAACACCGCGTTGGCTTTTTCCCTGAGCGCGGCGACGGCATCGCCGAGCGACTTCGCGTCGGCTTGGTCGGCGGAAAAGGCGGTGCGCAGATCGAGATGCGCCTGGCGCAGGGCCTGCAACTTCTCGCGCAGCGCCGGGAAGCTTTCGCGCCAGAGCCGGTTCGCGGTCTCGCGGTCGCTGGCGCTCAAGGCGCGCACCGCGCGGCGGTGCTGGAACGCCATGCCGGGCGCGGCCGCGCTCACGCGCGGGCCCGGGACAAAGCGCGGCCCGTAGACATAGCTCGAGGCGACCCAGCCCAAGATGAAGACGTTCACCGTGAGCGAGGCTATGAGCGCGATCCAGAGCCCGCGGCGCGGACGCGCCGGCGCCGCCGGGGCTTCGACCGGGCCGCTCATGGCTCGACCTCCGGAACGTCGCCGATCGCCAGCATCACCGAATCGCTGTCGGCCATGTCGCTGGTGACGACGGCGAAGGGCGAGATGACGCCGCCGAGGCCGAGCCCGAGCAGAGCCGCGAAGGCGAGGCCCGCCGCCGGCCGCAGCAAGCCGCCGAGCCAGCTTCTTTTCGGCGCCGCGGCGCCGGGGGCCGCGGCCAGCACCCGGCCGACGAGATGCGCCGGCGCGGGCTCCACGCCCGCACCGTCGATGAGGCTGTCGAGCCGCGCGGCCTCGGCCTTCATCGCTAGGGCCACGGGCGAGCGCGCGAGCAGGGCCTCGGCCGCGGCGCGGCGATCGGCCGGCCAGCGCCGGGGCTCGGCGCCATACGCGCCGAGCAGCGCCTCGAATTGGGCGAGCGCCTCGCGCTCGGTTTGGTTCCCGGTCATGGCTACTCTCCCGCCGCCTCGTCCTTAAGTTCGATGAGCGCCGCGCGCAACGCCCGGCGCCCGCGCGACAGCAGCGATTCCAGCGCCTCGACGCTGATCTCCATCGCCGCCGCCGCCTCGATATTTCCCATCTCGAGCGTGTGCACCAGCGTGATCGCGGTGCGCTGGCGCTCGGGCAGCGCCGCAATCGCGCGCTCGACCGCGGCCTTCCTCTCGCGCTCGGCCAGGCGCTCCGCCGGCGTCGGCGCCGGATCGGCCAGGCTCACCGCGGCATCCACGTCGACCATCGGCCGCCGGCGGCGAATGCGGTCGATGGCGAGGTTGTGCGCGACCCGGTAGAGCCAGGCGCCGATCGGCGCGTCCTCGCGCCAGCGCGCCGCCATCTGCCAGAGCCGGAGCATGGCCTCCTGCGCCACGTCCTCGGCCTCGGCCGCATCGTTCAGCATGCGCCGGGCAAGGGCCAGCACCTGCGGCAGATGGCGCGTGACGACGAGCCGCGCGGCGGCGCCGTCGCCGCCCGCCACCCGCCGCATCAACGCCGCATCCGACTCGCCGCTCCGCTCGGACATGCGCGATTATACAAACCGCGTCGCGCGCCGCCACGCCGGCGGCACCGAGCGCGGTGCCGCAGCCTGCGGCTCCCGATTTGATCCCGAGCATAGGGCCCATGATGCCCATTGGCGCGTCCTGCGATGGCGGAGGGCCGGGGAAATCCGCCCCGGTACCGCTCATGGGCATAACGGCGAGAGGAAGCCGTTTCCGTCGCGTCCCGCGGCCTTCGCGCCCCTCAACGACAACAAAGCGGCGCCCCCGGTTAACGGGAGCGCCGCCTTGCCGTCTCGATCCGGCTTTCTCAGCCGGCCCGCAACGGGCCGGGTTTCGCGTCGGTCTAGCGCTTGCGGTCGCCGCGCGGGCCGCGGCGGCCGAGCTCGTCGGCCATCACGACGCCGTCCTTGTTGCGGTCGAGGCGGGCGAAACGGCGCTCGCCGGACGCCTGCCACTCGGCGGTGCTGATCTTGCCGTCCTTGTCAGTATCGAGCGCGGCGAAGACACGGTCGCCGACCGCAGCGCCGCGGCTGGCAAAGGCCTTGGCCAGCTCCTCCTTGGTCACGACGCCGTCCTTGTTGGCGTCGGCCATGAGCAGCAGCATCGGCTTGCCGCGCGCGGCATCGGCCTCGGCCTTGGTCAGCTTGCCGTCGCCGTCGGCGTCGAGCGCCTTAAATTCCGCCTCGATGCGGCGGACGAGGAACTGGCGCGGACGCGCCGCGAATTCCTCGAATGTGACAGCGCCGTCCTTGTTGGCGTCGGCGCGGAGGATGAACGCGTTGCGCCCGGCCGGCAGCTCGTCGGCCGTGAGCTTGCCGTCGCGGTTGGTGTCGAGCCGCTCGAAGCGCTTCTTCATCGCCGCTTCGAAGCGCGCACTCCGGACCTTCGTCAGGTCCTCGAGCGTCAGATAGCCCTTCTTGGCCGCATCAGCGCGCTCGAAGTTGATGCGCGCGCTGCGTTCGCCGCGCTTGCCACGATCGGCGCGGTCGCCGCGGTCGCTGCGCTTCTGGCGCCCGGCCGCGAGCTCGGCGGCGTCGAGCTTGGCGTCGCCGTTCTTGTCGAGGCGCGCGAACAGGCGGTCGACGAAATCGCCGCGCCGCTGGTCGCCATAGGCCGCGAACTCTTCCTTGCTGATGAAGCCGTCGCCGTTCTGATCGGCGGCCTTGAACTCGGCGCCGCGCGCGGCGTCGTATTCGGCCTTGGTGATCTTGCCGTCCTTGTTGGCGTCGAGGCGCTCCATGAACTGGGTGCGGAAGCGCTCGCCGGTGTTCTTGGTGCCGGGGCCCGTCTGAGCGAAGGCGGCGGCGCCCAGCGCGAGGGCGATAGCCGTGCCGGCGAGAAGTGCGATCGGTCGTCTCATGTTGCTCTCCTGAATCGGTCCGCTGGCGGACCTGTTCTTGCCGATGGGTCACCCCCACCGCCCACACCGTTCTCAACGCGGCGCGCGGCGAATTCCGTCGCGGCCCGATGCGATCCCGGCAGCGCGCCGAGCGGCTGGACCCGACGCAGGGACCCGCTTTGGTCGCAAATCTTCCTACTTCGTTCTCAAATAAGTTGTCAAGACGTTCTTAGAACAAATTTGCGCCCGCGAAGGCGCGAGATTACTGTCCACACTCGGTAATGACGCGGACGCGGGTCCCGCCCTATAGTGCGCGCCGCTCCCGACGGGACGAGGTTCAGATGTATTCGCGCCTGCTCGCGCTCGCCGCCGTTTCCGCCCTCGCCGCCTGCAGCCCGGCGGCGTTCCGCGGCTGGCCCGATCCGCCGCACAAATTCGCCGATTGCTCCGGCGCGCCCAACGGCCTCGCCGCCTGCTTCGAGCGAGCGCGCGCGCTCTGCCCCGACGGCTATCAGCTTGCCGAGCAGCGCAGCGATCCCGCCATCAACCGCCACCAGATCATCGTGCGCTGCGGCCCGCCGCTCGCCGTCGACGAGCCGGCCCCGCCCGCGCCCGCCCGCGTCGTCAGGCCCGCGCCCGCCGTGCCGAAGTGAGGCCGGCGCTCGGGGCGCGCGCGGATGTACTCGGGAAAAATGGTGCCGCCGGTCAGAATTGAACTGACGACCTATCCCTTACCAAGGGATTGCGCTACCACTACGCTACGGCGGCACGGCTGAGGCAGAGACGCCGGCGGGAGGGCCGCCGGCGCTCGGGGCAATATGCCTTCGCCCGCTGAGCCGTTCAAGCCTTGGGCGCGCCCTGCTCGCTGCCCCGCTGTCGCAGTTACGCACCGCCGACATGAACCGCCGCGACGATCCCAAGCCGAAGCCCGTGATCACGCCCGCCCGCGCCGAAGCACGCGCCCTGCGCGAGCGCCGTTTGGCCGAGGCGCTGCGCGCGAACCTGAAGCGCCGCAAAGAGCAAACGCGCGGCCGCGCCGAAAACAGCGAGCCGCCATCGTCGGGCGGCGACGCCGATAAGTGAATGGGGAGGCGGGGAGAAGAGGGAAAAAACACAGAGGACACAGAGACCACAGAGAGGAATTTTTTGCACGCCTTTGGCGCGCATTTTCTTTTCTCTGTGTTCTCCGTGCCCCCTATGGTTCGGAGTATTTGCTTCTCCCCGTCTCCCCGCCTCCGGCGACCGTTCGCTTCACGCGGGCGCGTTGGCGCGGCGGATCATGGCGTCGAGCAGCACCTGGCAGCCGGCAGCGAGATCGTCGGCCTTGGCATCTTCGATCTCGTTGTGGCTGATGCCGTCGGCGCAGGGCACGAAGACCATCGCCGTCGGCGCCACGCGCGCCATGTAGAGCGCGTCGTGGCCGGCGCCGCTGATGATGTCGCGATGGGGATAGCCGCGCGCCTGCGCCGCCTCGCGCACCCCCGCCACGCAATCCGGGTGGAACGGCGTCATCGGGAAGTGCCAGATCTCCTGGATGTCGAGCGTCAGCCCGATCTCGCCGGCGATGCGCGCCGCCTGGGCGCGGAAGGTTGCGTCCATGTCCCTGAGCTCCGCCTCGTCGGGATGGCGGAACTCGACGGTGAGGAAGACGCGGCCCGGCACCGTGTTGCGCGATTGCGGATGCGATTCGATGACGCCGCAGGTGGCGCGCGCCGCCGGCATGTGCGTGACGCCGACATGGTTCACCATGTCGATCACGCGCGCGGCCCCGAGCAGCGCGTCGCGTCGGCGCTCCATCGGCGTGGTGCCGGCATGGCTCTCCTGGCCGGTCAGCGTCACCTCGTACCAGCGCTGCGCCTGGCCGCCGGTGACGACGCCGATCGTCTTGCCGTCGGCCTCGAGGATCGGGCCCTGCTCGATGTGGCACTCGAAGAACGCGCCGATCCTGCGCCCGCCGACCGGCAGCGCGCCGGAATAGCCGATCTGCATCAGCGCCGCGCCGAAGGTGACGCCCTCGCGGTCGGTCTTGGCCTTGATCTCATCTTCCTTGAACACCCCGGCGAAGACGCCCGAGCCCATCACCGCCGGCGCGAAGCGGGCACCCTCCTCGTTGGTCCAGACCGCGACTTCGATCGGCGCCTCGGTCTCGATGCCGGTCTCGTGCAGCGTGCGCAGCACTTCGAGCCCGGCCATGACACCATAGGCGCCGTCGAACTTGCCGCCGGTCGGCTGCGTGTCGATGTGGCTGCCGGTCATCACCGGCGCGCGCGCGGGATCGCGGCCCTCGCGGCGCGCGAAGATGTTGCCGAGCCGATCGACGCTGACCGTGGCGCCCGCCGCCTTGCACCAGCCGACGAACAGATCGCGCGCCTGGCGATCGAGATCGGTGAGCGCGAGGCGGCAGACCCCGCCCTTCTCGGTGGCGCCGATCTTCGCCAGCTCCATCAGCGAATCCCAGAGCCGCCGGCCGTTGATGGTGAGATTCGTGGGTGCGGGCATGCAGTTCCCCTTTCTCCCCTCGCCCCGGGGCGAGGGGGGCAGGGGGTGAGGGGAAGGACCTTCACGGGCGGAGATACTCCCCCTCGCCCCCTGCCCCCGCTCCCCAGGGAGCGGGTGTTAGCGCGTCGTCGGCATGATGAATTCGGCGCCGGCGCGGATGCCGGTGGGCCAGCGCGCGGTGACGGTCTTCAAGCGGGTGTAGAAGCGCACGCCTTCGGGCCCGTGCATCGACATGTCGCCGAACAGCGAGCGCTTCCAGCCGCCGAAGCTGTGGAACGCCATCGGCACCGGGATCGGCACGTTGACGCCGACCATGCCGGTCTGCGTGCGCGAGGCGAAATCGCGCGCGGCGTCGCCGTCGCGCGTGAAGATCGCGACGCCGTTGCCGAATTCGTGCTTGTCGACCAAGGCGGCGGCCTCGTCGAAGCTCTTGGTGCGCACGACCGAGAGGACGGGACCGAAGATCTCCTCCTTGTAGATGCGCATCTCGGGCCTGACCTTGTCGAACAGGCACGGGCCGATGAAATAGCCCTTCTCGTAGCCCTGCAGGCGGATGTCGCGCCCGTCGACGACGAGCTCGGCGCCTTCCTTGACGCCGAGATCGACGTAACCCTTCACCTTCGCGTGGTGCTCTTTGGTGACGAGCGGACCCATCTGCGACGCGGGATCGGCCCCGGGTCCGACACGCAGCGCCCGGGTCTTCGGCACGAGCTTTTCCAGCAGAGGTTTGGCCGCGTCGCCGACGGTGACCGCGACCGAGACCGCCATGCAGCGCTCGCCGGCCGAGCCGTAGGCCGCGCCGATGAGGGCGTCCGCCGCCTGCTCCATGTCGGCATCGGGCATGACGACGAGGTGGTTCTTGGCGCCACCCAGCGCCTGCACGCGCTTCTGGTTCGCGGCGGCGGTGCGATAGATGTATTCGGCGATCGGCGTGGAGCCGACGAAGCTCACCGCCGCGATGCCGGGATGGTGCAGGATCGCGTCCACCGCCTCCTTGGCACCATGCACGACGTTGAACACGCCCTTGGGCAGCCCGGCCTCGGCCCAGAGCTCGGCCATGAACAGCGAGGCCGAGGGATCCTTCTCCGAGGGCTTCAGGATGAACGTGTTCCCGCACGCGATCGCGACCGGGAACATCCACATCGGCACCATGGCCGGGAAGTTGAACGGCGTGATGCCGGCGACGACACCGAGCGCCTGGCGGACGCTGTAGCTGTCGACGCCGCGCGCCACCTGCTCGGTGAATTCGCCTTTCAGAAGTTGCGGGACGCCGCAGGCGAATTCGACGACTTCGAGGCCGCGCTGGATCGAGCCCTTGGCGTCGTCGATGACCTTGCCGTGCTCGCTGGTGACGATGCGCGCCATGTCCTCGATGCGCGCCTCCATCAGGGCCTTGAACTTGAACAGCACGCGCGCGCGCAGCAGCGGCGGCGTCGCCGCCCAGCCGGCAAAGGCACCTCGCGCCGCCTCGACCGCGCGAGCGACCACCGCCGCATCGCCGAACGGCACCTTGGCCGAAAGCTCGCCGGTGGCGGGATTGAACACGTCGCCGAAATTCGGTCCGCCCTTGACCCGCTCGCCGCCGATCCAGTGTTGAAGCGTCTCGACCATTGCCGAATTCCCTCTTCTGCACGGTATTGTCGCGAACATAGAGGGCGCGGATGCCGTGGGAAAGTGGCGGCTGGTTACTTGCGGCGAGGCCGTTCCCTCACTTCCCAGGCAACGCCGAGGGCGTTGCCTGGGCCCCTTCTCTCCCGCTTTCGCGGGAGAGAAAAAGTCCACACGGCGTCTAATCTTTTCTCTCCCAGGAGGTGGGAGAGAAGGGGCCCAGCGTCGCGCGCCTGCGCGGCGATGGGAAGTGAGGGCCGGGCCGCAGACCCGGCGCCCCCGCTTGCCAACCGCGCGAAACCGATATCCTCTGGCGGCGCCGCTACGAGCCCCCTGCCCCATGAGCCAGCCCGCCACGATCCTTCTCCGCAACGCCGCCATTCTTGACGGGACCTCGCCCGAGCGGCGGCCGGGATGCGAGGTGCTGGTCGAAGGCGCCACGATCCGCGAGGTCTCCGAGCGGCCGCTTCGCGCCGAATCGGCCGCCGTGCTCGATGTCGGCGGGCGCACCCTGATGCCGGGCCTCATCGACTGCCACGTGCACGTCATCGCCTCGCTGGTCAACATCGGCGCCAATGCCGCGCTGCCCAATGCGCTCGCGACGCTGCAGGCGGTGCCCATCCTCAAAGGCATGCTGCGGCGCGGCTTCACGACCGTGCGCGACGCCGGCGGCGCCGATTTCGCGCTCGCCGAGGCGGTGGAGCGCGGCCTCGTCGAGGGTCCGCGCCTCTTCGTCTCGGGCCGCGCGCTGTCGCAGACCGGCGGCCACGGCGATTTCCGCGGCCGCTTCAACGACGCCGAGCCCTGCGCCTGCTGCCGGCAGACGGGCAGTCTCGCCCGCATCGTCGACGGCGTCGACGCGGTCAGAAAGGCCGTGCGCGAGGAGATCAAGGCCGGCGCGCACCAGATCAAGATCATGGCCTCGGGCGGTGTCGCCTCGCCCACCGACCCCATCCATTTCTTGGGCTATTCGCGCGACGAGATCGCGGCCATCGTCACCGAGGCCGCGCATGCCGACACCTATGTGATGGCGCATGCCTACACGGCCAATGCGATCAAGCGCGCGGTCGAATGCGGCGTGCGCACCATCGAGCACGGCAATCTCGTCGACGATGACGCGGCCAAGGCGATGGCCGCGCGCGGCGCCTTCGCAGTGCCGACGCTGGTGACCTACGAGGCGCTCGCGGCGGACGGCGCGCGGCTCGGCCTGCCGCCCGAATCGGTCGCGAAGATCGCCGGCGTGCGCGAAGCGGGCTTGAGGTCGCTCGAGATCTTCCGCCGCAGCGGCGTCGCCATGGCCTATGGGAGCGATCTCTTAGGCGAGATGCACGCGCGGCAGAGCGAGGAATTCGAGCTTCGCGCGCGCGTGCTGCCGCCGCACGAGGTGATCAAGAGCGCCACCTCCACCGCCGCCCAAGTGCTGCGCATGGACGGGAAGCTCGGCATCGTCGCGGCCGGTGCCCAGGCCGACCTCATCGCCGTCGCCGGCGACCCGCTCAAGGACATATCGCTGCTCGGCGGCCAGGGCCGGCACATGCCGCTGATCATGAAGGGCGGCATCGCAGTAAAGAACGAGATCGGCTGAACCGCGCTCGGAAAGCCTTCCCCCGCCCTTGCGGGGGAAGGTTGGATGGGGGTAAGGCCGCGAGCGAACTGCCGGCTGTGTACCCGCTCGCTGACCCCCATCCGGCTTCCCCCGCAAGCGGGGGAAGAGCAGATCTCACGCGCGCCGAGTCCATTAGGCCGAAGCGCGTACGATCTGCGACAAGCGATTCGGTACCACATGCGCGCCAGGTTCCCGTCCCATCAGGCGCAGCATGCGGAAATGCGCGCGGATGACGCCGGGGAACGTGGTCTCCGTGTATTTGAGTCCGTGGCGACGGGCCGCCGCTTGGACCATCGGCGTCAGTGCCAAGTAATGCGCGTACGAGACGGTCGGGAACAGGTGGTGCGTCACGTGCGAATTGAAGCCGCCCAGCAGGAACGCCGCGATGCGGCTGTTCGGCACCCAATCGATCGAGGCCTCGACCGCGTGCTGCGCCCAGCTCTTGGCGATGCGGCCGCCGGGGCCGACTTCGGGAAAGCTGGCCTCGTCGGCGATGTGCGTGCCAATCACGACGTAGACGAACGCCATCGAGACGAGCGCGCTCATCAGGAAATAGCAGGCGACGATCTCGCCCGTGCTGCGCGCGGAGAGCATCAGCGGCACGGCAAGCACGAGGCCGAAGTGGAAGCCCTTGCCGGCGAAGAAGATCGCCACCTGCGCCGGGCTGTGGCGAATGTCGAGCATGTTCGCGAGCCGGCGCTTGAACAGGTAGACGAAATCCTGGACGAACATCGTGTGCAGCGTCGCCAAGGGATAGAGCAGCGGCGCGTAGAGGTGCTGGAAGCGGTGCCGCGGGCGCCACGCCGCGTGCGGTGCCAGGCGCACGATGCCGTTGTCGTCGATGTCCGCGTCGCAGCCTGGCACGTTCGGGAAAACATGATGCGAGCCGACATGGCGCATCTGCCAGAGATAGCCGCTCACGCCCATGAGCGCGAAGAGGATCTCGTGCACCGTGCGATTGATCCAGCGCCGGCGCGCGAGCACGAAATGGGAGGCGTCGTGCGCAAGGTTGAACGCGAGCGCGAGGCTGGCGAGGCCGAGCACCGCGTAACCGAGGGCCACGGCCGCGAGCGATCCTCCGAACGCGCCGAGGATCGCGCAGTATCCGCCGGCCGCGAGGGCCGCATAGAAGCCGCCCTTCAGCCAGACGCCCGGCGTCGCATAGCGGCTGTGACCGGTCGCGGCGAAGTACGCTGCCGCCGCCTTCTTGACCTCGGCAAAGAAAGCGCCTTGCCGACGCTCCTCAAATTTGATGCGCGCTTCACTGCGATACATGGCGGCGGCTCCTTGATGTAAGTGACCGTTCACTTATATCACGGGCCGCAGTGGCTTGAAGTGAACCACCTCTCAAGTTAACATGAATGATTACAAAGGCTTATACGACAGCGACCGGAGCGTCGCGAGCTGGATGTCGTCCACGTAGCGGCCGAGCGGCGGCTCCACGGCGCGGTAGACGATCGATTGCGCCGTGAACAGCAGCGGCCCTTGCGCAAAGGCGGTGGCCAGCGCCGCGTCCTTGACGCCGACCTTTCCCTCCGCGATGCCGCGCTCGATGAGCCCGCGCAGCACCTTGATCGGGCTCTTCATCTTGGCGGTGACGCGGTGGAGGAAATTGTGCTGGGCCAGGAGCAGATAGCGGAAGCGGAACGGCTCGTCGTCGAACAGTTTGCAGAGATCGGCGATGATCGCCTTGAGCGCGGCGGCGAAATCGGGCGCGGCGTCGATGAGGCCCTGGAGCCGCTCGGCCATCACCGCGTAGCTGGCGTTGAACAGCTCCCAGCCGATCTCGTCCTTGCTGGTGAAGTGGCGGTAGATGGCGCCTTCGGAAATGCCGCAGGCCTGCGCGATGTCGCGCGTCGTCGTCTCGGTGAAACCCTTCTCGACGAAGAGCCGCAGGGCCTCGTCGAGAATGGTCTGCTTGGTCTTGGGTCCGTGGCGCATTTCAGAGCACAGACGACAGAGGTCAGAGGACAGAGGTCAAAGACGCGCCCCGGAATGCGTCGCCCTATCTGTCCTCTGTTCTCTGTCCTCTGTCCACTGAATTGCGGCAGACCAGGAAGACCGAGCGGCAGCCTTCGGTGAAGTGTTGGGCCATTGGTTGCCAGCCGCTGTTCGCTATTTTTTCCTTAAGCGTGGCGAGGCCGTAGCCCTTGTAGCCGACCTCCCATTTGTGGGCGTCGATGTCGGTATGGCTGCGGATGCGGAAGCGCTGGAAGAAGCGCAGCCAGCGCGTGAACAGGCGGTGCCGCGCCGTGTGGGCGTTGGCGTAGAAGCTCCAGCCGATCTGTGCGCCCTCATAGGGCACGGACATCACGAGATAGGGCGTGCCCGAGGCGGCAAGCGCCGCGAGAATGCCGCCGACCTGATCCCAGGGCAGATGCTCCAGCGTCTCGCAGCAGAGAATGGCGTCGAAGCCGCGGATGCGCGCGGGGTCGAGCGCGGTGAGATCGCCCTGGATGTGCCCGCGCGCGCCCAACGGCGGCGGCTTTTCCGTCACGTCGAAGGTCGTCACCTCATAGCCGGCGCTGGCCAGCATCGCGGTGACGAGGCCGAGATAGGGCCCGACCTCGAGCACGCGCTTGACGGTCAGGCCCGACAGCAGGTGCACCTGGAACCATTGGTGCACGATGCGCTTTTCCGTGTAGTAGGCGTGCCAGCGCTGGGTGAAGCTCGGCCCGGCCAGCGACGCGACGGCCACCGCGGGCGCTGCCGCTGACGCTATTGCGGATGGATCGGCCATGCGGTCGGCACTCCCCCGCCGCGCCGGACGGCCGCAAACCCCGGCCCATCCGCTCATCCGCGCAGCGAAGGGATATCATAGCCAAACCATCCAGGATTTCCGAGGAGCTTTGCGATGCCCGACGTTCCTGCCCGGCCCGAGTTCGAGCCGCTCGCCGATTTCCCCCGCCGGCCGCCGGCCGAAATGGCGGCGCGCGCCAAGGAATTCTACGAGGAGATCCGGCGGCGGCGCACGATCCGCGATTTCTCCGACCGGCCGGTGCCGCGCGAGGCGATCGAATGGGCGCTGCGCGCCGCGGGGACCGCGCCATCCGGCGCCAATCTCCAGCCCTGGCATTTCGTCGTGATCTCGTCGCCGGCCGCCAAGCGGCGCATCCGGCTCGCCGCCGAGGAAGAGGAGCGCGCGTTCTACAGCGGCCGCGCGCCGCGGGAGTGGCTCGATGCCCTCGCCCCGCTCGGCACCGACGCCAACAAGCCGTTCCTCGAGACGGCGCCCTATCTCATCGCGATCTTCGCGCAGAAATACGGCGTGCTGCCCGACGGCCGCCGCGTCACCCACTACTACGTGCCCGAATCGGTGGGCATCGCGACCGGCCTCCTCATCGCGGCGCTTCATACCGCCGGCCTCGCCACGCTCACCCACACGCCCTCGCCGATGGGTTTCCTCAACGAAATCTGCGGCCGCCCCAAGCACGAGAAGCCCTATCTTCTGCTCGTGACCGGCTACCCAGCCGACGACTGCAAGACCCCGCGCGCCGCCCGCATCAAGAAGCCGCTCGCGGAGATCAGCACGTGGCTGTGACGACGGCGTTCGCGGCGTAGAGGCGCGCTGCGCGCGCCCCGCCGACCACCGCGCAACGCCCGCAGCACGTGCCCGCGCGAAGAGGGCATGCAGCGCGCCCCTACCGCGTCGGCGCCTTGTTGGCTGGCCGCAGCAGCTCGAGCTCGTCGAGCGTCTTCGGCCAATCCTTGTGCAGCAGGCGCGAGAGGCTGCGGTCGGCCAGCAGCTTGCCGCTGGTCTGGCAGCGCGCGCAGTAGTTCGTCTCGTTGTCGGCGTAGCGGATGCGCTGGATCGGCGCGCCGCAGACCGGGCACGGCTTGCCGTAGCGGCCGTGCACGGCCATGCCCTCGCGAAACGCGGTGACCTTCTCGGGCCACGCGCGCTCGGCCTCGGCGACGAGGCGTTCGGTCCACTCGCGGAGCACGGAGCGGGTGGCGCCGTGCAGGCGCATCATCTCCGCCTCGGTCATACGCTGTGTCAGCAGCACCGGCGACAGCCGCGCGCGGTGCAGGATCTCGTCGGAGTAGGAATTGCCGATCCCGCTCAGGACCCGCGGATCGGTGAGCGTGCGTTTGATCGTGTGATTCTCGGCCCGGAGCAGTGCAGCGAACGCGTGGGTGTTGAGCGCGAACGGATCGGCGCCGCCGGGGTCGTGCGCGGCCAGCGCCGCGCGCCCTTGGACGAGATGGAGCGACGCGCGCTTCTTCGTGCCCGCCTCGGTGACGACGAGCGTCCCCGACTCGAAGTCGAACGCAGCGAGGCCGCGCCCGCCGCCCGGTATCTCTTTACCGAAATCGTGCCACCAGAGCCGGCCGGCAATCATCAAGTGGAGGATCAGGTAAAGGTCGCCGTCGAGCGCGAACACGATGCGCTTGCCGAGCCGCTCGAGGCCGGCGACGTGCGCGCCCATCGCCGCCGCCAGCGGTGGCTCGACGGTGCGGAGGAAGAACGGGCTGCGCAGGCGCACGCGCTCGAGGCGCACGCCATTGACGCGCGTCTCGAGCGCGCGGATGTAGGCGGCGATGTCGGGTAGCTCGGGCATGGGCGGCGAAGCTGTCACGGGCTTATGGAACGCCGCAAGTGCCGCGCCCCGCGCACCTTGACTTTCGGGCGGCGTTCTCTAAATGGACAATCCAGCTACCCGAGTTTTGGCGTGCCTTTGCTATACGTTGCCCCGCTAGACGGGCCGTCTCTGAGGTCTACCCCCAAACATCTGGTCGGCAACCCGCCGCGCGAATGGTCGCGCGGCGCCACGGGCGTTTTTGCGTCCAATCTAGGAGGCCTCAATGGCTATCGGTACTGTCAAGTGGTTCAATAACGTCAAAGGCTTCGGCTTCATCCAGCCGCAAGAAGGCGGCAAGGATGTGTTCGTGCACATCAGCGCCGTCGAGCGCGCGGGCATGCGCACCCTCGTCGAGGGCCAGCGCGTGAGCTTCGAAGTGCAGAACGAGCGCGGCCGTAGCGCCGCCGTCAATCTCAAGACGGCCTAAGCGCGCGCAAGCGACGACCACACGACGCGAAAGCGGCGGCTCCATCGGGAGCCGCCGCTTTTCTTTTGCGGGCCGCCGGGCGCGGCCGCGCACGATGCTTCGCCCTACCGGCTGATCAGGCTCGGCATCCACGTCGCCGTCGCGGGCACGAACAGCACGAGTGCCAGCGTCACCAGCATCATCACGATGAACGGCGCAGCGGCGCGTGAGATTTCGCCCAGCGTCGTCCCCGGCGGGGCCACGCCCTTCATGACGAAGAGGAGAAGGCCGAAGGGCGGCGAGAGCAGCCCGACCTGCATTGTGATGAGGAACAGGCAGCCGAACCACACGGGATCGATGCGGAGCTGGGCCACCAGCGGCATGAAGAAGGGCAGCGTCAGCAGCATCATGCTCACCTGATCCACGAAGCAGCCGAGGATCAGCAGGATCACGAGCATGACGAGGAGAAACTCGAAGCGACTGAAGGGGAGCTTGCCGATCTCGCCGAGCGCGCCCTCGCTGGCGCCGGAGAGCGAGATGATCTGCGCGAAGCTCACCGAGGCGCCGATGATGAAAAGGATCATCACCGTCACTTGCGCCGTCTCGACGAGGGCGGTCATGAGCGCGCGCAGCGTGAGCGCGCGGTAGCAGAGCGCGACGAGGACGGTGGCGCTGCAGCCGAGCGCCGCCGAGTCGGTCGGCGAGGCGATGCCGGCGAACATGCTGCCGATGACGACGACGACGATGACGAACAGCGGCAAGACGTATTTGACGATCGGCACCAGCCGGTCGCGCCAGGAATGGCGCACGGCCGCGTAGGTCGGGGCCAGAGACGGGTCGAGCGCGCAGCGGCCGACGATATAGGTGATGAACATGAGGCTCATGACCAGGCCGGGCACGATGCCGGCGATCAGAAGATCGGCGACCGGCATGCGCGCCGAGCTCATGCCGCTGGCGAGCGTCGCCAGCAGCACGGTCAGAGCCGAAGGCGGGATCAGCATGTCGACGCCGCCGATCGCCATGATGGGGCCCATGGCCATCACCGGCTTGTAGCCGCGCTTCAGCATGTCGGGCAGCATCGT
>DATBLL010000220.1:0-6863 GCA_036555425.1 Alphaproteobacteria bacterium | reverse complement strand
GCGTGACTCGCGCCGGGGCTCTCGCTTATAAATTTCCTCACATGCGCGACGATCGTATGTGGGGGAAGCGAAATGCCTGACATTCTCATCCAAGGCCGCGACGGATTCTTCTCCGCCTATCGCGCGCCGGCACGCTCGGGCAAAGGGCCGGGCATCGTGCTCATCCAGGAGATCTTCGGCGTCAACCGCGTGATGCGCGAGATCGCCGATTGGCTCGCGGGCGAGAACTACACGGTCATCTGCCCCGATCTCTTCTGGCGCCAGGAGCCGGGCATCCAGCTCAACGAATTCACCCAGCCCGAGTGGGACAAGGCGTTCCAGCTCTATCAGGGCTTCAACGAAGCGAAGGGCGTCGAGGACATCGAGGCCACGATCCGCTTCCTGCGCGGCGATGCCGGCGCCACCGGCAAGGTCGGCACGGTCGGCTACTGCCTCGGCGGCAAGCTCGCCTATCTCAGCGCGACGCGCACCGATGCCGATTGCGCCGTCGGCTATTACGGCGTCGGCATCGAGAAGAATCTCGCCGAGGCGGCGAACATCAAGCGGCCGCTGATGCTGCACATTGCCAAGGCGGACAAGTTCGTGCCGCCCGAGGCGCAAGCCCAGGTGCACGCGGCGCTCGACGGCAACGCCAAGATCACGATCCACGACTACGAGGGCTGCGACCACGCCTTCGCGCGCAAGGGCGGCGATCACTACAATGCCCAGGCCGCCGATCTCGCCAACAGCCGCACGCTCGCCTTCTTCAAGCGCCACTTGGCGGCGCCGGCCGCAGCGCCCGCTCCGAAGCCGGTGGCCCCGAAGCCGGCGGCGCCGAAGCCGGTTGCTCCGGCACCGAAGCCGGCCGCTCCGGCAGCGAAGCCGGCGGCGCCCGCCGCCAAGCCCGCCGCGAAGCCGGCAGCCAGGCCAGCGGCGAAGCCAAAGGCTCCCGCGAAGAAACCGAAGGCCAAGGCGAAGAAACCCGCCAAGCGCGCGGCGAAGCGCAAGATTTCGCGCAAACGCGGCCGGCGCTGAACGCGCGGAGCAGCCCCCACCCTACCCTCCCCCGCGCCGCGGGGGAGGAGACCGGAAGCATCGCGCTTCTGTCGTCTGTCCTCTGACCTCTGGCATCCGACCCCCATGAAAGCTCACGCAATCCGTTTCTCGCAAACCGGCGGCCCCGAAGTGCTCTCCTACGACGAGGTGGAGGTGGGCGATCCCGGCGAGGGGCAGGTGCTGCTGCGCCAGACCGCGATCGGCGTGAACTACATCGACACCTATCACCGCTCGGGCCTCTACCCGCTGCCGCTGCCTTCGCATCTCGGCCAGGAGGGCTGCGGCGTGGTCGAGAAGCTCGGCAAGGGCGTGAAGGGCTTGAAGGCCGGCGACCGCGTCGCCTACGCCTCGGCGCCGATCGGCTCCTACGCCACGGCGCGGCTGATGCCGGCGGCGCGCGTCGTGAAGGTGCCGAAGGAGATCGACGACAAGACCGCGGCCAAGATGATGCTGCAGGGCATGACGGCCGAATACCTGCTTCACCGCACCTACAAGGTGAAGAAGGGCGACACGATCCTGGTGCACGCGGCCGCCGGCGGCATGGGCCTCATCCTCGGCCAATGGGCGAAGGCGTTGGGCGCCACCGTGATCGGCACCGCGAGCAGCGACGAGAAGGCCGAGATCGCGAAGAAACACGGCTACAAGCACGTCATCGTCTATTCGCGCGAGGATTTCGTGGCGCGGGTGAAGGAGATCACCAAGGGCAAGGGCGTGCCCGTGGTCTATGACGGCGTCGGCAAGGACACCTGGCCGAAATCGCTCGACTGCCTCGCCGTGCGCGGCCTCATGATCAGCTTCGGCAACGCCTCGGGGCCGCTGCCGCCGATCAATTCGAGCGATCTCAATTCGCGCGGCTCGCTGTTCTTCACGCGCCCGACCATGGGCCACTACACGGCGACGCGGCCCGACCTCGAGCTGTCCTCGGGCCGCGTGATCTCCGCGATCAAAAGCGGCAAGCTCAAGATCCGCATCAACCAGACCTACGCGCTCAAGGACGCGGCCCAGGCCCACCGCGATCTCCAGGACCGCAAGACCACGGGCTCGATCCTGCTGCTGCCGTAGTGGCGGACGTGCCGCGCCTTTCGCTGCGCGAGCGCCTCTCCTGGTGCGCGCATCTCTGGAAGGCGGCGACGCAGCAGCATCACCGCGCCTACGCGCCGCTGTTCCGGCGCTACGTGCCGCATGACGGCGTCGTCTGCGACGTGGGCGCGCATGCG
This sequence comes from Alphaproteobacteria bacterium, assembly GCA_036555425.1. Classification (GTDB taxonomy): domain Bacteria; phylum Pseudomonadota; class Alphaproteobacteria; order Bin65; family Bin65; genus SBBV01. Next base: position 4,611 of record DATBLL010000220.1, on the reverse strand, counting down.
GGGCAGTTCGCGAAGCTGTTCGCCGGGATTGCGCGCGACGGCAAGGTGTATGCGGTCGAGCCCGGTGGCTACGCGCTGTCGATCCTGCGCCGCGTCATGGCGCTGCATCGCCTCACGAATGTCGAGATCGTTGCCGCCGGCTTGAGCGACGGCGCGCGTGCGGAAACTTTGCACGTGCCGGTGAAGCGCTCGGGCAGCATGGGCTACGGCTTGAGCCATCTCGGCGCCGAGTCGCGCGCGAGCGCGAGCGAGACCGTGACACTCACCACACTCGACGCGTTCGCCGCGGAGAAGCAGCTCGCGCAACTCGATTTCATCAAGGCCGACATCGAGGGCTGGGAGATGCGCATGCTGGCGGGCGGCAAGGCGGCAATCGCGCGCTTCCGGCCGGCGCTGCTGCTCGAAGTGCAGGCGGCGCACCTCGCCCGCACCGGCGATACGCCCGCCGATATATGGCGCTTCTTCGCGCCGCTTGGCTACGAGGCGCAACTGGTGCTGCCCGAGGGAAGCGGCATCCGGCTCGCGCCGGCCCCCGAAGCGTGCGAGGGCGACGTGCTGTGGGCGCCGCGGAAGCCCGTGTTAACGCCTTGACGAGGCTATGCCTTGTCTGCGCGTCAGGATGCGGTCGCGCGGCGCTTCGAGGGTATGAGCCCGCTCATTCGATTTCGGCCGATTGCGAAAAGTGATCCCATTTCTCGACCGTCGGGCGGCGCTTGGCCGCGGTGCCGCGTCTGCCGACCTGCTGCCAATCGCGCTGGCGAGCGGGGCGCGGAAGGAGATAAACCCTGCGCAGGGGCTGGAGACCCGCCCCTGCGCAGATCGCATTGGGGGCCGAAATGTCCAAAACACCGCCGAAATCCGCGGCACTCGATCCCAAGACCATCGAGGGACGGCGCGGTACGCTCTATCCCGACAAGTTCAAGCCGCGCGTGGCGGGCCGCGAGAAGCGGACCCTCGGCAACGCGCTCGGCCTCACCAATTTCGGCGTGAACCTCGTGAAGCTCGAGCCCAGCGCACAATCGGCGCTGCGCCACTGGCACTCGCAGCAGGACGAGTTCGTCTGGGTGGTCGAGGGCGAGGTGACGCTTGTCACCGACGCCGGCCCGCAGACGTTGAGGGCCGGCATGTGCGCGGGCTTCCCCAAGGGCAATCCCGACGGCCACCATCTCGTGAACAAGTCGTCCAAAGACGCGTGGTACTTGGAGGTCGGCGACCGCAGCGCCGGTGACGCCGTCGTCTATCCCGACGACGCGATGGGCGCGACGTTCGTCGCCACCTACAAATTCACCAAGCCCGACGGCTCGCCGCTGTAACGCGAAATCCGTTCGAGCGGAGGCATTCGCGGCGGCGCCATCGTGCTGCCGTGACTACGCCGCGTCGCGCGCGGGCGCGGCGCGGGCTCAGCGCCGATCCCCATCCCTGCCCCAACATTGCCGGCTTACCGGGGATAAACGATTAACGATTTTCGCTGCGGCAGAAGCGCCGCAGGCGGAGAAGCGTCCTACCCGGCGAATATCAAGGCAAGACCGAAGCTTATCATGAGGAAACCGGTTCCCCCGGCGATGACCGGCTGGGCGCGGCGGTAGAGCCGCTGCACCGGCCCGCGCGAGAACGTCCAGGCGAGGAAGAGGTACCAGGCGAACGAAATCGCGGCCATGCCGGCGCCGCCCGCGATGCGAAGCCAGAGCGGCGCGTCGGGCGCGGCGCTCGCGACGAGGAGGCTGAGATAGTAGGCAAGCGATTTCGGGTTGCTGAGATTGGTGGCGAGGCCCTGGCGGAACGCTGCCGCGGCGCTGTTGGGCGCGAAGATCGCCGGCGGGCGCTCGCTGCCCCGGCTTTGCCAAGCCGACCATAGGGCCTGGCCGCCGAGGAAAATCAGGTAGCCGCCGCCCAGCCAGCGCAGCCAGTCGGAGAGGCGCGGAAAGGCCACGAACAGCGCGCTGGCGCCGCCCAGCGTGGCCGTGACCCAGACCAGGGCCCCCGCCCCGGTGCCCACAGCGGCCCAGAGCGCCGCCCGGCGCGCGCCGGCGGCGGCGATGTTGGTGACGAGCAGCGTGTTCGGCCCCGGCGTCGCCACCGCGCCGAGATGCACGGCCAAGAGCGCCGCCAAGAACGACCCCGGATCCATGTTGTTGTTCTAGCGAAAAGCTTTCACGGCGTTTTGAGGCGATGTGTAGCACGGCACCCCTCATCGCAGCCTATAAGCCGGCGGGGGTCTCGCAAGCGGAGAGCGAAGATGGCCGAGACGATCGTCTCCGGCGGCACCCCGGCGCTCGCGCCGCGTTTCCGCCTCGCGCGCAGGCGCGGCGGCACCCCGACGCTCGCGCCGCGCCTCGAGCGCGCCATCGCCGAGCAGCAGGACAGGAGCGAGCGCCTCATCGGCTGGTTCCAGCTCGCCATCGTCGGCACCTTCGCGGTGCTGTTCGCGATCTCGCCGAAGCAATTGCCGATCCCGTTCTGGGAGAGGTTCCCGGTCTGGGTGATCGGAACCTATCTGGCCTTCACCCTCATGCGCCTTCTCATCTCGTATCGGCGGCGAGTGCCTGGCTGGCTCCTCGCCGCCTCGGTCGTGGCCGACGTTGCGCTTGTCGTGCTCCTCATCTGGAGCTTCCATATCGAATACACCCAGCCGCCATCGTTCTCGCTCAAGGCGCCGACACTCCTCTATGTGTTCATCTTCATCGGCCTGCGCGCGCTGCGCTTCGATGCGCGCTACGTGCTCTTGGCCGGCGGCGCGGCGGCGCTCGGCTGGGCGGTGCTGATCGCCTATGTGCTTACCTACGATATGAGCGGCATGGGCCACGCCGCGATCACGCGCAACTACGTGACCTACCTCACCTCGAACTCGATCCTGCTCGGCGCCGAATTCGACAAGATCATTTCGATCCTGATCGTGACGCTGGTCCTCTCGGTCGCGATCTGGCGCGCGCGGGGCCTCTTGGTGAAGAGCGTGGCCGAGCGGGCGGCGGCGAGCGCGCTCGCGCGCTACTTCGCGCCCGAGATCGCGGAGCGCATCCGCGGCGCGCAGCGCGAGATCCGCGCGGGCCAAGGCCAGGCGCGCGAAGCCGCGATCCTCACCACCGACTTGCGCGGCTTCACCAAGCTCTCGATGGGCCTCGAGCCCGACGCGGTGATCGCGCTATTGATCGACTATCAGAAGCGCCTGGTGCCGATCATCCAGCGCCACGGCGGCGCGGTCGACAAGTTCCTGGGCGACGGCATTCTCGCCACCTTCGGCTGCGCCGCGCCGAGCGAGAGCTATGCCGCCGACGCGCTGCGCGCGGCGCTCGAGATCGAGGCGGCGGCGGGCGTGTGGGCCGACGAGCGCGAGGCCGCCGGCCTGCCGCCGATCGCGGTCGGCGTCGCGGTCACGACCGGGCGCGTCATCTTCGGCGCCATCGGCGACGAGAGCCGGCTCGAATTCACCGTGATCGGCGACGCGGTCAACCTCGCCGCCAAGCTCGACAAGCATTCCAAGGCCGAACGGGTGCGCGCGCTCACGACGGCGGCCGCCTACGAGCTCGCCCTGACGCAGGGCTTTTCCACCGCCCGCCCGCTCGAACGCCGTGCCGCGCGCAAAGTCGATGGCGTCGCCGGGCCGGTGGATCTGGCGGTGATTGCGTAACGTCCTCCCTGGGGAGAAGGGGCGGGGGATGACGGGGCGGCAAAGCCTCAACGCGGAAATGAGGTGCCGCCGCAAACGCACTCGCGCCGAAATGCGATTTTTCGCGCATGCCTCACGCCGCGCGCCCCCTCTTGCGGCAGAGTGCCGTCACCCCCTCAGCCCTTTCCCCTTTCCCCTTTCCCCTTTCCCCTTTCCCCTTTCCCCTCTCCCCTGGGAGAGGGGACTACCGCTCGAACTTCACGGTGCGGCGGCGGAAGCGGATGTCTTCGTCCCGCTCGCAATCGGTGTTGCGGGCGCGGTTCTTGGCGTAGGGGCAGAGTTTCAGCTCGACCGAGAAGGAATTCTCGTCGCGGCTCCAGCGCACCGAATTGGCGTGCAGCAGCGCGTAGCGGTTCTTGGGCGTGCGGATCGCCGAGGGCCGCAGCATTTCCGCGCCGGCCGTGCCGACGATGGCCATGGTTTCGGAGAGCCCGTCGCGCCAACCCACGAGCGCGACCTGCTCCTTCGGCGACCACGCCACCCAGGCGATGCCCTCGCCGCCGAGCTTCAATTCGAACAGGTTCCTCTCCTTGGTATCGACGAGGCGATGAGCGTCGCAGCGCCCGCCGCTTGCGGCATCGCAGGCGCTGAGCACGACATAGCGGCCCGAGGGCGCGAACGGATGGAGCGCGAGGCGCTGTGCCACGCCGCTGCCGGCGGCGAGCCGCTCGGCGATGCGGTTGCCCTGGAAGCTCAAGGCGCCCGCAGAATCGAGCGCGAAGCCGCAGGCGGCCGCACCCGGCTTCACCTCGGTGGTGCCGGAGAAGCAGCTTTTCCCGATCTCGGTCGACGGCGGGGCCGACGGCGTCACGGGATCACCGGGCTTGGGTTCGCCCGGCTGCGCGGGCTTGTCGCCCGGGGCCTTGACCGGCGCGGCGCCGGGGCCGCCCCAGAAGCTCGGGCGCCAGCCCGAGAACCACGCCGCCGCCGCGCCGCCCGCGAGGCCC
>DATBLL010000179.1:0-14575 GCA_036555425.1 Alphaproteobacteria bacterium | reverse complement strand
CCCGGATCGCGCACCGGCGCGTCCTGCCGCGCAAGCTCCCCGAACAGACCTTCCTCGTCATTCGACATCGAGACCTCCGTCTCGATCCACCGAATCAAATTCCCCTCGCCCGCGCAAACAAAAACTCACAAACTCTGAGCGTAGCGGCGCGGGCGGTCAAGCGGGTATATGCCCGTTTCGGAAATTTTTTTGGGCGACAGGTAAGCCTTTGCTCGAGCGCAATGCTGCATCGCAAAAGCATGTGTTTGCGGTGCAACATGCCCTATGTAATATTCTCATCGGCGCCTCTTGATCTTTGCGGGGCCGGTGCTTTGATCCCGTCACGGGTCGGGATCGGGGAAGTGCCGGCGCAGAGGCGGGCGGGAAGGCACGAGCCGGCAGAATTATGGTGAATAAAACCCGCAGACAGGTGCTGTCTGGGTCCGCGGTGCTTGCGCTTGCGGCCGCGCTGGGCTTTCCGAGCCTCGGCCGGGCGGCGAGGCTCGCCGGCAAGAGCCAGCCTTTCAGCCGCGATTGGCTGGTGCAGCTGGCCGAAGCGGCGGCGAAGAAGCCGCTCGATGCCTCAATCCCGAAGCTGCCGGCCTTCATCGACAAGCTCGACTACGACGCGTACCGCGACGTTCGCTTCCGCGCCGACCAGGCCCTCTGGCGCGAGCAGAACCTACCGTTCACGGCCCAGTTCTTCCACTTGGGGTCGGTGTACAAGCGGCCGGTGCACATCTACGAGGTAGCCGACGGCGTCGCGCGCGAAGTGCTCTACGAAACCTCGCTGTTCGACTACGGCAGGAACCGCTTCGACGAGGCGGTGCCGGAGACGCTGGGCTTCGCCGGCTTCCGCCTCCACACCGCGCTCAACCGCCCCGAGTACCAGGACGAGCTGGTGAGCTTCCTGGGGGCCAGCTATTTCCGCTCGCTCGGGCGCGGCCAGACCTACGGCCTCTCGGCCCGCGGCCTCGCCATCGACACCGGCGTGCCCACCGGCGAGGAGTTCCCGTTCTTCCGCGATTTCTTCATCGAGCGCCCGCGCGCGGGGGCGACGCAGATCACCGTCCACGCGCTGCTCGACAGCCGCAGCATGACCGGCGCCTACAGCTTCGCGATCACGCCCGGCAAGACGACGACGATGGACGTGAGCGTCGCGCTGTTCTCGCGCCGCAAGGTCGAGCGCCTGGGCTTGGCGCCGCTCACCTCGATGTTCCTGCACGGCAACACCACCCCGCCGCGCACCGAGGATTTCCGCCCGAGCGTGCACGATTCCGACGGGCTGCAGGTCTGGGGCAGCACTGGCGAGTGGCTCTGGCGCCCGCTCGCCAATCCCAAGCGGCTGCAATTGAGCCTGTTCGCCGAGCCCAATATCCGCGGCTTCGGCCTGCTCCAGCGCAGCCGCGACTTCCGCGACTACCAGGACCTCGAAGCGCATTACGAGCGCCGGCCGAGCGTCTGGGTCGAACCGGTCAAGGGCTTCGGCCCGGGGGCGGTGTGGCTGGTCGAGATCCCGACCGACGCCGAAATCCACGACAACGTCGTCGCCTTCTGGATGCCGGCCAAGCAGCCCGAGCCCGGCCAGCGCCTCGATCTCGGCTATCGCCTGCATTGGGGCGAAGCGCCGCACCGTCCCGCCCTCGCCGCGGTTGCGGCAACGCGCCTCGGGCGCGGCGGCTTTGCCGGCCGCCCCGCCGACGGATTGCGCAAATTCGTGATCGATTTTCGCGGCTCGTCCCTCGAAAAGATCACCGAGGCGAAGCAAATAGAGCCTGTGATCACGGTCTCCGAGGGCAAGACCGCGAATATCGAGGTGCAGCGCCTGCCCGAGCCCGCGGGCTGGCGGCTCTATTTCGATTTCCGCCCCGAGGGCTCCCGCCCCCAGGAGCTGCGTGCCTTCTTGAAGAGCGGCGCCGAAGCGCTGACGGAGATCTGGAGCTTCCAATGGACCGGCTGAAAACCCCGAGCCGAAGCCGATCGCGCTCGTTCTCGGCCGATGCCGAGCGGCGTCTCCGCTCGTTCCTGCGCGGGTTCGGGGTCGAGGACGAGGCCGCGCTCAGGGAACTCGTGCGACGGCTCGGCCGCATGGCGCCGGCCGCGTCGCCGGCGCAGATCGATGCGGCGGCGGGGCTCTGGTTCGCCGACCTCCTCGGCCGGCCGGACAGCGAAGCCGGCTTGGCGCTGGCGGCGGGCCGCGTCGCCTGGCTCACCACCCGGGCCGGCAAGCGCTGGCCGCTGGCGTTGTTCGCCGATGCGCCGCCCGCGCCGCTGGCCGAAGCGCTGCGCCGTGGCGTGCCCGCGCTGCCGCCGACGCTCCTCGCCGACTCCATGACCGCCGCCACGCTGGCGCCGCCGCGGCTCTTCCGGCCGCCGGCGGCCAAACCGCTGCGCGTCCGGCCGGCCTGAGCGCTTCGCCGATGGTGCACCGGCCTCATCGATACCGGGCGCAGGCCTGGTTGCGCCGCGGCGCGCTCATGCTGCTGACGCTGGCGACGACGGGCTGGGCCTCCGCCCAGCTCTCGATCGTGCTCGCCGGCAATCACGGCCTGGGCACCCTCGAAATCCTGCTGCTCGCGCTTTTCGTCGGCTGCTTCCTCTGGATCGCCTTCTCGTTCTGGGCGGCCATCGCGGGCTTCGCGATGCTCGTCGCCCGCGCGCGCCAGCCGGGCCTGCGCCAGCCGCCGGCGGAGCCCGGACGCCTCGCGACGCGCACCGCCGTGGTGATGGCCGTCTACAACGAGGATACCGCGCGCGTCTTCGCCAACATGCAGGCGGTCTACGAATCGGTCGCCGCCACCGCTCAGGGCCACGCCTTCGACTTCTACATGCTGAGCGACACGACCAACCCCGACACTTGGGTGGCCGAGGAGCTCGCCTGGCACGCGCTCGCGACTCGGCTCGGCCCGGGCGCGCGCGTCTTCTACCGCCGCCGGCGCCAAAACGTCGCGAAGAAGTCGGGCAACATCGCCGATTTCCTGAAGCGCTGGGGCCGGCACTACGACTACATGGTCGTGCTCGACGCCGACAGCCTGATGGAAGGCAAGACGCTGGTCGCGATGGCGCGGCTCATGGACGCCAATCCGGGCGCGGGCCTGATCCAGGCGCCGCCGGTGTGCGTCAACCGCAACACGCTGTTCGCGCGCATGCTGCAATTCGCCGGCCGCATCTACGGCCCGGTCTTCGCCGCCGGTCAGGCCTTCTGGCAGATGGGCGAGGGCAATTATTGGGGCCACAACGCGATCATCCGCACCCGCGCCTTCATCGAGCATTGCGGGCTGCCGGAGCTGCCGGGCAAGCCGCCCTTCGGCGGACACATCCTCTCGCACGATTTCGTCGAGGCCGCGCTTCTGGTGCGCGGCGGCTGGTCGGTGTGGCTGGTGCCCGAGCTCGGCGGCTCCTACGAGGAGGTCCCGCCGACGCTGCTCGACTACGCCAAGCGCGACCACCGCTGGTGCCAGGGCAATCTCCAGCACGCGCGCGTTCTCACCGCCCGCGGCCTCAATCCGGTGAGCCGGTTCCATTTCATCAGCGGCATCATGTCGTATGCGGCGTCGCCGCTGTGGCTGGCGTTCCTCGGCCTCGGACTCACGATCGCGGCGGTCAACACACTCTTCCCCAAGGCCTATTTCGGCGTGCAGAAGCAGCTCTTCCCGGACTGGCCGATCTTCGACGCGGCGCTGGCGAAGAGCCTCTTCCTGCTGGCGCTCGCCTTCCTGCTCGTGCCCCGCCTCCTCGGCGTTCTGCTCGTACTCGCCGACGGGCCGGCCCGGCGCAGCGCGGGCGGCGCGGTCCGCGTTCTCGTCGGCGGCGCTATCGAGCTTGTCTATTCGACGCTGCTCGCACCCGGCATGATGCTGTTCCAGAGCAAGTTCGTGGCCAAGACCCTGCTCGGCGGCACGATCGAGTGGACGGCGCAAAACCGCGGCGACGCCGGCATTCCGTGGCCGGTCGCGTTCCGCGCGCATATCGGCCACATGCTGCTCGGCCTCTTCGTGGGCCTGCTCGCCTTCGCGATCGATCCCGCCCTTTTCCTCTGGCTCTCGCCGCTCGTGGCGGGCCTCGTGCTCGCCGTGCCGATCGCGCAGCTGAGCTCGCGGCGCGACCTCGGCGCGTGGCTGCGCCAGCGGCGCCTCTTCCTCATTCCCGAGGAAACCGCGCCTCCGCCGGTGCTGACGCGTGCGCGCGCGATCTTCGCCGAGCTCGAGGCGCGGCCGCGCGGCGACGAGGACGGGCTGCGCCGCGTGCTGACCGATCCCCTGGCCAACGCCGTGCACAAGCTCGCCTTGGCGACGGCGGAGGAGGGGCCGCCCGCCGAATCGGCGGAGCTGTTCGTGGCGCGCCGCAAGCTCGCGAACGGACAATCGCTCTCGGCCGCCGAGAAGGCGCTGCTGCTCTACGACCGCGCGACGCTCGACTCGCGCCCGCTGCCGGTCGCGGCGTAGTGGGAGCGCGCGGCTCCCGCCGCGCCCTTTCGCCTGCGCCGGAAAGTTGCGCGCCTGGAGGCGCGCGGTCCCAAGGTACGAGGCGGTGGAGGCCCGGGCCGGAATTGAACCGACGTAGACGGATTTGCAGTCCGCTGCCTAACCACTCGACCACCGGGCCCCGGCGCGCGCGCGGCGAAGGCCCGGAAATCTAAGGAGGCGTCCTGCGAGGGTCAAGCGAAGCGGCCGCGCGCTTTCCGAAACCATGCGACAATGCGCAACGCTACTGACCCGGCCATGAATTGCCTCGCCCCGCTGCGGCGTCTATAACCGAAACGTTCGCCGGCAATGCGCGGAGGAAACGCGCGCTCGCGCGGAGCAAGGCCGGCGTGGAGGGCACGAGGATGACGGATTTCGCGGCGGCCCGTCACAACATGATCGAGGGCCAGATCCGCACCAACAAGGTGACGGATCCCGCGCTGCTGGACGCGCTCGCATCGCTGCCGCGCGAGCAATTCGTGCCCGTCGAACGCCGCAGCGCCGCCTATATCGACGAAGATCTGCGCCTCGCCGGCGAGCGCTACATGATGGAGCCGATGGTGCTGGCGCGGCTGCTGCAGGCGGCCGAGCCCACGCGCATCGATGTGGCGCTCGATGTCGGCTGCGGCACCGGCTACGCCACGGCGGTGCTGGCGCGGCTCACCGCGACGGCGATCGGGCTCGAGAGCGACCCCGCGCTGGCGCGGACCGCGACCGAGATGCTGGCGCGCCTGGCCATCGACAACGCCATCGTGGTGGCAGGCAAGCTCGCCGACGGCTACGCCAAGCACGGGCCCTACGACGTCATCCTCGTCAACGGCGCCGTCGCGGAATTCCCGCCGGCCCTGTTCGACCAGCTCGCCGAAGGCGGGCGCCTCGTCGGCGTGCGCCGCCCCGGCAGCGGGCCGGGCGCCGCCATGCTGATGCTGAAGCGCCATGGCGCTGTGGCGGGCCGAACACTGTTCGAAGCCGCGATTCCCTATCTCGCGGGATTCGCGCCCAAGCCGCGCTTCGTTTTCTGACGACGCAATGAGCGACGGCGGAGGCCGGCCGTTGCGTATAGGGTTCGGGACTGCACGTTGAGGGGATTGCAGCCATGCATCATAGCCGCCCGTTCCGCCACGCCGCCCTGAGCTTGGGCGCCGCGGCGTCGCTGCTCGCCGCCGGCGGCGCGCGCGCCGAGACGCTGACCCAGGCGCTGGTGCAGGCCTATCAGACCAATCCGCAAATTCTCGCCGCGCGCGACCTGCTGCGCGCAACCGACGAGCAGGTGGCGCAGGCGATCTCGCTCTTGCGGCCGACGGCCACCGCCACCTTCAACGGCGGCTTCGCCACAACCACCAGCGTTGACCATAGTACGTCGCCCCCAGGGCGGTTCGGCTCGCGCACGCGGCCAGCCTCGGCATCGCTGACCCTGACTCAGCCGATCTATCGCGGCGGCAAGGAATACGCGGAGATCAAGCGCGCCGAGGCCACGATCCGCGCCCAGCGCGCGCGCCTGCACAACACCGAGCAGGACATCTTCTTTCAGGTCGTCACCGCCTACATGAACGTGGTGCGCGACGAGGCCACTTTCCGCCTGCGCATCAACAACGTCGCCGTGCTGCAGCGCCAATTGCAGGCGGTGCGCGACCGGTTCAACGTCGGGGAGGTCACGCGCACCGACGTGGCGCAGGCCGAAGCGGCGGTCGCGGGCGCCGAGGCGCAGCGCGTCCGGGCGCAAGGCGATCTCGAAAGCTCGCGCGCGGTCTACGTCAATCTCGTCGGCCATCCGCCGGTGCGGCTGGCCGAGCCGCGCCCGCCCATTTTTCTGCCGGCGGCATTTGGGCTCCTCCTCTCGACGGCAAAGGCGACCAATCCGACCATCATCGCCGCGACCTACGACGAGTTCGCGGCGCGCCACAATGTGCGCTCGATCATCGGCGAGCTGCTGCCACAGGTCAGCCTCAATGGATCGCTCAGCCGAGGCTACGATCCGGGCAGCCAGCCCGATCGGCGCGTTGATAGCGCTTCGCTCACCGTCACGGTGACCGTGCCGCTCTACGAATCGGGCTCGGTCTATTCGCGCACGCGCGCGGCCAAGCAGACCGTGTTCCAGCGCGGCAACGATCTCGCCCAGGCGCGCCGTTCGGTCGAGCAGCTGGCGACCCAGGCCTGGCAGGCGCTGCAGACGGCGCGCGCCAGCGTCCGCTCCTTCCAATCGCAGGTGCGTGCGAACGGCGTGGCCCTCGAAGGCGTGCGCCAGGAGAACCAGGCGGGCCTGCGCACCGTCCTCGACGTGCTCAATGCACAGCAGACCCTGCTCGATTCCCAGGTCAGCCTGGTGTCCGCCCGGCGCGACGTGATCGTTGCCAGCTACCAGGTGGCGCAGGCGATGGGCAAGCTGACCGCGGTCGATCTCCGGCTGCCGGTCCTCGTCTACGACGCCACGGCCTATTACCGGGCGATCAAGTATCTGCCGTTCGGAACCGGCCCGTCGACGGGCGCGCCGCCGCCCAAGCCGGGAGCGGCGCCGCCACCGAATCCGGGGGCCACGAGCTCGGCCCAGCCGCCCCGGCCGCAGGCTGGCAAGTAATTGGACTGGATTTGCCCAGTACAATCGGAGTATTGCGAGGACCAGGCACGCCCCGTTAACTCTTAGTTCACCGAACCTGTCTAGCGTGTCTGAACCGATGTTAGATAGCTTCGGTACAGACTAGGTTTGGGCGGGAAGATCACAATGAGCGAAGCGGGCAAGAGCCAAGAGCCGTCGATGGAGGAGATTCTTGCCTCCATTCGCCGGATCATCGCCGAGGATGAGGCGGGACGCTCGCGCTCTGCGCCGGCACCGATGCCCGCGCGCTCGCCCGACGGTCCGAGCCGCTCGCCGCGTCCGCGCGCCGGCTTCGAAGCGCCCGCAGCTCCCGCCGCCCGTGCCCCGCAAGGCGACGCCGGCGAACTGGTTCTCGATCTCACCAACATGGTCGCGGCCGACGGATCGGTCGTGACGATCGCGCCGGGCGGCCGTGCCGCTCCGCCGCCAAGCCAGCCGCAGGGCTTCGCCCCGGCCCCCGAGCAGCAGACCGCGGCCTACGGCGGCTTCTCGCGCCGCGCGCCGCCGCCGGGCCCCGGCGCCGAGCCGCGCACGCCCAGCTACACGCCGCCGCCCGCGCCGCAGCCGCAGCCGCAGCCACAGCCCTTTTCGTTCGTGAGCACCGACGGACCCTCGCGCACGCCGCGGGCGCCGGAAGCGCAGATGTCGTCGATGCCGCCGATTCCGCCGACATTGTCCGAGGATTCGCCGAGCCGCCGCGTCTTCAAGCGCCGCCACACCGCGGGCTCGGCCTTCGCCGAGCTCGCCCAAACCGGTTTCGCGCCGCAGCCGCAAGAGCCCAACGGCAATTTCGGCAAGGTGCCGGTCGGCTCGGTCGCGACCGAGCTCGACATGGACCCGCAACAGCCGCCGCCAATGCCGCAGCCCGCGGCGTTCGAGTCGCGGGCTTCGTTCGACGCATCCGCGCCGCCGCCAGGCTTCGCCGCTCCGGGGCACTATCCAACCGCGGCTTTCGCGCCGCCGGCGCCGATGCAAGCGCCGATGCCGGCGCCCATGACGCCGGCATTCGCGCCCGCACCCCCCGACGATCACATGCGCGCGGCCATCACCGCCACCGCCGAACCCGTCATCCGCTCCTGGCTCGAGGCCAATCTCGCCGGCCTGATCGAGCAGCAGCTGACCACGCTGGTTCAGCAGCGCGTCGACCAATCGGTGGCGACGACGCTGCCGCAGGCGGTCGATCAGCGCATCCACCAGAACGTCGAAACCAATCTCGGCCCCTACATCGAGGATCGCGTCGGCGCGCATGTCGATGCGCGTCTCGCGGCCGCGGTCGAGGAGAAGGTGACGGCGGCGCTGAAGCAGCAGATCGCGTCGGCCGTGAACCAGCAGATCGCACAGGCGGTGAGCCAGCAAGTGACGTCCGCGATCAGCCAGCAGCTCCAGGGCCAAACGCAGAACGTCTCGCGCCTCGTCGACGAGCGCGTCAAGAGCGAGATCCGCAGCCTTTTCCAGCGTCTCGCCGGGAACTGACAAACGGCCCTTTCGACGCTTCGCTTGCGTCCATCCTTCGAGGCGCGCCTAAGAAGGCGCGCGCCTCGGGATGAGGCTGCGATTGTTCACCCAACAAGATAGCCTCGTCCTGGGGCGCCGCCGCGCTTGCGGCGGCCTCGAAGGACGGAGGCAAGCAATCTACCGCGCCCTCCTGGCCCGTTGACGCACCGCCTCCGCTGACTATGTTCGGCGCTCGTTTTTGCAGCGCCACATCATGCTCGAGAACCGGTTCAGCCCCGAGGCCGTGGAGGCCCGGCAATATGCGCGTTGGGAGGAGGCGGGCGCGTTCAAGCCGCGCCGCGACCCCAAGGTGCGCCCCTTCACCATCGTGATCCCGCCGCCCAACGTCACGGGCAGCCTCCATATCGGCCACGCGCTCAACAACACGCTGCAGGATATCCTCATTCGCTACCGGCGCATGACCGGCCGCGACGTGCTCTGGCAGCCGGGCACAGACCACGCCGGCATCGCGACGCAGATGGTCGTCGAGCGCCAGTTGGCCGAGCAAGGCATCGCGCTCGCGCGCGGTGGGGTGGCCGAGCGCGACGACCGGTTGAAGCTGCAATCGGTCGCCAAGGACACAGCACCGGCGCCGCGCAACGTGAAGGCGATCGGCCGCGACGAATTCGTGGCCCGCGTCTGGGACTGGAGGGCGATCTCGGGCGGCACGATCCTGAAGCAGCTCCGCCGCCTCGGCGCCTCGGCCGATTGGAGCCGCGAGCGCTTCACGATGGACGAGGGGCTCTCCGCCGCCGTGCTCAAGGTCTTCGTCGAGCTCCATCGCGCCGGCCTCATCTATCGCGACAAGCGCCTCGTCAACTGGGATCCGCGCCTCCAGACCGCGATCTCCGATCTCGAGGTCGAGCAGCGCGAGGTGAAAGGGCAGCTCTGGCACTTCAAGTATCCGATCGAGGGCCGGGCGGGCGAGTTCATCGTCGTCGCCACGACGCGGCCCGAGACCATGCTCGGCGACACCGGCGTGGCCGTGCATCCCGCCGACGAGCGCTACAAGCACCTCGTCGGCAAGCACGCGATCCTGCCGCTGGTCGGCCGCCGCATTCCCATCGTCGCCGACGACTACGCCGACCCCGAGCAGGGCTCGGGCGCGGTGAAGATCACGCCGGCGCACGACTTCAACGATTTCGAGGTGGGCAAGCGGCACGCGCTCGAAGCCATCAACATCCTGACCGCCGATGCGCGGCTCAACGACGAGGTGCCGGCGCAATTCCGCGGCCTCGACCGCTTCGAGGCGCGCAAGCGCGTGGTGGAGGCGCTGCAAGCCGAAGGCTTGATCGAGAAGATCGAGCCGCACACGCACACCGTGCCGCATGGCGACCGCTCGGGCGTGGCGCTCGAGCCGTGGCTCACCGTGCAATGGTACGCCGACGCCAAGACGCTGGCCGCGGAGCCGATCGCGGCGGTGCGCGACGGGCGCATCAAGCTCGTGCCCGAGAGCCTCGAGAAGACGTTCTTCCACTGGATGGAGAACATCCAGCCCTGGAGCATCTCGCGCCAGATCTGGTGGGGCCACCAGATTCCCGCCTGGTACGCCGAGGACGGCACGGTCTTCGTCGACTACGACGAGGCCGGCGCCCGGAAGCAGGCGCAGGCGCATTTCGGCCGCGACGTGCCGCTCGCGCGCGATCCCGCCGTGCTCGACACCTGGTTCTCCTCGGCGCTGTGGCCGTTCTCGACCTTGGGTTGGCCCCAGCGGACGCCCGAGCTCGCGCGCTTCTATCCCACCGACGTGCTCGTGACCGGCTGGGACATCCTCTTCTTCTGGGTCGCGCGCATGATGATGATGGGCCAGCACTTCATGCAGGAGGTGCCGTTTCGCCACGTCTTCCTGCACGGCCTGGTGCGCGACGCCAAGGGCCAGAAGATGTCGAAGTCGAAGGGCAACATCCTCGACCCGCTCGACCTCATCGACAAATACGGCGCCGACGCGCTGCGCTTCACGCTGACGGCGCTGTGCGCGCAAGGCCGCGATGTGAAGATGTCGGAAGGGCGGCTCGAAGGCTATCGCAACTTCGCGACCAAAATCTGGAACGCCGCCCGCTTCTGCGAGATGAACCAGTGCCGCTATGCGGCGGGCTTCGATCCGGCGGCGAACAGGCTGACGGTCAACCGCTGGATCGTCTCCGAACTCGCGAAAGCCGGGCGCGCGGTGACGGCGGCGATCGAGGAGTTCCGCTTCAACGACTCCGCCAATGCCTGCTACCAGTTCGTCTGGAGCACCTATTGCGACTGGTATCTCGAATTCATCAAGCCGATCCTCCAGGGCACCGACGATGCCGCCAAGGCCGAGACGCGCGCGACGGCGCTCTGGGTGCTGCACCAGGCGCTGCATCTCCTGCACCCGGCGATGCCGTTCGTGACCGAGGAGCTGTGGGAGAAGACGGGCGGCGAGGGCCTGCTCATCGTGGCGCGCTGGCCCGTATTTTCCGATGCGCTCGTCGACCCGGCGGCCGAGGCGGAGCTCGGCTGGCTCGTGCGCCTGATCTCGGAGATCCGCGCGGTGCGCTCCGAGATGAACGTGCCGGTGGCGGCCAAGATTCCGCTGCTGATCAAGGGCGCATCGGAGGCGACGTCGGCACGCCTTGCGCGCTACCGCGACATCGCGGCGACCTTGGCGCGGCTCGCCTCGATCCAGCCGGCGGCCGAGGCGCCCAAGGGCGCGGCGATCCCAAGAGGATCGATCCAGATCGTACTGGACGAGGCCACGCTGATCCTGCCGCTCGCCGACGTGATCGATTTGGCGCAGGAGCGCGCGCGGCTCGATAAGGAGCTGAAGCGCCTCGAAGCGGCGATCCGGTCGATCGACGCCAAGCTCGGCAACGAAAGCTTCGTCGCCAAGGCGCCGCCCGAAGTGGTGGAAGAGCAGCGCGAGCGCCGCGACGAAGCCGCCGCCGCCAAGAGCAAGATCTCGGACGCGCTCGCAAGATTGGCGGCGGCGTAATCCTTTCCTCCTCCGCAATTGGCGGGGGAGGTGGACCGCGCGTTTTTCGCGCGCGGGCCGGAGGGGGTTCGCGAGGGGACACTCGCTCGCGCCAGCGGTAAGGCCTCGATTGGCTGCAAGCGGCCGCTCGGCGTTGTCACCCCCATCCCAACCTTCCCCCGCTTCGCGGGGGAGGGAGCGGGGGGCGCGTTACTCCGCGCCCTGTTTCTCGGCGAACCGCCGCGCGCGTTCGGCCATGCGGTCGGGGGGCTTGGCCCATTCGAACGGGCGCTCGCGCATGCTGTCGGCGGAAAAGGCGAGCGCGACCGTGGTCCCCTGACCCCGCATGCTGGCGATCGTGAGTCTGCCGCCGAGCAGCTCGGTCAGAGACTTGGCCAGCGGCAAACCGAGGCCGATGCCCGGATGCTTGCGCGTGATCGCGTCCTCA
Source organism: Alphaproteobacteria bacterium (assembly GCA_036555425.1). Lineage (GTDB taxonomy): Bacteria > Pseudomonadota > Alphaproteobacteria > Bin65 > Bin65 > SBBV01. Next base: position 2,660 of record DATBLL010000179.1, on the reverse strand, counting down.
ACCTGGCCGAAGCGCGTCACCGCGCGCTTCACTTCCTCGGGCGACATGCCAACGCCGGTATCAGTCACCGCGATCTCGAGATCGTCGCCGGCGCGCCGTGCTGTCAGCGTCACGCGGCCCTCCTTGGGCGTGAAGGCGAGGGCGTTGGCCAGGAGATTGACGAGGATCTGACGCAGATAGCGCCGGTCGGTCCAGAGCGGCGGGAAATCGGCGGGCACCTGGACCTCGACCGCAGGCCCCTCCGCAGGCACGCGCTCGCGCGCGAGCAGCAACAGCTCGTCGACGATGTCGGAGAGCGCGAACGTGTCGCGGAATACTTCGGCGCGGCCGCTTTCGAGCCGCGCCATGTCGAGGATGTCGTCGACGACGTGCAGGAGTCGGCGCGCGCTGGTTACGATGTCGCGCGCATAGGCCGGGTAACGCTTCTCGGCGATGGCGCCCAATTGTTCGCACGCGATCATCTCGGCGAAGCCAAGGATGCCGTTCAAGGGCGTGCGCAGCTCGTGGCTGATGGTGGCGAGGAACGAAGTCTTGGCGCGGCTCGCCGCCAAAGCCTGGTCGCGATCGGCGCGCAGGCTCTCGACCTCGCTGCGCAAAGCGTCCGGACCAATGGCGTCTTGGCGCGCCGTGTCTTGGCGCGCAATGCCGTGACCCGCCGGATCGCGACGCAGCGCGTCGTGGCCGTTGGCCTGCGCGCGCTTGCGGCCCTTGCGTTTGCCTGCCATGCGGCCAGAGGTAAAGGGTATCCGTAAACAACAAGTGTAACTCGGCGGTCCCTCACACCGCTCTTCATCGATTCTTGCTGTGCCTCGAGGCACCGACTAGCTTGCCGCCGAGTTAACGCAGCACGCCGTGGAGGAGACAATGCGCTTGGGCGCGCCGGGCTTTCTCTGGTTCCTGATCTGCCTCGTGCTGGGCGCACTCGCGGTGGCCAGCCGTTTCACCTACATCCAATTTGTAACACCCAATCAATTCTGGTTCGCCGTCGCTGCCTGGGGCCTGTTGAGCTTCGGCTGCCTCTTCCGCATTTCGCGGGCGTGAGGGGGGGCCGGTTCCGCTGGCGGGCTGCGCGTTTCGCGCACTTGAGGCCGGGCGCGCGCTGCCGCTAAGTTGCGCGCCTTCACGAAAACCACACGATGGACACGAGGCGAACGCCGATGCCTGCGAAATTCGACAAGTCGAAGCTGCCGAGCCGCCACACCACGGTGGGACCCGAGCGCGCGCCGCACCGCTCCTATCTCTATGCGATGGGCGTGACCGAGAACGAAGTGGCGCAGCCGCTGGTGGGCATCGTCACCACCTGGAACGAGGCCGCGCCCTGCAACATCGCGCTGATGCGCCAGGCCCAGGCGGTGAAGCTCGGCGTCAAGGCCGCCGGCGGCACGCCGCGCGAGTTCACGACCATCACCGTCACCGACGGCATCGCGATGGGCCACGAGGGCATGAAGTCCTCGCTGGTCTCGCGCGACCTCATCGCCGATTCGGTCGAGCTCACCATGCGCGGCCATTGCTACGATGCGCTGGTGGGTCTCGCCGGCTGCGACAAGTCGCTGCCCGGCCTGATGATGGCGATGGTGCGCTTGAACGTCCCCGCGGTCTTCGTCTATGGCGGCTCGATCCTGCCCGGCAAGTTCCGCGGCAAGGACGTGACCGTCGTCGACATCTTCGAGGGCGTGGGCAAGCACGCGGCCGGCACGTTCACCGACGCCGACCTGCACGAGCTCGAGCTGGTCGCCTGTCCCTCGGCCGGCTCCTGCGGCGGCCAGTTCACGGCCAACACCATGGCCTGCGTCTCCGAGGCGATCGGCCTCGCGCTGCCCGGCTCGGCCGGAGCGCCCGCGCCCTACGACTCGCGCGACCAGTTCTGCGAGAAGTCGGGCGAGGTGGTGATGAACCTCTTGAAGAAGGGCATCCGCCCGCGCGACATCGTCACGCGCAAGTCGCTCGAGAACGCCGCCGTCGTCGTTGCCGCGACCGGCGGCTCGACCAACGCGGCGCTGCATCTTCCCGCCATCGCCAACGAGTGCGGCATCAAGTTCGATCTCTTCGACGTGGCGCAGATCTTCAAGAAGACACCCTACATCGCCGACCTGAAACCGGGCGGCAAGTACGTCGCGATGGACCTCTACCAGGTGGGCGGCATCGAAGTGGTGATGAAGGAGCTGCTCGACAACGGGCTGCTGCACGGCGACTGCCTCACCGTCACCGGCAAGACCGTGCGCGAGAATCTGCGCGGCGTGAAGTTCCCCGAGAACCAGGATGTCGTCTATCGCGTAAAGAAGCCGCTCTCCAAGACCGGCGGCGTCGTCGGCCTGAAGGGCAATCTCGCGCCCGAGGGCGCCATCGTGAAGGTGGCCGGCATCCCGCCCGAGAAGCAGAGCTTCCGCGGCCCCGCGCGCGTGTTCGATTGCGAGGAGGACGCGTTCAAATACGTGGCCGACCGCAGGGTGAAGGAAGGCGAGTGCATCGTCATCCGCTACGAAGGCCCGCGCGGCGGGCCCGGCATGCGCGAGATGCTCTCGACCACCGCCGCGCTCTACGGCCTCGGCATGCACAACGTGGCGCTCATCACCGACGGCCGCTTCTCCGGCGGCACGCGCGGCCTCTGCGTCGGCCATGTCGGCCCCGAAGCGGCGATGGGCGGCCCCATCGCGCTGCTC
>DATBLL010000164.1:0-6807 GCA_036555425.1 Alphaproteobacteria bacterium | reverse complement strand
GTAGAACTCGGGCGCGTCGAGGATCTCGGTCGTGATCGCGCCGTAGTCGTGCTCCTTCAGCATCGCCTGATAGGCGTCGCGCGCGGCCTCTGCGGCGCTGCGCTGCGCGGGCGAATAGACGCGAGTTGAACTACTCCGCCGCCTTCGCCAAGCCCACCGGGCACGCGACGCCGGTGCCGCCGAGGCCGCAATAGCCCATCGGGTTCTTGGCGAGATATTGCTGGTGATAGTCCTCGGCGTAGTAGAACTCGGGCGCGTCGAGGATCTCGGTCGTGATCGCGCCGTAGTCGTGCTCCTTCAGCATCGCCTGATAGGCGTCGCGCGCGGCCTCTGCGGCGCTGCGCTGCGCGGGCGAATAGACGTAGATGCCCGAGCGGTATTGCGTGCCGACGTCGTTGCCCTGGCGCATGCCCTGCGTCGGGTCGTGGCTCTCCCAGAAGATCTGCAGCAGCCGCTCGTAGGACACCTTCGCCGGGTCGAAGACGACGCGCACGACTTCGTTGTGGCCGGTGAGCCCCGTGCACACTTCCTGATAGGTGGGGTTCGGCGTGTGGCCGGCGGCGTAGCCGACCGAGGTCGAATAGACGCCGGGCTCCTTCCAGAACGCCTTCTCCGCGCCCCAGAAGCAGCCCATGCCGAAGAGGGCGAGCTCGAGCCCGGCCGGGAACGGCGGCCTGATCGGCTTGCCGTTGACGAAGTGCTTGTTGACGACCGGCATTTCGGTCGCGCGGCCGGGCAGCGCGCGCTCCTTGGGCGGCATGACGGTCTTGTGCTTGGGCCAGAGCCACATGGCGAAGTCTCCGCTGAAAGCCCCCGAGACAGGGATCAAAATAAGGTGCCGCGCCGAGCACCGCCAGAGCGCCGGCAATCACGGCCGTTCAATTCTGGATCAGCAGGCCGTCCTGCCGGAGGGCGAGATCGATCCACGCCGCGTCGGGGCGCGCTGCGCGCGCCCCCGCCGACACGAAACGGGTGCAGACAAAGACGTACGCCGTGCGCCCAGTCCAGCGTTGAGCGCTTGGGGACAGGGCGCGCGCAGCGCGCCCTTACGCGTGAGACGGAATTACTCCGCCGCCACCGGCTGCAGCACGGGGCGGCTGCGGCTCAATCGCATCGCCAGCACGGCGCAGAGGAACGCCGTGCTCATGATCGCCGCAGCAGCGTAGAACACCCAGGCGGGCGCCCCATGGTCGATGAGCCAGCCGAAGGCGGGCGCCAGCATGATGCCGCCCGCCTCGAAGCCCGAGGAGACGAAGCCGAACACCTTGCCGCTGTGGCCGGGCGGCGTCAGCGACTTCACCATCATGTCGCGCGAGGGCGTGATGAGGCCGAACATGAAGCCGCCGAAGCAGAATGCCGCCAGCACGAGCCAGTAGGGCAGCGGCAGAGTCGCGATCAGGCACAGGATGAGGCCGGCGGCGGCGTAGCCGGCGAAGGCGACGGCGTCGAGGCGCTTCACGCGCATCGCGATCATGCCGCCGACGAGCGTGCCGAACGCGCCACCCACCATGAACGCGCTGACGGCCCGGGCCGCGTCGTCGAGCGGGATGCTCCAGAGCTTGTTGAGCGAGGCCGCGACCGCGCTGTTGAGGCCGATCGAGAGCCCGCCCGAGAGCATGTAGAAGACGAACATCATCAGGATCGGCGGCGCCAGCACGACGCCCATGCCCAGGGTCGCAGCGCCCTTGGGCGGCGACACGTGCACCGGCTTCTCGCCCGCCATACGCCGGCGCTGGCTCCAGAGGAGCGCCGTCATCGCAAGGCCCGCGAGGCCGGCGGCGACGAACCCTACGTGCCAGCCGAATTTGCTGGCGAGAATGCCCGAGACGAACGGTCCCGTCGCAAAGCCGGCATACCCCGAGAAGGTGTGGATCGAATAGGCGCGGGCGAGCCGCGGGGCGCTCACATTGGCGCCCATGATCGCGTAGTCGACCGGGTGGAAGACGCTGTTGCCCGCGCCGGCGGCGAAGGCCAGCACCAGCATCTGCCAGAACGAGTCGGCCACGCCCAAGAGCGCGAACGAGCCCGCCAGGAGGGTCAGGCCGCCGAACAGCACCGGCTTGGCGCCGATGCGGTCGGCGAGCACGCCCATGAAGTATTGGAACGTGCCCGAGGCCAGGCTGAACGCGCTCACGACCAAACCGGCCTTGACGAAGCTGAGCTCGAGATGCGCCAGGGCCGGATCCTTGACCATGAAGGCCAGGATCGTGGGCAGACCGAAGATGTAGTAGTGGCTGAAACTGTGCGCGCCCGAGACCAGCGCAATGACGGCCGTTTCCCGGCGGGGATTGCTTTCGCTCATGGCCTCGATGGGGTCTCCGCGCTCGCCGATCCGCGCTCGCGCGGACACGGCACGGAAATTAAGATAGCATGCGGGTTCCCGCCACTGGTTAACCCGGCATTAGGCGCAATGTCACCATGCGCGAGCCGCGCCCCCTAGGAATCCGGGACAGGAATAACGCCGGAAATGGAGTGTTGGTGCAGATGAGCGACGGATCGGCAACCCGCGCCTTGGGCCTCGCATGAGTGGCGTCCGCGCCCTCGTTCTGGAGCAGGTGCCGGCGCTCCGGCGCTACGCACGCGCGCTGACCGGGGATCGCGAGCGCGCCGACGATCTGGTTCAGGACACGCTGGCCCGTGCCTTGAGCCGCCTCCACCTCTGGCGCCCCGCCGCGAGCATTCGGCCTTGGCTGTTCACGATCATGCATAACCTCTTCCTCAACGAGCGGCGGCGGGCGTCGCGCATGGTGCCGCTCGGCGCCGATCCGGCCGAGCCGGCGGCGGACCGCGCCGACAGCCGGGCGCTGCTCGACGATCTCGACCGCGCGCTCGGCCAGCTCCCCGAGGAGCAGCGCGCCGCCGTGCTGCTCGTCGGCGTCGAAGAGATGAGCTACGAGGATGCCGCCAACATTCTCGGCATTCCGATCGGCACGCTGATGTCGCGCCTCTCGCGCGGGCGCGAGCAGCTCCGCCGCCTGCTCGACGGCGACGGGCGGCCCCGGATCCGGAGAGTGAAATGACCGGCGCGCCGATCAGCGACAGCGACGTGCAGGCGTTCGTCGACGGACGTCTCGCGCCGGCGCGCGCGGCGGAGATCGAGGCCTGGCTCGCCGAGCGGCCCGAGGAAGCCGCGCGCGTCGCGGCGCTGCGCCAGGATCGCGATGCGCTGCGCGCCGCCTATGGCCCGATCGCGGCCGAGCCGTTGCCCGCCCGCCTCGTCGCCGCGCTCGAGCGGCCGCCCGCGCCGGCATGGCGGCGCGTCGCCGCCGCCGTGCTCGTCTTTGCCGCCGGCGCCGCCGCGGGCCTCGCCGGCGGCTACTACGGCTGGCCGAACGAGCCCGAACGCCGCGACGTGGTGCGCGCGGCGATCGGCGCCCATCGCGTGTTCGTGCCCGAGGTGCGCCATCCGGTGGAAGTGGCCGCCAATGAAGAGGCGCATCTCGTCCAGTGGCTCTCGAAGCGGCTCGGCCATAAGCTGAAGGCGCCCGATCTCACCGCCAGCGGCTTCCGCCTCGTCGGCGGCCGGCTTCTCGCCGAGAACGGGCGCCCGGCGGCCCTCTTCATGTACGAGAATGCCGCGGGCCAGCGCATCACGATCCACTGCGTCGCCGAGCCGCGCGCCGGCGAAACGGCGTTCCTCTATCGCAAGGTCGACGGCGTCTCGGCCTTCTATTGGATCGACGAGAAGCTCGCCTACGCCGTGATCGGCACCGTCGAGCGCGAAAAGCTGCACGAGGTCGCGCGCGCCGTCTACGCCGCGCTGGAGAAGAAGTAGCCGGGCCACTTGCGCCGCGTGCCCCCGTCGCGCTATTTTCTCAGAATAGTTGCAGCGGAGGGCGGCATGCACGCGCGGAACGCATTGGCCATCGCGGCCCTCCTCGCCGTTGCCGTCCCCGGCCCGGCGCGGGCCGATCACTATTACGGCCACCACGGCAGCATCTACGGACCGCGCAACGGCACCGGCTCCAATTTCTACGACCGGCAGCCCAACAGCGGCAGCGATCCCTGGCACCAGCCGCGGCGCCCGACCATCCAGAACCAGTGGGACCAGCCGCGCGGCACCAATCCCCGGGAGCAGCCGCGGAAGCCCGACCTTTATCCCTGGGGCAAGCCGAAGTATTGAAGGCCCGCGACGTCGCCGTCGCGACTGAGCGGGTTTTCATGCTCGACGCCGCCTATCACTACATCGTCCGCTACTGGGTCGCGCCCGCGGCCGAGGCGCGGGTGCTGGCGTGGCTCGACGGCGGGCATACGGCCGAGGTGGCCGCGCAGCCGGGATTTCTCTGGGCGCGGCGCATCCGGCTCGAGGAGGTCGACGTGCTCGGCTGGCGCGCGTTCACGACCGTCTACGGGCTCGAGTCGAAGGCGGCGCTCGATGCCTATTTCAAGAACCCGATCCGCGAAAAATTCGCGCGTGAGCAGGCCGCCTTCGCCGACGTTCTGCGCGTCGAGCGGAGCTGGGGCGCGGGCGAGTGGCAGTCGCTCGGCCAAGGGGCCGAGCTTCGGGGCGAAGCGAAGCTTCGCCCGTGAGCCCGCGAAGCGGGCGACGCGCATGACCGCCCCGCGCGGCCGCTGTTGCGCGGCGCGGCGCCTTCGTTCAAAAATGCTTTGAAATCGAACGAGCGCAACGGGAGGAGCCGCATCGCGGCCGCGCCATGGATTTCGGCATCTTCGACCATCTCGACCGCAACGACCGGCCGCTCGCCGCCTTCTACGAGGAGCGCCTGAAGCTCGTCGAGCTTTACGACCGCATGGGCTTCTACGGCTATCACATCGCCGAGCACCACTCGACGCCGCTCGGCATGGCGCCCTCCCCGAGCGTGTTCCTATCGGCGGTGGCGCAGCGCACGCGCCGCCTGCGCTTCGGGCCGCTCGTCTACATCCTGCCGCTCTATCACCCGCTCCGGCTCGTCGAGGAGATCTGCATGCTCGACCAGATGTCGGGCGGGCGCCTCCTGCTCGGCGTCGGCCGCGGCATCTCGCCCTACGAAGTCGCCTATTACGGCATCGACCCCGCCGAGACCCAGGCGCGCTACGTCGAGACGCTCGATCTCGTCCGGCAAGCGCTCGGCTCCGAGAGCCTCACCTTCGCGGGCAAATTCCACCGCTACAAGGACGTGCCCGTCGAGCTCGCGCCGGTGCAGAAGCCGCATCCGCCGCTCTGGTACGGCGTGATCAATCCCGACGCGACGCCGTGGCTCGCCCGGAACTGCGTCAACATCGTGAGCCACGTGGCGGCGCCGCTGATGGGCACGATCACCCAGCGCTACGCCGCCGAATTCCGCGCCGCGCACGGGCGCGAGGCGCCGATGCCCAGGATGGGGCTCGGCCGCCACATCGTCATCGCCGAGCGGAGCGCCGACGCGCTGGCGCTGGCGCGGCGCGCTTACGCCCGCTGGTTTTACAGCTTCACCGTGCTGTGGAAGAAGCACAGCGCCAAGCCCGTCTCGGCCTCCTATCCCGAGGATTTCGACCAGCTCCAGGAGATGGGCACCGGCATCGCCGGCTCGCCCGCCGAGGTCCGCGACGTGCTGCTCCGGCAACTGGCGGAGAGCGGCGCCAACTATTTCGTCTGCCGCTTCGCCTTCGGCGATCTTTCGCTCGACGAGGCGCAGCGCTCGCTGAAGCTGTTCGTCGAGCACGTCATGCCCGCGATGGCCGCCGAGGCGGCCGAATGAGCGGGCTGAGAGGGAGGACCTGATGGCTGCCAAGAAGAAACCGGCGAAGAAGGCCGCGTACGGCAAAGCGGTCGAGAGCGCGCTCGGCGATCTCGTCATCGCCAACCGCATTCTCGCCAACGAGGGCGTCATCGACGCCTTCGGCCATATCAGCATCCGCCACCCCGAGCGCGCAGACCGCTACTTCCTCGCCCGCTCGCGCAGCCCCGAGCTCGTCGAGCGCGGCGACCTTCTCGAGTTCGATTTCGACAGCAATCCGATCGCGCCCGACGGGCGCACGATGTATTCCGAGCGCCCGATCCACGGCTGCATCTACAAGGCGCGGCCCGAGGTGATGGCGGTCTGCCACAACCACGCCCATTCGCTGATTCCGTTCGGCATCACCGGCAGCGCGATCAAGCCGATCTGGCACGTCGCCGGCAGCATCGGCGCCGAGGTTCCGATCTGGGACATCCGCGACGATTTCGGCGAGACCGACCTGCTCGTCACCAGCAACGACAAGGGCGGCTCGCTCGCGCGGAAGCTCGGCCGCAACCGCTGCTCGCTGATGCGCGGCCACGGCGCCGTGGTGGCGACCCACGATTTGAAGGCCACGGTCTTCGTCGCGATCTATCTCATGGCCAACGCCAAGCTCTTGAAGGAAGCGCGCGAGATGGGCCAGGTGAATTACTTGAGCCCCGGCGAGGTGAAGCTCACCGAGCAGATGAACTTCAAGGAGCGCTCGCAGAACCGCGCCTGGGAATACTGGGCCCGCCGCGCCGGGTTCAAGGTGAGCGTGAACGATTGAGTGCCATGCGACCTTGACCGCCGCACGACTTGTAATACATTGCGTATTACAAGCGAATGGATGCGGCCATGCCAAGGGCAGTGCGATTCAAGCAAGAAACCGAGGAAAGATTGAGGCGAGCGACGCAGCGGCGCCGCGTGACGCCGAGCGAATACATTCGGGCCGCCGTCGAAGAGAAGCTCGATCGCGACGAACCGGTTCGCTCGTCGTGGGATATCGCGAAGAAGTACTGCGGAATGTTCCAGGGAGATGATCCGCTCGCGTCGCGTCGTGACGTCGGCGAAATTATTCGTGAGAAACACCGACGCATTCGCGCGCGCTATGACCGACGTTCTGATTGAC
>DATBLL010000158.1:0-2176 GCA_036555425.1 Alphaproteobacteria bacterium | reverse complement strand
CAGCAGCGTGTCGCTGGTCGAGGTGTCGCTGTCCACCGTGATGCAGTTGAACGATCTCTCGTTCGCGGCGGCGAGCAGCTTCTGCAGGATCGGCGCGGGAATCGCGGCATCCGTGGCGCAGAAGGCGAGCATCGTCGCCATGTCGGGCGCGATCATGCCCGAGCCTTTGGCGACGCCGTTGATCGTCACGTCCATGCCGCCGATGCGCGTCGTGCGCGTGGCGAGCTTCGGAAACGTGTCGGTGGTCATGATCGCCTCGGCGGCGCCCTGCCAGCCGGCCGGCGAAAGCCCGGCGATGAGATCGGGGATGGCCCCCACGATGCGCTCATAGGGCAAGGGCTCACCGATCACGCCGGTCGAGGCGACGAAGACTTCGCTCGGCTTGCAGCCGGCGAGCTTGGCGGTGGCCCCGGCCGTGATCTTGGCGGCGGCGCGCCCGACGCGGCCGGTGAAGGCGTTGCTGTTCCCCGAATTGACCAGGAACGCGCGCGCGCTCTTGCCCTTGAGCGCCGCCTTGCACCACTCGACCGGCGCGCCGGCGGTCAGCGACTGCGTGAACACGCCGGCGACGGTCGTGCCGGGATCGAAGGCGAAGAGGCAGAGGTCCTTCCTCTCCTTGTAGCGGATGCCGCAGGCGAGCGCGGCGAGCTTGGCGCCGGGGATGGGCGGCAATTGGGGCGCCGCGGCGGGCGCAAGGGGCGAGCGATTGGGCGGCATGGCATGCACTCCTAGGGGCTGATGCGCGAAACGGCGCCGAGGCGCCGTTCCGACAGGCGAGGACGCGAGGCGGACGCTAAGCGTCGCCGCGTCGTCGCGCTCGCGCGCGTCGCAGCCATGTGCCGCCGTGAGCGGCGGTAGGGGAGTGCAACCGAGAAAGCATGCGCCGGAGAGAAGCGGTTTTGCGTTCTCAGGTCAATGCCGTCATTGAGCGTGAGTGACGCGGCCATCGGGCGCTGCGGGAACCGCGAAGCGGTTCTGGCCCGGAGCCCAGGGTTGCCGCGAAGCGGCTACCCTGGGAACGAGGCGTCGCGAGGATCAACCCCGCAGGAGTTGTGGCTGCGCACCGCGCCGTTGGCACAGCCCCTTCGGGGTTGATTGGCTTATGCGACCCATCCCAAGGTAGCCGCTGCGCGGCAACCTTGGGCTTTGGGACAAAACCCCTTCGGGGTTTGCCTCTTACTTCTTCTCGTCCTTCTTCTCTTCTTCCTTGAGCGGTTCGCCCTTGGCGTCGAAGCGCTGGATCTTGGCCGCGCCGCGCAGCTTGGCGATCTCTTCCTGCGCAATCGTCTCGGCGAGCTTCTGGCGCAGCTGGTCCTTGACCTCCTCGAACTTCGGCGCCGGGGCGGCGCGGCGGTCGGTGACGCGGATCACGTGCCAGCCGAACTGGGTCTTGACCGGCGCCTTGGCGGTCTCGCCCTTCTTCAAGGCGAAGGCGGCCTCGGCGAACTCCTTCACCATCTGCTCCTTGCTGAAGAAGCCCAAATCGCCGGAATTGCGGTCCTTGGTCGGATCGACCGACTTCTCCTTGGCGAGCTTGGCGAAGTCGGCGCCCTTCTCGAGCTGGGCGATGATGTCCTTCGCCTCCTGCTCGGTCTTGACCAGGATGTGCGAGGCGCGCACCTGCTCCTCGCCCTTGAAGTCCTTGACGAAGGCCTCGTAGGCCTCCTTGAGCTTGGCCTCGGTCGCGCGCTCGCCGACGATCTTCTCGACATAGGCCTCGTAGACGTATTGGCCCTCGATGTAGCGCATGCGCTTCTTGACCGACTCGCTCTCGTGCAGCTTGGCCTTGCGGCCCTCGGCCGCGAGCAGGCGGATGGCGATCGCGTGCTCGAGCAGCGGGCGGTAGAGCTGCTCGAACGGCACCTGCTGCAGGCGCGCCGGCAGCGCGCGGTAGGTAGCGACGAGGTCGGAGAACATGATCTTCTCGCCGTTCACGTCGGCCACGACGGGATCGTTCTTGGGGTCGGCCGTGTCCTGGGCCGCGGCCGGCGCGGCGATGGCCGTCACGGCCGCCAGGCCGAGCGCGAGCAGGGCCGCCGCAAGGCGTCGCGTGGGAAAGCGGGCGATCATCGAAAATATCCGATCCGGCGAGGGCGGGCGCGTGATGCGATGCCGGTTCGCGCAGCGGCGCCCTCGCCTCGGGGCCGAGCGGTCGGCGATGCCGACCGAAGGGCCG
>DATBLL010000141.1:0-3406 GCA_036555425.1 Alphaproteobacteria bacterium | reverse complement strand
GGTCAGCCGTGATCGCCGGCTCCGCCGAGCCGCCGTTTTCCCTGGACATGTCGTCTCCCCGAACCGCGCGCCGCCTGCGGACGAGCCGCAGCGGCGCGCTCCCGCTTGTCTCGCGTGCGCTATTGGGCCTTGTGGCCCTTTTCCGTGAAGTACTTGACCGCGCCCGGATGGAACGGCATCGGCGTGTTGCTGACGATCTGGTTTTTCATGTCGAGGCTGAGCGCCTCCTTGTGGACCTGCGCCCACTCGGCGCGCTTCTCGAAGATGACCTGCACGATCTTGTAGGCGACGTCATCAGGCATCTTGGCGGTGGTGACGAGCACGTTCCAGACCACGGCGATCTTGTTCGGCGCCTCCTGGCCCGGGTAGGTCTTGCCCGGGATTTCGCCCGTCGAATAGAGCGGACCGTACTTCTTGTTCATCGCTTCGACGGCCTGCGCATGATCGACCATCTTGATCTTGACGCCCGGCGTCGCGCCGAGATCGGTGACCGCCGCCGTCGGCAGGCCGCCCACCCAGAAGAAGGCCTGGATCTTGCCGTCCTTGAGCGCATTGACCGACTCGGCGACGCCGAGCCGCTCGCGCTTCATGTCCTTGTCCTTGTCGAGGCCCATCGCTTCGATAACGCGGAACGCCATCACCTCGGTGGCGCTGCCGGGTGAGCCGGTCGAGACGCGTTTGCCCTTCAGATCGGCGAAGCTCTTGATTCCCGTCGCCTCCGTGGTCACCACATGCATGCGGTTGGGATAGACCACGGCGAGCGTGCGCACCGCGATGGGATTGCCCTTGAACTTGTCTTGGCCCTTGATCGCATCGAGGCCGACATCGACCATCGAGAGCGCGATCTCGTTCTTGCCGGCGCCGAGCAGCTTCAAATTGTCGACCGAGCCACCCGTCACTTCGGCGGTCGCCGACCAGCCGGGCACGTATTTCGTCAGCAGGCTCGCGAGGCCGCCGCCGAGCGGGTAATAGACGCCGCCGGTGCCGCCGGTGCCGATCGAGAAATTGCGCTTCTCCTGCGCGAGGCCGGGGGTCGCGAACGCCAGCGCGAGAACCGCGGCAGCGGCGATCGGCTTGAACAATCGAGCCATTGTCTCACTCCCTAAAGAATTGGAATCTGTTGTTGTTGTGGGTTCGCGCTTATACCAAGACTGAAGATTCCGGCAAAGTCCCTTGCCCCGGGGTCGGGCGCAACGCAGCATGGAATTTGGGCTGAGCGACGATCAACTTGCGATCCGCGACGCGGTGAAGAAGCTCGCCGCGCGCTTCGACGCCGAGTATTGGCGCCGGCGCGACGCCGCGGGCGCCTTCCCCGCCGACTTCCACCAGGCCTTCGCCGAGGCCGGCTGGCTCGGCATCGCGATGCCGAGCGAATACGGCGGCGCGGGCTTGGGCATTCTCGAAGCCGCGCTGCTCATGATGACCGTGGCCGAGAGCGGCGCCGGCTTCTCGGGCTGCTCGGCCATCCACATGAACATCTTCGGCCTGCACCCGGTGGTCGTCTTCGGCACCGAGGCGCAGAAGCGGCGGTTCCTGCCGCCGCTCATCGCCGGGCGGGACCGCGCCTGCTTCGCCGTCACCGAGCCCAACACCGGCCTCAATACGCTGAAGCTCAAGACCAAGGCCGTGCGGCGCGGCGACCGCTACGTCGTCAACGGCCAGAAGCTCTGGATCTCGACCGCGCAGGTCGCCAACAAGATGCTGCTGCTCGCGCGGACGACCCCGGAGGAAGACGTGCCGAAGGGCTCGTCGGGGGGCCTCTCGCTCTTCTACGCCGATTTCGACCGCAGCCGCATCGAAGCGCGCGAGATCGACAAGATGGGCCGCGCCGCCGTCGATTCGAACCAGGTGTTCATCGACGGGCTCGAGATCCCGCTCGCCGACCGCATCGGCGAGGAAGGCGAAGGCTTCCGCTACATCCTGCACGGCATGAATCCGGAGCGCGTGCTGGTCGCGGCCGAAGCGGTGGGTTTGGGCCGCGCGGCGCTCGCACGCGCCGCCGCCTATGCCAAGGAGCGCGTCGTCTTCGGGCGCCCGATCGGCCAGAACCAGGGCATCCAGCACCCGCTCGCCGAGCGCTGGATCGAGCTCGAGGCTGCCGAACTGCTGGTCTGGAAAGCGGCGTGGACCTACGATCGGGGCGAGGCCGGCGGGCAAAGCGCCGGGACGGCCGCGAACGCCGCCAAGTTCTTCGCCGCCGAAAGCTGCTTCCGCGCCTGCGAGACGGCGGTGATGACCCTGGGCGGCATGGGCTACGCCAAGGAATACGACGTCGAGCGCTACCTGCGCGAAAGCTTCATCGCGCGCATAGCGCCGGTCACGCCGCACATGATCCTGAACTTCATCGCCGAGAGGGCGCTCGGCCTGCCGAAGTCCTATTGAGAGGAGGGACCGCGATGCGCATCGCCTATTACGAGAAGAACGGAAGCGCCGCCGATGTGCTGCGTCTCGGCACCATGGAAGATCCGCAACCCGGCCCCGGCGAAGTGCGCGTCCGGCTCAAGACCTCGGGCGTCAACCCCTCGGACGTGAAGACGCGCGCCGGGCTCACGCGCAAGATCGCATTCCCGCGCGTGATCCCGCACAGCGATGGCGCCGGCCTCATCGACATGGTCGGGCTCGGCGTGTCGGACCGGCGCATCGGCGAACGCGTGTGGATCTGGAACGGCCAGTGGAAACGGCCCAACGGCACCGCGGCGGAGTACATCGTCGTGCCCGAGGCGCAGGCCGTGCGTCTCCCCGCGGCGGCGAGCTTCGCGGCCGGCGCCTGCCTCGGCATTCCCGCGCTGACCGCGTGGCACGCGGTGGAGCTGTCCGGCGCCGCGGCGGACAGGACGCTGCTCGTCGCCGGCGGCGCGGGCGCGGTCGCGCACTACGCGATCCAGATGGCGAAGGCGCGCGGCGCCAGGATCGTCGCCACCGTGAGTTCGGCGGCCAAGGCCAAGGTCGCGCGCGAGGCCGGCGCCGATCACACGGTCGACTACAAGAGCGAGAATGTCGGCGAACGCGTCATGGCCATCACCGGCAAGACCGGCGTCGACGCCGTGCTCGAGGTCGACCTCACCGCCAACGCCGCGCTGATCCCCTCCGTGCTGCGCCCGAAGGGCACGGTCGTCGTCTACGGCACCGGCGCGCAGGCGCAGATCCCGGCCTCGTTCTGCCTCGTCAACTCGGCCAAGCTGCTGTTCATGCTGGTCTACGAGCTCTCGCCCGAGGAGCGCCGCCGCGCCGTCGACGGCGTCACGCGCATGCTCGAAGCCAACCAGCTGAAGCACAACGTCGGCGCCACGTTCGCGTTGGACCAGATCGTGGCCGCGCACGAAGCGCAGGAGCAGGGCGCGACGGGGAACATCGTATTGACGATCGGATAGCCTCTATCGACGCTAAGAATGACGCTGGGGCTCGC
>DATBLL010000139.1:0-7044 GCA_036555425.1 Alphaproteobacteria bacterium | reverse complement strand
AGCGCCCGCCGGGCACGAGGCGCGCGCCCTGCCAGACGCCGCGCGGCACCAGCGCCTGCGGGCGCATGCCGGCGGCAACGTCGACGCCGAGGGTCACCACCTCGCCGCGTCCGCCGGGATAGAGCCGGAGCTGTTCCACGGGATCGCCGGCGTAGAAGTGAAAGACCTCGTCGCTCGCGAGCCGATGTAAGGCGGACCAGGTCGTTGGCGTCAAAAAATAGTAAATGGCGGAGGAGGCGGCGCGCGGGCCGGCATAGCGCCCGGCGATGGCGCCCCGCGGCAGCGCCTCGCCGGCGCGGTAGGTCTCGCGATGGTATCCGCCCTCCTTGGGATGCGGGACCAGGCCCAGTGCTTCGATGATGGCGGCGGCCGCCGCCGATTCCCCTGACGATTTCACCGCTTTGCCTCCGTCTCCGCCGCACAAACGACAAAGTATTGCGCGAAAGGCCCGCGCAGCGGGAAACTAGCGTATATCTCTGGGTGCGGCGCCCGTCGCCGCGGCCGGAAGAATAAGAGGGGTTCGGCGATTGCGGTTGCCGAGCCGATAACTGAGGTATCCGTCGATGACGCTGCTCGCGCGCGCGCTCCTGCCCGCTTTCCTCCTTCTCCTCTCCATCGCACCGCCCGCCGCCGCCCAGGCCTACGATACGCCTTCGGCGGCGGCCGCCGCCGCCCGGTTCGAACAGGACATCCGAACGCGCCTGCTCAAGCCCGGCGAGCGGCCGCAACCGCAGCTGGCGCAGCCGGCGCTGACGGTGGCGACGGGCCTCGTGCGCGAACGCAAGTTCGCCGAGGCGGTCCCGCTCTTGGAGCGCGTCATCGCCCATGGCGGCGCCACTTACGCGGTCTGGATCGCCTACTCCAACGCGCTCGGCGCCCAGCGCGCCGCCGACCACCGC
Source organism: Alphaproteobacteria bacterium (assembly GCA_036555425.1). Lineage (GTDB taxonomy): Bacteria > Pseudomonadota > Alphaproteobacteria > Bin65 > Bin65 > SBBV01. The sequence continues at coordinate 6,145 of DATBLL010000139.1, read as the reverse complement.
CGCGCGCTCGTGGCCGCGCACGTCGCGTGGAGGAAGGCGGCCAACAGCAAGGAGAGCGCGCTCGCGCTCTACTACATCGGCTACTGGCACGAGATCATGCGCGAGCCCGAAGAGGGCATGGCCGCCTATGAAGACTCGCTGAAGCTCGACACCAACCCGACGGTGCGCAACCGCCTGAACGCGATGGTGATGCAGTATCGCCACCAGGTCGTGACCACGCGCGCCGACGTCGACAGCGAGCAGCCGCGCCTCTGCCTCACCTTCTCGAAGGCCCTGCCCGAGCAGGAGCCCAACCTCTTCGCGCGCTTCATCGCCATCGATCCGCCGATCAAGGCCGCGTTCGACGCCAAGGAGCGGACGCTCTGCATCTCCGGCGTGAGCTTCAGCCAGAGCTACAAGGTGACCGTGCGCCAAGGCCTGCCCTCGACCGGGCCGCTGATCGTGCCGCGCACCGAGACCTACGTCATCGCCGTGCCCGACCGGCCGGTGACGCTCGCGTTCCGGAGCCGTGCCTACATCCTGCCCAAGGCGAGCCGGCAGGGCATTCCGCTTTCGACCGTCAACGTCGAGCGCGCCGAGATCCGCGTGCTGCGCATCAACGACCGCAACCTCATCAACGAGATCACCGGCGACCGCGTGCGCGAGCTGCTCTACGAGCACAGCGCCAAGCGCATCGAGGAAAACCAGGGCGAGCTGGTCTGGACCGGCACCATGCGCATCCCGAGCGAGCGCAACAAGGAGGCCGTGACCGCGGTTCCGTTCGCCGACGTGGTGAAGCAGCCGAAACCGGGCATCTACGTGGTGCTGGCGCGCTCGGCGCCCAAGGCCAAGACCGGCGACGACGACGGCGACGGCGAATCCTCGGAATGGGCGACGCAGTGGGTGGTGGTGACCGATCTCGGCGTCAGCACCTACACCGGCGAGGGCGGCCTCGCGGTTTTCGTGCGCTCGTACGAGAGCGCGCAGGCGCGCGCCGGCGTCGAGGTGCGCCTCCTCGCGCGCAACAACGAGGTCCTCGGCACCGCCACCACCGACGCCGACGGCCGCGCCAGTTTCGCGCCCGGCCTGCTGCGCGGCCGGGGCGGCAACCGCGCCGCGGCGCTGATGCTGACCACCGCCGGCGGCGAGTTCGCCTTCATCGATCTCATCCGCGCCGCGTTCGATCTGACCGACCGCGGCGTGGGCGGGCGCGACGCGCCCAACGGCGCCGACGCCTTCGTCTACACCGAGCGCGGCGTCTATCGCCCGGGCGAGACCGTGCACGTGGCGGCGCTGCTGCGCGACAACAATGCGCGGGCCATGGGCGACACGCCGCTGGTGTTGCGCCTGATCCGCCCCGACGGCGTCGAGGCGCAGCGCTTCACGCTGCGCTCGCAAAGCGCCGCCGGCTACACCGTCTCGATCCCGATCGCCAAATCGGCGCCGACCGGGAGCTGGCGCATCGTCGCCCATGTCGATCCCAAGGGCCCGGCGATCGGCAGCACCGGATTCAAGCTCGAGGATTTCGTGCCCGAGCGGCTCGAAATGACCCTCGCGGCCGAGCCCAAGGTGCTGGCACCGGACAAGCCGATCAAGATCAGCGTCGTCGGCCGCTTTCTCTACGGAGCCCCCGCGGCCGATCTCGCCGTCGACGGCGAAGCCACGATCAAGCTCGACGGCGCGGCCTTCCCGGCGCTGCCCGGATACTTCTTCGGGCTGGTGCAGGAGCGCTTCGACGCCAAGCGCAAGGAGATCGCCTCGGCCAAGACCGACGCCAAGGGCGAAGCCGCGCTCGACGTTTCGCTCGACGAAAAGTTCGCGACGACGACACGCCCGCTCACGGCCGACATCCGCGTGACGCTCAACGAAGAGGGCGGCCGCGCGATCGAGCGGCGCGTCTCGGTGCCGGTCGCGCATCGCGCGCTCTACTACGGGATCAAGCTCGACAGCGAAGACGGCACCGTTGCCGAAGACCGGCCGGCGAAATTCCAGGCGGTGGCCGTCGATCGCGAGGGCACGCGCAAGGCCGCGGGCAAGCTCAAGTTCGAGCTCGTGCGCGAGGTCTTCGAATATCAGTGGTACAACACCGACGGCCGCTGGAACTATCGCGGCGTGCGCCGCGACGAGCCGGTGCAGAAGGGCGAACTCGAAATCGCCGCCGACAAGCCGGCCGAGCTTTCCTTCACCCGGCCGAGCGGGCGCTATCGCCTCGAGATCAGCGACGCGAGCGGCCCGGTCGCGAGCTACCGCTATTCGGTCGGCTGGGTTTACGGCGGCGACAGCGAAGAGGTGCCGGACAAGCTGCAGGTGCGGCTCGACAAGCCGAGCTACAAGGCCGGCGAGACCGCCAAGCTCAGCATCCGCTCGCCCTTCGCCGGGGTCGTGCACGTCGTCGTCGCCTCCGACCGCGTGCTGCTGAGCCGTCACGAGGCGGTTCCCGAAGGCGGCAAAGTCATCGACATCGCCGTGGACGAGAGCTGGGGCACGGGCGTCTACGTCCTCGCCACCGCCTATCGACCGAACGGCAAGGCCGAGCGCCTCGGGCCCTCGCGCGCCATCGGCGTCGCCTATCTCGGCCGCGACACGGCCGAGCGCGTGCTGACGGTGAAGCTCGGCGCGCCCGAGCTGATGACGCCGCGCAAGAAGCTCGACGTGAAAGTGTCGGTGGTGGACGGCGCGCGCGGCGAGCCCGTGTATCTGACGCTGGCCGCAGTCGACGAGGGCGTGCTGTCCCTCACCAGCTACAAGACGCCGGCGCCCGATGCCTACTACTACGGCAAGCGCAAGCTGGCGCTCGAGCTGCGCGACGACTACGGCCGCCTCATCGACGCCTATGCCGGGCGGTTGGGCGAAATCCGCCAGGGCGGCGACGGCGAATCGCGCCACTTGGGCGGGCTCGATGTGAGCACGATCCAGGTCGTCTCGCTCTTCTCCGGCATCGTGCGCGCCGACGAGAAGGGCGAGGCCACGGTTTCGCTCGACGTGCCCGATTTCAACGGGCGCCTGCGCGTCATGGCCGTCGCCTGGACCGCGAGCAAGCTCGGCAAGGCCGAGCTGAACGTGACCGTGCGCGACCCGGTCGTGAGCACGGTGACGCTGCCGCGCTTCCTCGCACCCGACGATCGCGGCCGCGTCACGGTCGTGATCCACAATGTCGACGGCCCGGCCGGCGCCTATCGCGTGCGCCTTTCGACCGGCGGCGAGAATGCAGCCGCGGTGGCGGGGCAGACCGAGCAGACGGTGCAGCTCGCCAAGGACCAGCGCCAGCAGTTCGCCTTTACGCTGGCCGGGCTCCGGCCCGGCACGGCGGCGGTGCGGCTCCAGATCGACGGGCCGCAGAACTTCTCGCTCGCGCGCAATTGGGACATCGCGGTGAGACCCGCGCAGACCAGTGTCGCGCGCTTCCTGTCGAGCCAGCTCGACAAGCGCGAGGCGTTCACGCTCGGGCAGAAAGAGTTGGGCGAATTCCTGCCCGGAACGGCCTCGCTCTATCTCACCGTCGGCACCACGCCCGACCTCGGCATCGCCGATCTCCTCGCCTCGCTCGACCGCTATCCCTATGGCTGCGCCGAGCAGGTGACGAGCCGCGCACTGCCGCTGCTCTACCTCGCCGAAGTGGCGCAGGCGATCGGCATCGCCAAGGACGAGCCCAGCTTACGCGACCGCGTGCAGCAGGCGATCTTCCGCATCCTCGCGATGCAGGCGCGCGACGGCGGCTTCGGCATGTGGAGCTCGTTCGACGAGAGCGGCGGCTGGTTGACCGCGTTCATCATGGACTTCCTGACGCAGGCGCGCGCCAAGGGCTATGTCGTGCCCGATATCGCGTTCGAGCAGGGCTTGAAGCGGCTCGACGCGATGACGCGCGATCTCTCCTACGACGCGCCCGCGCTGCCGGTGCTGACCTATGCCCACTACGTGCTCGCGGCGAACAGCAAGGGCGACGTGGCGGCGCTGCGCTATCTGCACGACACGCAGCTCAAGGTCATCCCGACGGCGCTGGCCAAGGCGCAGCTCGCCGCGGCGTTGGCGCTCTTCGGCGACGCCGCCCGCGCCAAGAGCGCGTTCGACGCGGCGCGCGAGCATAACGGCCGGCCGGCGCCCGAGGACCGCTACTGGCGCCCGCTGGTGCAGGACTACGGCTCGCTGCTGCGCGACCAGGCCGGGGTGCTCGCTCTCGCGAGTACGGCGCAGCCCGGCGGCGCCACGCTCGACCAGGTGCTCTACTCGGTGCGGCTCGCCCGCCGCCAGCAGAGCTACCTCTCGACGCAGGAGCAGGCCTGGCTTCTCCTCGCCGCGCACGGGCTCGCCACGCCCGGCGCCGCGTGGAAGGCGCGCATCGGCGGCAAGGAGCAGAGCGGCGTCGGCAAGCCGTTCGCCGGCCGCTTCGGCAGCCAGGCGCTCGGCCAGCACTTCGATGTCGTCAACGGCGGCGACGACAAGATCTGGGTCGGCGCCACGCTCACCGGCATCCCGGCCAAGGATCAGCCGGCGGAGAAGAACGGCTTCGAGGTGACGCGCGTGTTCTACAACTTGAAAGGCGAGCGCGTGGATCTCGCCAAGGTGCGCCAGAGCGACGTGCTCGTGGCGGTGATCAAGGTGAGCGCCGCCGGCGCACGGCCGCACCAGGGGCTCGTCGTCGATCTTCTGCCCGCCGGCTTCGAGATCGAGAACCCGCGCCTCGACCGCCGCGATCCCGAACAGATGAAATGGCTGCCCGAGCTCGCGCGCCCGCGCGCCGTCGAGCCGCGCGACGACCGCTTCGTCGCCGCGCTCGACATCTGGAGCAACAAGCGCGACTTCTATCTCGCCTATGTCGTGCGCGCGGTGACGCCGGGCACCTTCCGTTTGCCCGCCGCCAATGTCGAGGACATGTACGCCCCGGCCATGTTCGGCCGCGACGCCATGAGCACGGTGACGATCCTGCCGCGGCAATGACGCAACGATCCGCCCGCTGGGAACGCCGGTTCTGCGCCCGCGCACGCGGCCTCGCCCTCGGCGCGGCGGCCGGCGCCGGCGTGCTCGCGGCGGGCTTCGCGGTCCTCGACCGCGTCTATCCGCTCGATCTTTCGCGCGCGGGCGAAGCCTCGACCGTCGTCGTCGACCGCGACGGGCGCATGCTGCGCGCGTTCACGACCCATGCCGGCACCTGGCGGCTCGCCGCACGCCCCGACGAAGTCTCGCCGCTTTACCTGAAGATGCTGGTCGCCTACGAGGACCGGCGCTTCCGCTACCATCCGGGCGTCGACCCTATCGCGGTCGTACGCGCCGCGGGCCAGTGGCTCATCAACGGCCGCATCGTCTCGGGCGGCTCGACGCTCAGCATGCAGGTGGCGCGCCTCATCGCGCCGGCGCCGCGCGGCCTCTGGGCCAAGGCCAAGCAAGCCTTCCGCGCGCTGCAGCTCGAGTTGGCACTCTCGAAGGACGACATCCTGGCGCTCTATCTCGCGCGCGCTCCCTATGGCGGCAATCTCGAGGGCGTGCGCGCCGCGTCGCTCGCCTGGCTCGGCAAGGAGCCCTTGCACCTGACCGCGGGCGAGGCGGCGCTGCTGATCGCGCTGCCGCAGTCGCCGGCGGCGACGCGGCCCGACCGCCGCCCCGCCGCCGCCAAGGCCGCGCGCGACAAGATCCTCTCGGTGCTCGAAGCGCGCGGCGTGATCTCCCCGACCATGGCCGCCGAGGCGCGCGCCGAGCCGGTCCCGCGCCTGCGCCGCGCGCTGCCCTTTTTCGCCCCGCACGCCACCGCCGAGCTGCGCGAACGCGCGGCCGCGGCCGCGCCGAAGTCGGCGCGCATCGCCAGCACGCTCGACGCCAAGCTGCAGGAGACGATGGAGGCGCTGGCCAGGTCCGAGCTCGCCGGCCTCGCGCCCGAAGCCAACATCGCGATCCTCGTCGCCGATCACGTGACCGGCGAAATCCGCGCCTATGTGGGCTCGGCGGATTTCTTCGACGCGCGCCGCCAGGGCCAGGTCGACATGGTGCGCGCGATCCGCTCGCCGGGCTCGACCTTGAAGCCGTTCATCTACGGGCTCGGCTTCGACCTCGGCCTCGTCCATCCCGAGACGATCGTCACGGACGGGCCGACCCGCTTCGGCGACTATCGCCCCGAGAATTTCCAGCGCCGCTACATGGGCGAGGTGAGCGTCCGCGTCGCCTTGCAGCAATCGCT
>DATBLL010000135.1:0-2050 GCA_036555425.1 Alphaproteobacteria bacterium | reverse complement strand
GGTCAGCGACGGCACGAGCTACACGCTGCAGATCGCGATCAAGTAGCGGTTTCAGCCGCCCGCGGCGGCTTAGCCGCCGGTGACACTCATGTGGCGCGGCACCGCGGCGGTGCCGTGGCGGCGGTCGATGATGAAATCGTGGCCCTTGGGCTTGCGCGCGATGGCCGCGCGGATGGCGGCCTCGAGCGCGCCGTCGCCCTGCGCCGCATCGTCGGCCGACGCGCGCAGTGGGGTGCGGAGATCGGCGCTGTCTTCCTGCCCCAGGCACATATAGAGCATGCCGGTGCAGGTGAGGCGCACGCGGTTGCAGAGCTCGCAGAAATTGTGGGTGAGCGGCGTGATGAAGCCGAGCCGCCCGCCGGTTTCCTTGACGCGCCAATAGCGCGCCGGCCCGCCGGTACGGTAGTCGGTCTCCTCGAGCGTCCAGCGCTTCTTCAGGTCCGCGCGCACCATCGAGAGCGGCAGGTATTGCGCGAGACGGTCGCCGGGGCCGGCTTCGCCGCCGATCTCGCCCATCGGCATGACCTCGATCAGCGTGAGATCGTGGCCCTGCTCGCCGCACCAGGCGATGAGCCGGTCGAACTCGCCGTCGTTGACGCCTTTGAGAGCCACCGCATTGATCTTGACCGCGAGGCCCGCGGCCTTCGCGGCCTCGACGCCCGCCAGCACCTGGCCGAGGCGGCCCCAGCGCGTGATCGCCGCGAATTTCCCAGGATCGAGCGTGTCGAGCGAGACGTTGATGCGGCGCATGCCGGCGGCCTTGAGCTCGCCCGCGTATTTTCCGAGCTGGCTGCCATTGGTCGTGAGCGTCAGCTCCTCGAGCCCGCCGCCGTTGAGGTATTTGCCGAGTTCGCGCACCAGCCACATCACGTTGCGCCGGACGAGCGGCTCGCCGCCGGTCAGGCGCAGCTTCCTGACGCCGCGGCGGATGAAGGCCGCGCAAAGCCGCGCCATTTCCTCGAGCGTCAAGAGATCGGCCTTGGGCAGGAAATGCATGTCCTCGGCCATGCAATAGACGCAGCGGAAATCGCAGCGATCGGTGACCGAGACGCGCAGATAACTGATCGACCGCGCGTAGGGATCGACGAGCGGAGCAGGGCCGGCCGGCGCGGGGTAGGGCGCGTTCATCGCCCGATGAGTTAATGCCTCGGCCGCGGTCGAGCAAGGGAAACCGCCAAGCGATATGGCCGCACGGCTATAACCCTCTATCAATAGATTTATCGCGCCGCGGCCCGGCGCGGTCAGCGTCCGGACAGGCCGAATTGCGGTGCGTAGGGCTGCTCGCCGCCGAGCGCGAAGCGGCCGATCTCGAGCTGGGTGTCGCGCGAGATCAGCCACTCGGCGAAGGCCTGCGCCTGCGCGCCCCGCACATGCTTGTGCTTCGCGGGATTGACCAGCGTGATCGAGAAGCGCTGCTGCAGGCGGGGATCGTCGGCCACCATCACCACGAGCTGGCCGCGCGCCGAGAATTGCAGCCACGCCGCCTTGTCGGCGAGGATGTAGGCGCTGCTCTTGGCGGCCGCGGCGAGCGCTGCCGGCATGTCGCCCTTGACCTCGACATACCAGCCGCCGGCGCGCTCGGGCTTGGGATAGCCGCCTTCTTCCCAAATCCGGCGCTCGGTGCGATGGAGGCCGCCTTTGTCGCCGCGCGAGACGAAGGCCGATTGCGTGCGCGCGATCGCGGCGAAGGCATGGACGACGCTGGCCATGCCGGCAATGCGCGCGGGGTCGGAGGCGGGGCCGACGACGATGAGCTCGGCATACATCACGTCGAGCCGCTTGATCGCATCCTCGCTCTTGAGCAGTGCTTCCTCGCCCTCGGGGTCGTCGGTCATGAGCGCGTCGACCTTGCCCTGGCGCGCGAGATCGGCCGCTTCGCCCGCGGGACGGACGGCCAGCTCGACCTTGATACCCGACCGCTCCTTGAATTTCGGCAGCAGGTCGTTCAGCACCGGCGCGGCCTCGTCGGTGGCGGCGAGGCTCATCCGTTTGGGCGCATCTTCGGCCCAAGCGGCGGTGACGGCGGAAGCAATGAATGACACAGCCAGCG
>DATBLL010000124.1:0-41246 GCA_036555425.1 Alphaproteobacteria bacterium | reverse complement strand
CGGCGTACTCGGGGTAATGCACCTTGTCGGCGTCGAGGAACGCGAAGTCGAAGGTGCCGGCCTGCCCCTCGGTCAGGAGGGCGTCCAGGCTGTCGAGGGCGGGCCCGAGGCGCAGCTCGATCCGGTCCGCCACGCCGGCCTCCTGCCAGTAGCGCCGGGCGACATCGGTGAATTCCTTGCTGATGTCGCAGCAAAGGATCGTGCCGCCCGGCGGCAGCGCCGTCGCCATCGACAGCGACGAATAGCCGGTGAAGGTGCCGACTTCGAGGATGCGCATCGGCCGGAGCGCCTTCACCAGCACGTGCAGGAACTGGCCCTCGTTGGCCGGCACCTGCCAGAAGCCCAGGGCCAGCTTCTTGGTCTCGGCGCGCAGCCGCGCCAATAGCGGCGTCTCGCGGTCCGAGACCGCCATCATGTAGTCGTAGAGCGGATCGTTGAGATAGATCTGGTCGCGCGCCATGCCGCTATTCCGCCGCGGCGCGCATCGTTTCGCGCTCGGCGCGAATCAGGCGGTCGAGGAGGCGCAGCGCCTGGATGTTGCCGCCGTCGAACGGAAGATTGACGAACGGCGCCTCGGGCCGGAGCGCGATGTTGCGCTGCTGCTTCTCGAAGATCGCGACGTCCTGCAGGAAGGTCGTGTGGATCTGGTTGAACAGCATCTCGGTGACGGCGCGGTTCCGGGGCTCGAAACTGTGCGCCTGAGCCCAGAAATAATGGCACGTCGTCTCGGTCTCGGGCGTGATCGAGTTCAAATTCCACATCTCGATGCCGCCAATGCGCCGGCCTTCCGGCGCACCGGTGCCGGCATTCGTGGCGCCGACGTCGAGCCGCACATTCGCGGGCGGCGTCCAATCGATGATCTGCCAGCGGTCGACATTGCCGGTGAAGCCGCCGGCCTTGACGTAGGTGGGCGGCGGCGGCTGGTCGATCATCCAGCGCGTGACGCGCACGCCGGCGCCGCGCTGCTCGAACTTCATCTCGGCGGCATTGGCGGTGGCGTAGTTGCCGATCGTGGCCTCGTGCACATAGGTGAGGTGCGTCAAGTCGAGCAGGTTCTCGATGATCAGGCGATAGTCGCCCTTCACGTGGTAGACGGTGCCCTCGGCGCCCCAAGCGGGGTCGTCGAGCCAGTGGAAATCCTCGATCTTGGCGGGATCGGCCAGTGCCGGATCGCCCATCCAGATCCAGAGCCACTTGTTGCGCTCGACCAGCGGATAGGATTTGACGCGCGCCTGCGGCGGGAGATTGGCGACGCCGGGCGCGAAGACGCAGCGCCCGTCGGCCTCGTATTCGAGGCCGTGATAGTGGCACTGGAGCCGGTCGCCCTTGAGCTTGCCGTCCGAGAGCGGATAGCGGCGGTGGCAGCAGCGGTCTTCGAGCGCCACCGCGCGGCCGTCCTCGGTGCGGTAGAGCACCACCGGCTCGTTCAACAGGACGCGGCGCGTGAGCGTGCGGCCGATCTCGCGGCCCCAGGCGGCGACATACCAGGCGTTGCGCAGGAACATGAGCGGGCTCCTCCCGCCGAAAACGTACTTCCGACGCATGGGGCGCTCAAGACGCGGCGACGCAAGCCCGTTCTCCCTTGGGAGAAGGGGTTCGGGATGGGGGGACGACGGATGTCTAACCGCCAGCCGATTCCGCTGGAACGAATGGGGCTCTCTCGGCAACGCGCCAACGCGCCAAGGGCTCGCCTGCGCAACCGTGTTCGCTGCAAGCACCCGTCGGCCCCGCCCCCCTGCCCCCTCTCCCAAGTGGGAGAGGGGATTAGGGCCCCTGCATGATCTTCTTGCGCACCCACGCCAGCGGGGCCGTGTCGTCGTACTTCACGCCGGCTTCGTATTCGGTGAGCTGAACGCCGAGCTTGGCCCAGAGTGGCGCGAGGTGGAGATCGCTGCCCTTCCAGGTATGAGCGGCGGCGAGGCGCCGCATCGTGCCGAAGCCGGTGGCGGCGTCGCAGACCGCGATGAAGCGCTCGAGGCTCCAGCGCTGCGCCGCGTCGCCGCCCTGGTCGAGCACGGCCTGGAAGCAATCGGCGAGGCTTTTGGTGCCCTGGCTTTTCTCGATGATCTCGGCATCGGCGAGCAGCATGAAGAGCGTGCCGCCCCAATAGACCGGGCCGATGCCGCGCGCCGCGGCGAGCCCGGTGCGCTGCATCGCCGGCATGCCCTGGCGGACGTTCTTCATGAAGCCGCGCCAGGCCTGGTCCTCGGGGAACCAGCCGGCGGCGACGCGCAGGCGCGTCTCGACATAGACCGCCATGCCCTCCATGAGCCAGGTGTGGCCCTCGATGAACGGCGCCGCGAAATGCACGAGCTCGTGCATCAGCATCCACTGGCGGAAGAGATCCTCGGCCTGCGTCTCGGCGCCGATGCGCAGCAGCATCGTGGCGCCGCCGCCGCCCATCACGAGGCCGCGGCGGAGATAGCGGAGGTTCGGCACGGGCTCGAGCACGATCAGCGCCTGCTTCACCGGGAAGCCGCCGAAATAGGCGCCGATGCGCGCGGCCGAGGCGCCGATCCAGCGTTGGATTTCGTCGTTGCCGATCGCGCGCTTGCCGTCGAGCATGGCGACGGTGAGCGTGCCCGCGCCGCCGCGGGCTTCGACCGGCACGCTGAGCACGTCGAGCCGGCCCATCGCCATGAAGCCGATGAGGTCGAGATCGGCGGTGTCGAGGCGCTGCGCCTCGCCCGCGGCCGCGAGCCCGGTCAGCACCTGGGCGCCCGGCGGCGTCGTGAAGCGCAGCGTGAGCGTCATACGCGTCTTGCCGCCCTCGGGGAGCAGCAGGAACGAGCGCGCCGTGGCCACGACCGAGCCGCCGACGCGCTGGCCGAGCGCCGGGCTGTTGGTGGAGCGCGCCAATGCGTCGACATCGAAGCGATAGGCGGCGCGCGCGAAGCCGCCCGCGCCTTTGAGCACCCAGGCCCCTTGCCCTTTGTCGAGCCTGCTGCCCGATGCCGCGCGGAAATCGCGGATTTGCGCGTCGGTGAGGAAACGATAGGTCGAAAGCGCGAAGGGGCCGTCGCCGGCGCAGGCGAGCGCCACATCGAGCATGCGCGCCTCGGGATCGGCGAGCGCGATCTCGTAGTGGCAGCCGCCCGAAGGCGGCGCGATCTCTTGCGCTCGGACCGGCAGAGCCGCCAGCGCAGCGAGCGCCGCTAGGACGAAGCGCGATCTCATTCCGGCGACGCTAGGCGGCGAAAAAGGCAAGGTCCAGGCACGTTGCGGCGATGGCCAGCGCCGCCCGCGAAAGCGCTCGGGCGCTATCGCGCCGGCTGTGGATCGATCGCAAAATCGCCCTCGACGCAGTTGCCGACCGAACGCGTGACCTTCGCGTAGAATCGCCCTGCCTCGCGGTGAATGGCGAAGCACAGGGGCGTGCCGGATCCGAGCGAGACAAATTTAAAGCAGACAGACTCTTCGCGAGTTTCCCAAACACCGATCTCACGGTTCCCTTCGACCGAACTCCTGGCCGTGGCTATTCTTCGGCACGGGCGCCATGGCCCGTTGAGCGACGGCCCCATTTCGCACGTGAAAAGCGACGATCCGTCCGGTCGAAACTGCCGGTGCAGCTTCAGGTATCTGTTTTGCCCCCGGTTTACCTTCGACTTCCGGAAATACGTCATTGCCTTGCCTGATAGCAGAGCCACCAGTTCCGCGCCGCGCAGCCGATTGCCCTCCGTCAGCGTGAAGGGAGGGGCCGGATTCTCGCACCGGCCCTCGTTGACTTGGGCGTGCGCGAGCGAGGCGGCGAAAAGCCCAAGCGTCAGTATAAGCGCCCCGGTCGGCATTCTGCGCAATCCACGGCCCGCCGACGAGCCGTCCGACGAACGGCTATTCATCGCGATCCCAAATCGTACTGATAGGTGATCCACATCGTGCGCTTGGCGGCCTGGTCGTAGAGCGTGCGCGCGCGGTAATTGTCGTCGGCGGTGAGCCAGCGGTAGAAGGGCCAGCCGCGCGCCCGGCCGATGGCGGCGACCTCGTCGAGCAGCAGGCGGCCGATTTTCTTCCCGCGAAACGCCGGATCGACGAAAAGGTCGTCGAGAAATCCGGCGACAGCACCGCGCAGCGGGCTCGCCATGTCGCGGAAATGCGCGAGGCCCACCACGCGCCCGTCTGCGGCGCGCGCGATGCGGCCCTCGCAGGGGCCGTGCGGCTCGGCGGCCGTGACCCAGACCCAGACGCGACCGGCGATCGCGTCGTTTATTTCGCGCTTGTAGAATTTGGCGTAGCCGTCGTAGAGGCGCCGCCAGCCGTCCAGATCGTGCGGCCCAGGCTTGACGATCGTGATCTCGCTCATGCGCTGCCCCATGTCCGCCCGGCGACCTCGACGAGGCGCGCGAGCTTCTGCCTTTGTAGCTCAGGCGTCATGGGATTGGGGAGCACGTTGAATTTCGACATCGCCGAGCTCGCGAAGCCGCATTGCGGGCAGAGGCCGAGCTGGTCGGCGGAGGCATGCCTTCCCGCCGCGTCGAGCATGCGGCGCAGCGTATCCGCGCTTTCGACCGCCGGGTTTTTCGTGCTGACGAGCCCCAAATAGGCGCGCTTGCCCTTGGGCAGGTGGCGCAGCGGCGCGAAATCGCCGGCGCGCGGCGAATCGTATTCCATCAGGAACGCATCGACGTCGAGCTGGTTGAACAGCTTCTCGGCGATGGGCGCGTAGCCGCCGTCGCCCATCCAGAGGCCCTGCATGTTGCCGCGGCAGAGATGGAGCGCCACGCGCATCGTCTTCGGCCGGCCGGCGACGGCGCGGTTGATGAGATCGATGTAGAGATCGACGAGCTTCTCCGGATCGTCGCCCTCTGTCCGCGCGATGCCGCGATTGGTCTCGTCGCAGAGCAAGGTCAGCGGCACCTCGTCGAGCTGCAGGAAGGTGCAGCCGCGCCGGGCGAGGTCAGAGATCTCGGCGCGGTAGATGTCGATCAAGTCGTCGAAGAAGGCGTCGATGTTCTTGTAGGCGTTGCGGTCGAAGCATTGGCCGAAATGGCCGAAATGCATGTGCGAGGGCGTCGGCATCGTCACCTTGGCGCGGCGCGTCGTGCTGCCGGCGAGGAACGCGTAGTCGTCGGCCACGATGGGCCGCTTCTGCCTGAGCTTGCCCACGGCGACCGGCGCCGGCGCCGCGGTGGCGACGCCCTGGTCGTTGTGGAAGGTGAGCTTCGAGGGCTTGAAGCCCAAGCCTTCGACCGCGGAGAGGAAACCGCGCGACCAGCCGCCGCGGCGGAACTCGCCATCGGTGACGAAGGCGAGACCCAGCTCCTCCTGCAGCTTCACCACGTCGCGGATCGCCTTGTCTTGCTCCGCCTTCAATTGCGCGGCCGAAATTTTTCCCTGCTCCTCGGCGAACCACGCCGCGGTCAGCGCGGGCGGGCGCAGCAGGCTGCCGACATGATCGACGTGCTCGGCGGCGGTTTCGGCCATGGCGGTTCCCCTCGTTTCGTTGCGCGGACCCTAGGGAATGGGTGCGAGCGCTGCCTACACCGTGGACCGGCCCTGTCCGTGCAGCGGACGCGCCTCAGGCCACCGACCGCGATACCACATCGAGCGCACCGAAGAGCATGTTGACGGTTACGCCGTCGTCGGAGAGCGGCGCGATGATGCGCTCGTAGAAGAGGAATTCGCGCTCCTTCCACGGCGCCGAATATTCCGAGTAGACCGGCGCGCGCCTATGCACCGCCTCGAGGTAGCTGTCGTAGACGCGGCGCCAGTTGGGCCCGTATTCGGCCTCGTTGACGGTCACGCCGGTGTACTCGCCCGCGGCCCATTCGGTGATCTTCGTGCCGACGAGGCGGAACTTGAACACGGGCGGATCGCCGACGACGTCGACGAGGAAGATGTTCGGCAGCAGGCGGGCGATTTCCTCGGGCCGGATGTCCCGGCGGCGCGGCAGGCGACCGCCCTGACATTTGCCGAGCCAGTATTCGTAGCTTTCCCTGACGACGCGCGTCTTGAAGGGAAATTGTTCCATCGCGGCAACCGCCCCAGACCATCGCACGGCGCGCCGCCCGCCGCCACCCCGCGGGGGCGCGCATACTGCGCTGCAGCGAAGGCGGCGCAGCTAGGGTGTCTCGAGTGGCGAGGATTGGAAGGCCGGCATCGCCTCGCACTTGGCCGCGAGGGCCTCCAACTTGGGATAGGCGCCGGCCGGGAACAGCGCCGGGTTCGTCTTCTTGAGGAAGGTGACGGCGACGGCGGCAGTGACATCGGCCATCGTCATCTTGTCGCCGAGGAACCACGGCGTCATCGGCAGCGCCTCGAGCGCCTTCAAGCCGCCGGCCACTTGGCTCGCGAGATGATCGTGCCAGGGCTGATGCACCTTCTCGGCCGGGCGCTTCGTGCGCTCGTAGAACGCGGCCACGCCCTTGTCGAGGATGCCGGTGCCGATCGCCATGATGCGGAGGCACGCGCGGCGGTCCTTGCCCGCGGCCGGGATCAGCGCCTTGGCGGCGCCGGCGCGTTCCATCAGATAATCGAGCATCGCGCCGCTTTCGATCAGCCTCTCGCCGTCGTCGAGGACCATGATCGGCACGCGCTTCAGCGGGTTCGCGGCGGCGATGTCCTTCGCCTGCGCCTCCTGCCAGGGCGAAAGGTATTCGCGCTCGTGCTTCACGCCGAGGATGTTCATCGCGATGGCGACGCGGCGCGTGTAGGGCGAGAGATTGCGGCCGATGAGCTTCATGGGCGAAGAAATCCGACTGTTGGATGGGAGACGATAAGCCACGAAGGGCACGGAGGACACCGAGAAAGCAACACGCGCCCGCGGCGCGGTCGCTCGCTTCGCGGTCGCTCGCGAAGCGAGCTTACGGGCGAAGCTTTGCTTCGCCCGAAGCTCGGCCTTTGTGTCGAGCGTCCGTGACCTCCGGGGTTGAACCCTTCCTTGTTCTCGCGCCGGATCCGATCAGGCCGTGGGCAGGCCCGCGGCCTTCCAGGCGTTGATCCCGCCCGCCAGCACATAGGCCTCGCCCGCGCAGGCGCCGGCGAGGCGGCGCGCATTGCCCGCGGTGCGCATGCCGGACTGGCAGTGGAAGATCACGAACTTTCCGCCGGCCGGCGTGATCCGGTCGCCCGCGCCCAACCGCGACAGCGGCGCCAGCGACGCGCCGTCGATGCGCTCGCGCGCGTATTCGTTAGCCTCGCGGATGTCGACGAGGATCGCCTTGCCCGCATCGACGAGGGCTTTCGCCTCGGCCGGCATGAGCGGCATGAGATCGATTCGCCGGGTCATGGGCGTGGTTTCCGCGGTTGTGGATTGGCGGCGGGGCCGCAGCCCCGCGCGCCGCGGCCGGGGCAGTAGATGGCGTAGAGCGTCGCGATGACGCGGCTGACCTCGTCCGAGGCGAGCGAATAGAAGATGGCCTGGGCCGCGCGCCGCGTCTTGACCAGCCCCTCGGCGCGCAGGCGCGCCAGGTGCTGCGAAACCGCGGATTGCGAGAGCCCGACGGCCTCGACGAGCTCGCCCACGCCGCGCTCGCCGGCGGCGAGCTGGCAGAGGATGAGCAGCCGGTGCTCGTTGGCGAGCGCGCGCATCAGGCCCGCCGCCCGCCCGGCGGCCCGCTCCATCAAAGCCAGGTCCATCTGCGACATATTCGAGGCCGTTAAATTAGATATTGCTAATCTATAAGCATTGAATACGTTGTCAAGCAGCCAAGGCGCACGGGGCCCTGCGGCCAAAAGGAGCAAGCCATGCGTTCGCACGCAACCACGACGACGCCGCGCCGCGCCAAATCCGGAGCGCGGGAGACCGCGATGAACCCCGTCGTCGCCACCTTCTTCCACGAGCCCACCTTCACCGCGACCCACGTCGTGCGCGAGCCCGCGGGGCCGGCCGCCGCCATCGTCGATCCGGTGCTCGACTACGACGCCGCGTCGGGGCGCACGAGCACGAAGGCGGCCGACGCGCTCGCGGCCTATGTCCAGGAGCGCGGGCTCGCGGTCGAATGGATCCTCGAGACCCACGCCCATGCCGACCACTTGAGTGCCGCCGCCTATCTCCGCGGCAAGCTCGGCGCCAAGGTCGCGATCGGTGCCGAGATCGGCCGCGTGCAGAAGACCTTCGCGGCCCTGTTCAATTTCGAGCCCGGCTTCGCCACCGACGGGCGCCAGTTCGACCGCCTGTTCAAGGGCCGCGACACGTTCCGCATCGGCGCGCTCGAAGCGCGCGTGCTCCACACGCCCGGGCACACGCCGGCCTGCGTCACCTATGTCGTCGGGAATGCGGCGTTCGTCGGCGATACGATCTTCATGCCCGATTTCGGCACGGCGCGCGCGGACTTTCCCGGCGGCGACGCGGCGACGCTCTATCGCTCCATCCGCCGCGTGCTCGATCTACCGCCGAAGACGCGGCTGTTTCTCTGCCACGACTACAAGGCGCCCGGGCGCGAGCGTTTCGCCTGGGAGACCACCGTCGCCGCCGAGCGCGCGGACAACGTCCACGTGCGCGACGGCATCAGCGAAGCCGAGTTCGTCGCGATGCGGACGCGGCGCGACGCCGGCCTCGCCGTGCCGAACCTCTTGTTTCCCTCGGTGCAGGTGAACGTGCGCGCCGGCCAGCCGCCGCCGCCCGAGGCCAACGGCACCGCCTATCTCAAGATTCCGCTCAACCAAATCTAACGAAAATCGCAGGGAGGTGGGGAGAAGCTTCACCGCCAGGGCACGGAGGCACCAAGGCGCCAAGAAAAGCGATGGCGCCCCTGCGGCGCGCATTCCTGATTCTTCCTGCTGCCTTCGTGTCTTGGTCGTGAACCTTCCTTCGTGTCTCCCCGCCTTCCTGTATCTTGCGGTGGCCCGCATACAGGGCCTGCGCGGCCGTCACGATGGACATATTCGATTTCGCCTACTAATTACGCGGCCATGTCCGTTCCTGCCGCCGCCGACACCACCCCCATCGAAAGCCGCGATCAGCTCGTCGCCTATCTCGAGGCGGGGGCGAAGCCGCGCCCGCAGTGGCGCGTCGGCACCGAGCACGAGAAGTTCGCGTTCGACCAGAAGACGCTCAGGCGCCTGCCCTATGAGGGGCCGAACGGCATCAAGGCGCTGCTCCAGGGCTTTTTCCGCTTCGGCTGGCAACCGATCAAGGAAGGCGAGACGCTGATTGGCGCGGTCAAGGGCAAAGCCGCGATCAGCCTCGAGCCGGGCGGGCAGCTCGAGCTCTCGGGGGCGCCGCTCGAAACCATCCACCAAACCTGCGACGAGGTGCATACGCACTTGGCCGAGGCCAAGGCGATCTGCAACGAAATCGGCGCGGGCCTGTTGGGCCTCGGCTTCGATCCCAAATGGCGGCGCGAGGATGTGCCGTGGATGCCGAAGGGCCGCTACAAGATCATGCGCGAATATATGCCGAAGCGGGGAAGACTCGGCCACGACATGATGCTGCGCACCTGCACGGTGCAGGTGAACCTCGATTTCTCCTCCGAAGCCGACATGGTGAAGAAGCTGCGCGTGGCCCTCGCGCTGCAGCCCGTGGCCTCGGCCCTCTTCGCCAATTCGCCGTTCACCGAAGGCAAGCCCAACGGCTATCTCTCCTATCGCCAGCACATCTGGACCGACACCGACCCCGACCGCACCGGCCTCATCCCGTTCGCGTTCGAAGACGGCATGGGCTTCGAGCGCTACGTCGACTACGCGCTCGACGTGCCGATGTATTTCGTCTACCGCGGCGGAAAGTACGTCGACGTCTCGGGCCAATCGTTTCGCGCGTTCATGGCGGGGCGCCTCCACAACCTCGCCGGCGTGCGCCCCAGCCTCTCGGATTGGGCCGATCATTTGACGACGCTGTTCCCCGAGGCGCGACTCAAGAAGTATCTCGAAATGCGCGGCGCCGATGGCGGGCGCTGGCGGAGTCTTTGTTCGCTGCCGGCGCTGTGGGTGGGCCTCCTCTACGACCAGACCGCGCTCGATGCCGCCTGGGACATGGTCAAGGGCTGGAGCGCCGCCGAGCGCGACGCGCTCCACAAGGCCGTGCCGAAGCAGGGCTTCAAGGCGAAGTTCCGCAACGAAACCGCGCGCGACCTGGCGCTCCGCATGCTTGCCCTCGCGCGCGAGGGCCTGAAGAGCCGCGCCAAGAACGACCGCATCGGCCAGGACGAAACCGCGTTCCTGAACGACATCCAGGCGGCGGCCGAGAAGAACGTCACCTTTGCCGAGGAATTGCTCGAGGCCTATCACACGCGCTGGAACGGCAATATCGATCCCATCTTCGTCGAGCGCGCGTTTTAGGGCCGCCTGCGCCCGCGCCGGCGTTCCCAGCGCAATCCCGCCAAGAATTCGAGCCGCGGAGCGCCGCGGTGCTGCGCGCGCTCGCTTGTCGCACCAGCGGCGCGCGTGTTGACAGCATTCTGTCAATATGACAGCCTTCTGTCATGTCGACACGCATACCCACCGATGCGCGGCATACACCGGGCGGCGCAGCATTCACCGAGCTGCTGCTAGAGGTGTTCCGGGTGAACGGCCTCCTGCTCGCGGCCGGCGACCGGCTGACTGAGGATCTCGGCCTTTCGAGCGCACGCTGGCAGGTGCTGGGCGCGATTGAAGAGGGCCCGGCCACGGTGGCGCAGATCGCGCGCAAGATGGGCCTGAAGCGCCAGAGCGTGCAACGCCTTGTTAATGTGCTGGCAGAGGCGCGCTTGGTGGCCTTGGCCCCCAACCCGAACCACCAGCGCTCGCCGCTGGTTCAGTTCACCGCGGCCGGCACACGCGCCTATGCGCAATTGCAGACCCTGCAGGCCGGCTGGGCCAATCGCATCGCCGACGGAATCTCGGCGCGCACGCTCACTGACGCACTCGCGACTCTCCGCCAGTTGCGCCAGCGCCTCGAGCAAGCGCGTTCGCCGGAGTAGCCAGGATCGGGGGATCCGCCGCAGCAGGAGAAGCCCCATGCATCGCCTAATACGCATCGTCCACTTCCTCGCCCTCGCCATCTTTCTCGGCAGCATCTTCGGCCACATCGTGCTCGGGCGGATGGCAGCAGCCGATCCCGCCGTGGCGCTGCCGGTGCTCGAAGCCAAGCTCGTCATGACCTATGTGCTGACGCTGCCCGGCCTGGGCGCTTTGGTCATAAGCGGCGCCGCGCTGGCGTTCCTGACCCGCAAGCGCACAGGATTGCAGCGCTGGCTTGTCGCGAAGCTCGCGCTCGTCGTCGCCGTCGCGCTCAACGGCGCGCTGGTGCTGACGCCGATCGCCGCCGAGGAAGTGGCGCTTGCTCGGGCCGGAGTGGGCGCGCTCTCGCCCGTATTCGAGATACTGGCCATCCGCGAAAGCATCGCCGGCGCGCTTAATCTCGCGGCCATCCTCGCCATCGTGGCACTCGCTGCTTTCCGTCCGGCGCTGCGCGCGTCCGGCGGCGCCCTGCCGACGCGGACGTGAGGAGGCAGCCATGACTTACGAACTGCTGAAGCTCGCGCATCTCATCGGCGCCGTACTGATGGGCGGCGGGCTGGCCGCCGTGTTCATTGCCGATCTCCGCGCCCGCCAGGTGGACGATCTTCCGCGTTTCGCCGAGGCCGTGCGCAACATCGCCGTCGCCTATGATGGCCTGGTCGTGCCGGGCGCGGTGCTGCTGGCCGCATCGGGCAGCTGGCTGATCGCGAGCGTCTATGGCGGCTGGGCGTTCTTGGGCGTGCCGTGGCTCGCCGGCATGGTGGCGCTGTTCATCTTCGAGTTCATCGAGGGCAACACAGTAACGCGCCTCCATTTCATGCATCTTCGCCGCCTCTCGCGCGCGGGGCTCGCAGCGGGCGCGATGACGGCGGACCTCGCCGCCGCCCGGGCGCGCCACATGCCCACCTTCACCCATTTTCTCGATCTGCCGATCTATCTCGTGATCGTGGCGCTCGGCGCGGTGCGTCCCCAGGATTGGGCGACGTTCTTCGTCGCCATCGCCGCGGCTGTCGGATTGGCGGTGGCGCTGACGCTGCTCTTGCCGCGGCTCTATCCCTGGCAGCCGGTGCGGCCCATGGTGCCGCGCGCGTGTTAATCGTCGCGCCCGGCGAGGCGATCCGCTAGTTTTCCGCCATGCCCGAAGCGCCGGTTCCCGCGGCCGATAAGGCCGCCGCCGAGAAGATGCCCGCGGCGCTCCCGCCGCCGGAGCGGCGGCGCATCTCGGTGGTGTGGGCGTTGGTCGCGAATTTCGGCGGGCTGCTTGTGGTCGCGATGCTGGCCGTCTTCGGCTTCTCCTTCTGGAGCGCCAGCGGCAACACGATCGAATTGCTGCGCGACCGCGCCGAGCACACGGTCCACCAGCTCCAGCAGCGCCTGCGCGAGCACCTCGACGCGCCGGCCGCGCAGTTGAAGCTCATGGCCGACGAGATCGGCGCCGGGCGGGTTCGGCCCGAGAACACGGCGGAGT
Source organism: Alphaproteobacteria bacterium (assembly GCA_036555425.1). Taxonomy (GTDB): domain Bacteria; phylum Pseudomonadota; class Alphaproteobacteria; order Bin65; family Bin65; genus SBBV01. The sequence goes on along the minus strand of DATBLL010000124.1, from coordinate 28,903 downwards.
TCGATGCCTTCCTCGTCGGCGGTATCGCAGGCGCGCCGCAGTTGCGCGGCCTCACCTATTTCAGCTCCGAGCTTCGCGCGCGCTCGGCGCAGCGCGTCGGCGGCCGCATCATGACCTTGATCGGAAGCGCCGAAGACAATCCCCGCGTCGGCGCCATGATCCGCTCCGCCTTCGCCAGCCGAGCGCCCGAATGGATCTCGCCGCTCTTCGTTGCCATCATCGGGCAGACCGTGATCGGGCGCGGCCAGCCGGTGATCCGCGATGGCCAGGTAATCGGCGTGCTCGTGGCGGTGATCAGCACCGACGAGCTCTCCGACTATGTCGGCCGGCTGGGGCGCGAGGCGCACGCCGACGCGTTCATCCTCTACGGCCGCGACCGCGTGCTCGCCCATGCGCGCATGCGCGAGGGCCTGCGCCCAACCGAGACGGAGCCGCTGCCCGCCTTGGCACAGTTCGGCGACCCGGTGTTGGCCTCGCTTTGGGACGAGCGGCACAATCGCGGCCGCCTCTTCATCGCGCGCCCGCCAATCGAGAATCGCACGATCTACATCGGCGGCGAGGACTATCCGTTCTTCTACGCCGAGTTGGCGGGCTACAGCGACAAGCCGCTGCTGGTCGGCGCCTACACGCGCGCGAGCGATTTCAGCGACATCATCAACCGCCTTATCCTCGCGCTGGTGGCCGGCGTCGTCGCCATCCTCGGCGCGATCGTGATGGCGGTGCTGATCGGGCGGCGTCTCGCGCGGCCCGTGGTGCGTATTTCCGAGGCGGCGGCGCTCGTCGGCGACCTCCGGGTCTCCGAGGTGCGGCCGCTGCCGCGCAGCCGCATCCGCGAGATCGACGAGCAGGCGCGCGCCTTCAACGCGATGACCGGCGCGCTGCGCTGGTTCGAGGCCTATGTACCGAAGCCGCTGGCGCGGCACCTGTTGAAAAGCGGCGATACGCGCGACGTCGAATCCGAGCGGCGGCATCTGACCGTGATGTTCACCGACATCGCCGGCTTCTCGACCGCGTCGCAGGGCCGGGACGCGGCCGCCGTTGCCGCCTATCTCAACCACCATTTCGGCATGCTCGCCGACCGCATCGAGGCCGAAGGCGGCATCGTCGACAAATACATCGGGGATTCGGTGATGGCGTTCTGGGGTGCCCCCGAGAAGATGAAGAACCGCGCCGAGCGCGCCTGCCGCGCGGCGCTCGCCATCCGCGAGGCCATCGCGCGCGACAACGCGGAACGCCGCGCGCGCGGCCTGCCCGAGACGCGCATGCGCATCGGCATCCATTCCGGCGACGCCACGGTCGGCAATATCGGCTCATCGAGCCGCGTCAACTACACGATCATCGGCGACATGGTGAATGTCGGCCAGCGCATCGAGCAGCTCGCCAAGGTGCTGGTCAAGGATCAGCCGGTCGCGATCCTGGTGAGCGAATCGACGCGCGCCGATCTCGGCCCCGATTTCGCGCCGCGCCCGCTCGGCCGCCACAAGCTCCGGGGCCGCGAAGGCGAGATGGAGATCTTCGCGCTGTAATTCCAACCGGCCGAAGATCTCGGTCGCGGCGACGGTTGTTCTCTGTCCTCCGCCTACCAGCGCAGCGTCAGCACGCCGTTGCGCACTTCGTAGCTCCTGAAGCGCTGCAGGGTGCCGATGCCGAGGACAGAGGCGTTTCCCGGCGTATCCATGACCAGCGCCTGCACGTCTTCAAGGCGCGCGTCGCCGATCTCGAGCGACCGCAGGCGCACGGGTGCGGCCCTGGCGATGCCGCTGGCCGTGCGCACGCTCGCCTTGTATTCGCTCGGCGCCGGGAAAAGCCCGGCGCGCTCGGCGTGGCGCTTGCTGAGCACGGTCACCGTGGCGCCGGTGTCGACGAGGAGCCGCGTCTCGCTGCCGTTGATGCGCGCGTAGACGTAGTAGTGGCCGTCCGCCGATTGGCGGATCGCGAGCGCGCGGCCCTCGCCACGCTCCTCGTCGTCGCGGCGGTCCGTGCGCTGGTCGGGGCCGGGATCGGCCGGCGTCGGCCGCGCGGTGTCGAGCTCGCCGGCGACGCGATACCAGACCGCCTTCAGCTCGTCGCGATAGGAATAGCCGATCACCAGCACGAGGCCGATCGCGGCCCAGGCGGCCAGCGATCTCAAGGCGCCGCCGATCCGCGTGCGCCGGAGCGCTAGGCTCGACAGCACGAGCGCGATCAGCAGTAACACGTAGCCGAGGCGCGGGCCGTCGCTGCCCCAGTCGAACCTTTCGCCGTATTCCGAAGCGAGCCAGCCCAGCAGCGCCGCCACCGCCAGGAGCGCCATGACCCACAGCCACCCGCCGCCCGAGGGGCGGGGGTCTTCCTGGCGGCGATCAAGACGGGGCTTGGGGATCATGCGACGGGAGGGTGCTGGATCAGCGTGAAGAAAGTGTGACCCCCTCGCCTTGGGGCGGAGGGGGCGGGGGGTGAGGGGGCGACAGGTCTCTCCATCGAAAGGATGCCGCGCTCCAGCGAGGCTTGGAGAGATCCGTCGCCCCCTCATCCCCAACCCCTTCTCCCCGTCGCTCGGCCTTCGGCCGAGCTTTGGGAGAAGGGGCTTAGCGCGCCTCGGTTCCTCCCACTGTGATCCCATCGATGCGCAGAGTCGGCTGGCCGACGCCCACGGGGACGCTCTGGCCGTCCTTCCCGCAGGTGCCGATGCCGGGGTCGAGCTTCATGTCGCTGCCAACCATGCTCACTTTCGTCAGCACATCGGGGCCGCTGCCGATGAGCGTGGCGCCCTTGACCGCTGCGCCTTTCTTGCCGCCCTCGATCTTGTAGGCCTCGGTGCAGGTGAAGGTGAACTTGCCGCTGGTGATGTCGACTTGGCCGCCGCCGAAGTTCACCGCGTAGAGGCCGCGATCGACCGAGCGCAGGATCTCGTCGGGATCCTTGTCGCCGGCGAGCATGTAGGTGTTGGTCATGCGCGGCATCGGCGCGTGGCCGTAGCTCTGGCGCCGCCCGTTGCCGGTGGGCTTCATGTTCATGAGCCGCGCGTTCATGCGGTCCTGGAGATAGCCGGTGAGGATGCCGTCTTCGATCAGGACGGTACGCGAGGAGGGCGTGCCCTCGTCGTCGATGGTGAGCGAGCCGCGCCGGCCTTCGATCGTGCCGTCGTCGACGACCGTGACGCCCTTCGACGCCACGCGCTGGCCCATGAGCCCGGCGAAGGCCGAGGTTTTCTTGCGGTTGAAATCGCCCTCGAGGCCGTGGCCGATCGCCTCGTGCAGCAGGATGCCCGGCCAGCCCGGGCCGAGGACCACGACCATCTCGCCCGCGGGCGCCGGCACCGATTCGAGATTGACGAGCGCCTGGCGCAGTGCCTCGTCGACCGCGCCGCGCCACGCCTCGGGGCGCACCCAGGCCGCGTAGGCGGCGCGCCCGCCGGTGCCGTGGCCGCCCGTCTCCATGCGGCCGTTCTCCTCGACGACGACCGAGACGCTCAAGCGCACGAGCGGGCGGATGTCGCCGGCCAAGCGCCCGTCGGCGCGGAGGATCGCGACCGCCTGCCATTCGCCCGAGAGCGAAGCGCTCACCTGGCGCACGCGCTTGTCCTTTCCGCGCGCGTAGGCGTCGATGTCGGCGAGGAGCTTGAGCTTGGTTTCGAAGGGCAGCGTCTCGAGCGGGTTCACGTCGCCGTAGAGGCTGCGGTTCGTGCCCGCGGGCGCCAGCGCGACGGCGCCGCCATGCCCGGCCGTGACCGCCTTGACCGTCGCGGCCGCGCGCTTGATCGCCGGCTCCGAGAGCTCGGCGGCGTGGGCGTAGCCCGTCGTTTCGCCCGCGACCGCGCGCAGGCCGAAGCCCTGCGCGGTATTGAACGACGCGCTCTTGAGCTTCTTGTCGTCGAAGACGAGCGCTTCGTGCTGGACATATTCGAGATAGAGCTCGCCGTCATCGGCCTTGGCGAGCGCGTCGGCGGCGATGCCTTCGATCCGGCGCCGGTCGAGGCCGGCCTGGGCAAAGAAGAGATTCTCGATGCGGGCGAGGTCGGCCATCGGAGGGCTCCGGCGCGAGGATGCGGAACCGTCAATATGGTCCCTCCCTGCCGCGATGTCAGCCCGCCGCCCCCAAAAGCGAAGCGGCCCATCCCCCAACGGATGGGCCGCTTCCCGATCTCGTCGCCGCGGCTTCGGCTTAGTAGCAGTACCAGCGATAGAAGTAGCGGTACTGGTAGCCGTTGGTGACGTAGAAGTAGCGGTAGTAGCAGGCTGTCGGCGCGATGCTCGATTCTTTGCTGATCTGCGGGCCGATCTCGGCATCGGGCGAGGTGGCGGAGGCGGTGCCGGCGAAGCCCATCGAGAGCGCGGCGACGGCGGCGAGGGTGGCGAAGGTCTTCATGGGCGTGGTCCTCAGGGGTTCGGGTTTGATCCATCGGGGCGCTGTCCGCCGCCCCATCTGACGCGGACTATGCCCAAACCCGCCCCCGCCCGCAGTGAAGCCGTTCACCTCCGGTTCATGAAGTCGATCACAGCCCCCAAACGGGATCGCGGGCGCCAATTCGTCCCGGCACAGCTCGATGCCCACGACTGCGACGGGGACTCACCGTCACATTGCCGGGGCGCCATTCCCCTTGCGATAACCGCCTCATGAGCCAGGGGGAACGCGATCATCCGCTGCGACGCGTGCTGCACGATGAGGTGCATGCGCGACCCTACGAGGCGCTGACGGCGCCCACGCGCGCGACCCATCTGGCCTTTCTCTCGGGCGAGGGCGCCGCCGCCGCCGAGCGCGCGCACGTGGCCGCCTTGTGCGCCCGTTTCGGGGCTGCGCTGCCGGGCGAAGCCGCGTTCGTTTCGCTCGACCTCGGCTCCTTCCGGCTGCGCTGGGAACGGCACACCGAATTCTCGACCTACACCTTTTTTCGCAGCAGCCCGGGGACGGGGCCCTTCAGCGAGCCCGCCGCCGCGGCCGTGCCGAGCGACTGGCTCGCGGGCGTGCCGGGCCAACGGCTCGCCGCCATCCATGCCGAGCTCGTCGCGGCCCGGAGTGGGGCGCCGCGGCCCGATGCCGCCGCTGCCGATCTCGGCGGCGAGATCCTGGCCGGCAGCCTGGTAACCGATGAAAAAGCCGCCGCCTGGACCGATTTCCGCATCGGCGCCGACGGTTTCGAGCGCATCTTGGTGGAAGACCGCGGCATGGCACCGCGCCAGGCAGGCCGGTTGCTGCAGCGCCTGTTCGAGATCGAGACTTACCGCATCCTGGCGCTGTTGGCGCTTCCGCTCGCGCGCGAGACGGCGCCAGCTCTCGCGCTGATCGAGGCGCAGCTCGCCGATATCGCGGCTTCGATGCGCGAATCGTGCAGCATCGAGGCCGAGCGCGAGCTGTTGGCGCGGCTCACCGGCCTTGCCGCCGAGGTCGAGCGCCGCTCGGCGGCGGGCAACTACCGCTTCGGCGCGGCGCGGGCCTATTACGCGCTGGTCTGCCACCGCATCGCCGAGCTGCGCGAGGCGCGCATCGCCGGCGTGCAGACCGCCGGCGAATTCATGGACCGTCGCCTCGCCCCTGCCATGCGCTCCTGCGTTTCCGTGGCCGAGCGGCTCGAGTCGCTCTCGGTGCGAATCGCGCGCGCAGCGCAGCTGCTGCGCACGCGCGTGGAGGTGGCCCTCGAGGAGCAGAACCGGGACCTGCTCGAATCGATGAACCGGCGCGCGCAGCTCCAGCTGCGCCTGCAGCAGACCGTGGAGGGTCTCTCGGTGGCCGCGATCAGCTACTACGTCGTGGGCCTCGTCGGCTATGCGGCCAAGGCGATCATGCACGCGGGCGTCCCCCTCGATGCGGAGCTGGCGCAGGGTGCCGCGATTCCCCTTGTGGTGCTGTTCGTGTTCCTCGGCGTGCGCCGCATCCGCCGCCTGCTGCGCCGCGATCGCGGGTGACGCCGCTACGACATGCACACCGCCTCGACGTTGTTGCCGTCGGGGTCGATGAGGAACGCGGCGTAGTAGCTGGGGCTGTAGTCGGCGCGGAGGCCGGGCTTGCCGTTGTCGCGGCCACCGGCCTTCAAGCCCGCGGCATGGAAGCGGTCGACGGCGGCGCGGTCGGGCGCCGTCAGCGCCACATGCACGCCGCCCATGCCGTTCTTGGCCCGATAGAGCCAGAGCGCCGGCGCGCCCTTGGGGCCGATGCCCGCGCCCTGCTCGTCCTCCGACGCCACTTCGTGGCCGAGCGGGGCGAGTGCCGCCTTGTAGAAGCGCGCGCTGGCGGCAACATCTTTCACTTTCAAGCCGATATGGTCGTACATGATGAACCTCCGGGTTGGAGGTTCACGCTAAGGCGGGTGCCGCGAGCCGTTCTTGGAGAATCTTGCGCTCACCCTTGGCCGCCTTGCGGAAGGCGCGCGGCGAAACGCCGGCGGCGCGGCGGAAGGTGCGCACGAAATTGGAAAGATCGCCGAAGCCCACGTCGTAGGCGATGTCGGTGATGGCACGCTCCTCGTCGGCCAAAAGGCGCGCGGCGCGGCGCAGCCGCGCGCGCACCAGATACTGATGCGGCGTCACGCCGAGCGCGGCCGCGAACAGGCGGAGAAAGTGGAACGCGCTGACGCCGGCGCCGCGCGCGGCACAGTCGAGATCGAGCGGTGCATCAGCGTTTTCGTCGAGCCAAAGCGCCGCCTCCACCGCGCGGCGGCGATCCTGAGCGCTCGGCGTGAGCCGCCGGCGCGGCGCACCCGCCGCGAGGGCGACGAAGCGTGCGGCGAGGGCGATCGCCACCTCGTCGATGCCGGCATCGCTCTCGCCCTCGGCCGCGCTTTGCCCGAGTTCGCAAAGGACCATCAGTTCGGCCAGCGGCGGCACCGCGCCGATGCGCCAAGCGGCCTGCCCGCCGCCGAGCATTTCGACCAGGGCCGGTGCGAATAGGAAGGAGAGGCATTCGTCGCCGTGCACGTGGTCATGCGTGCAGACATACTCGGCGCCCGGATAGCCGATGACCGCGGCGCCGGCGACGAGCTCGAAGGCGCGGCTCCCACGGTGATATCCGAAGCTGCCCCTCCTCACATAGGTGATCGAATAGGCATCGTGCGCCTCGACAAACGGCGCCGTGCCCGGCGCGACCGTGCACCGGTAGTCAAAGACGGAAACCGTTTCGCTCGCGAAAATCGTCGTGGCGGCCATGGCGCTTGAGTCTAGGCGCGGCGCGGCAAAGGGCAAGCGCGCCTTGCCCGCACTCGGGGCCAAGCGCATAAAGCCGCGCCATGAGCGACGCTCCCGCCGCCGGCCTCCCCGCGCAAGACGCCGTCCCCCCCGCCCCGCGCCACATCGGCTTCTTCAATGTGCGCGGCGCCTGGACGCTCTATCAGAAAGAGGTGCGCCGCTTCATCAAGGTGGGCCAGCAGACGCTGATGGCGCCGGTGGTGACGACGCTCTTGTTCCTCGCGATCTTTACGCTGGCCTTGGGTGGCGACCGGCGCAGCATTGCGGGCGTGCCGTTCGACCAGTTCCTCGCCCCCGGCCTCGTGATGATGGCGATCGCGCAGAACGCCTTCGCCAATACCTCGTCCTCGCTCGTGATCTCGAAGGTCCAGGGCAACATCGTCGACGTGCTGATGCCGCCGCTTTCGCCCTCGGAGCTGACGCTGGGCTACGCGCTCGCGGGCGTCACGCGCGGGGTGATGGTCGGCGCCGTCTGCGTGCTGGCGATGACGATCTTCGTCGAGACCCACATCCGCGATGCGGGCCTCATCCTCTATCACGCGGCAATGGCCTCGCTGATGCTCTCGCTGCTGGGCTTGATGGGCGGCATCTGGGCCGACAAGTTCGACCACATCGCCGCGGTGACGAACTTCATCGTCACGCCGGCCGCGTTCCTCTCCGGCACCTTCTATTCGATCGAGCGGTTGCCTGGTTTCTGGAACACGATCGCGCACGTCAATCCGCTGTTCTTCCTCATCGACGGCTTCCGCGCCGGCTTCATCGGCCGCGCCGACGGCCCGCTGCTCGCCGGCGCGCTTGTCGTGGCCGCGGTCAACGCCGCCCTCTGGGCGATCTGCCACGCCATGTTCCAGCGCGGGTACAAGTTGAAGGCGTAATCGCCGGGAGCGCGCGCCACCGGGCGTGCCCTTTCTTTGCGGAGACGAAGAGCGCGGCTGGAGCCGCGCGCTCCCGGCGCTACCGCACGCGCTCCCAATATTGCGACTTGCCGAGCAGCGAGATGCCGACATAGCCGCGCACTTCGAGCTTGCCGTCGGGGCGGAGCTTCAGCGTGGATTTGTAGGTTTCGCCCTCTTCCGGATTGTAGATGCGGCCGCTCTCCCATTCGCCGGGATCGCTGGCCTTGGCGAAATTCCACATCATCATGAGGCCGACGATCTTCTGCGAGCGCTTCGACTGGTCGGGGTTCCTAAAGTCGACCTTGGGCAGGCCGTCCTTGCCGTTGGGCTCGCGCAGCCACACGATGCGGCCGCAGAGGTGCGGCCCGCATTGATAGATCTGCACGTGGCTCTTGCCGCCCTCGGTCATCCACTGACCGACCGGGTTCTGACCTTGCGCGACCGCCTCTGGGGCGGCGGCGCCGGCACAGAGGAGGACGCCGGCCGCGGCCCAGACGAGTTTGCGCATCACGGCATTCTCCTCGAGGGGATTGGAGCGGGCGATGGGGATTGAACCCACGACATTCAGCTTGGGAAGCTGACGTTCTACCACTGAACTACGCCCGCAACGTAGCAAAATCAGCCACTTAGCGTCTAACCGAGGTTAGATTTTTGCTCTTTTTTGCTCCAAAAAGAGTCAGCTAAGGAAACTGATGGTCTGGCGGCTCATACATACTCATCTTGATGCACCATGCAACGTGGTTCGCCATGCCGAACCTTTCTGAAGAAGACCGACTGAAGATTATCGAGTGGGCAAAGAAGCACTCGGTGATCGAGCGTGTGTGGTTCTACGGTAGCCGTGCGCGCGGAACTAATGAGCCGGACAGCGACATAGATCTGGCGGTAGTGATGAAGCAAAACTCGGAGGAAGACGCTTTCACTGTTTGGTTCTTCTGGGATGAAGAGTTTAAAAAGAAACCCGATCTGAAACTGAGTCGCCCTGTTCAAATCGAGTGGTACGAGAAAGGTGTGAAATTGGAGCGAGTGGGATCGGGCGTAGAACGAGATGGAGTGTTGTTGTACGAGCGCATTCTCTGAAAGTTGGGGGCGAGGATTACCGCACTTTTTGAGACACCATGAGTAGCGGTGAGAACGTTACAAAACAACTTGGGAAGCTGACGTTCTACCACTGAACTACGCCCGCAGTGGCGCTCTCGCAAAATTAGGGGCGCGGGCGCGGCGGCGCAAGACGCAGCCGGCATCGTGCCGCGCCCGATCAGCGCCCGCAGACGCGGAGAACGCGGAGACATTCGGCTCCGCCTCCGCCGCGGCGCCGCGCGACTCGCGATCCTTCGGCGGCGGCCGAAACATCGGCGGCGCGGCCTCGGCTAGAAGCAGCGTTACACGAGAGGTGCGCCGCCATGATCGCTTGCTTCATCCGCTACGAGATCGACCCGTTCCAGCGCGAGGCCTTCGCCACCTACGCCGAGAATTGGGGCCGCATCATTCCGCGCTGCGGCGGCCGGCTTCTCGGCTACTTCCTGCCGCACGAGGGCACCAACGATGTCGCCTACGCCGTGATCGGATTCGAGAGCCTCGCCGCCTACGAGGCCTATCGCGCGCGCATTCGCGCCGACGCCGAGGGCAAGGCCAATTTCGCGTTCGCGCAAGAGCGCCGCTTCATCCTGCGCGAGGAGCGCTCTTTCCTCGCCGCGGTGCCCGGGACGCTGACGCACGCCTGACCGCGCGGCCGCCCGCCGGCGGGTCGTTGCAATAGGCGCGCCCGGACGGCATCGTTCCGCCCATGCAGATTGCGCAGATCACCGACACGCACGTCCGCACGCCCGGCAGGCTGTTGTTGGGGCGCGTCGACACCGCGGGCTTCCTCGCCGCAGCCGTCGCGGCCGTGAACCGCCTCGATCCGCCGGCCGACCTCGTCGTCATCACCGGCGATCTCGTCGAGCAGGCCAGCGCCGAGGAGTACGCGCATTTCGCATCCATCATCGCGCCGCTCAAGGCGCCGGTCTTCCTGCTGCCCGGAAATCACGACGGCCGCGAGGCGCTGCGCCGCTCGTTTCCGGCGCATCGCTACCTGCCGCGTGAAGGCTTCCTGCAATACGCGGTCGAGGATTGGCCGGTGCGCATCGTGGCGCTCGACACGCACATTCCCGGCCAGGGCGGCGGCGAGCTTTGCGCCGAACGCCTCGGCTGGCTCGAGCGCACGCTGGCGGCGGCGCCCAAGCGGACGACGCTCGTCTTCATGCACCACCCGCCCTTTGCCACCGGCATGCCGTACATGGATCGCTACGGCTTGAAGGACGCATCCGGTTTCGCCGCGGTCGTGGCGCGGCATCCGCAGATCGAGCGCATCGCCGCCGGCCACCTGCACCGCGCGATCCAGTGCCGCTTCGCCGGCACGGTGGCCTCGACCTGCCCATCTTCCGCGCATCAGATCGCGCTCGACCTCGCGGATAGCGCGCCGCTGCGCTTCGTCATGGAGCCGCCGGCCTTCCAGCTGCATCGCTGGACCGAAGGAGCGGGCCTCGTCACCCACACCATGCCCATCGGGGATTTCGACGGCCCCTACCCTTTCGTGAAATCCTGACGGCGCCGTGGGCCCAATTGACACCGGCCTGACGTATTTTTGAACGCCGCCGCCATGCTTGTGGTTGGCATTGGCGGGGTGGTCATGCCTAGATGGGTCCGGGCTTGGCGCGCGGCCCGAATCGCGCGCGAATTTTCGGCGGGGCGGAACGGGGAGGAACTTTGACGATGAATCCCGCAGTCGAAGCGCTGCGCAAGGAGAAGCCGGGCCTCGATGCCCGGAAGTTCCGCCATCCCGACGTGACGGCCAAGGGCGAGGCGCGCGCATCGGTGGCGCTCGCGCGCCTCGAGACGCTCTGGTTCAACACCGGCACGCTCTGCAACCTCACCTGCACCAACTGCTACATCGAATCGAGCCCCAGCAACGACGCGCTGGCGTATCTCACGCCGGCCGAAGTGGCCGCCTATCTCGACGAGGTCGCGGCGCTCGGCTGGCCGGTGCGCGAGATCGGGTTCACCGGCGGCGAGCCCTTCATGAATCCGGGCATCATGGCGATGCTGGAGGACGCGCTCGCGCGCGGCTTCGACGTGCTGGTGCTCACCAACGCGATGAAGCCGATGCAGCGCCACAAGGCGGGGCTGCTGGCGCTCAAGCAGCGCTTCGGCGCACGCCTCACGCTCCGGGTTTCGGTCGATCACTACGCGCCGACGCTGCACGAACTCGAGCGCGGGCAGCGCAGCTGGGCGCCGATGCGCGAGGGACTTGCCTGGCTCGCCGAAAACGGTTTCAGCCTTGCCATCGCCGGTCGGACCGTGTGGAAGGAAAGCGAGGAAAAGCTGCGCGAAGGCTACCAGCGACTCTTCCGCGAGCTTGGCCTGGTGCTCGACGCCAAGGATCCCGCGCGCCTCGTCCTCTTTCCGGAAATGGATGCGACGCTCGATGTGCCCGAGATCACGACCGCGTGCTGGGGCATCTTGGGCGTGCATCCCGACGCGATGATGTGCGCAAGCTCGCGCATGGTCGTGAAGCGGAAGGGCGCCGGGCGCCCCGCCGTCGTCGCCTGCACGCTGCTGCCCTATGATCGGCAGTTCGAGATGGGGCCGCTGCTCGCCGATGCCGCCGGCGCCGTGAAGCTCAACCATCCGCATTGCGCGCGCTTCTGCGTGCTCGGCGGCGGCTCGTGCAGTGCGAAGTGACGCGCGAACGCGACCTCGGTGATTTGGACGGCCCCGTTCTCGTGTTCGGCGGGCCCTACAGCAATCTCGAGGCCGCCCGGGCGATCCGCGCCGAGGCCAAGCGGCTCGGCATTCCGCCGGCGCGCACGATCTCGACCGGCGATATCGTGGCCTATTGCGCGGATCCTGGCGCCACGGTGGCGCTGATCCGCGATTGGGGCATTCCGGTCGTGCTCGGCAATGTCGAGGAGCAGTTGGGCGCCGGCGCCGAGGATTGCGCCTGCGGCTTCACGCCCGGCAGCGCCTGTGCCACGCTCTCGGCGCAGTGGTATGCCCATGCCGAGCGCGAGATCACGCAAGACGACCGGCGCTGGATGGCAGGCCTGCCGCGCCTCGTGCGCTTCACGCTCGGCGGACGGCGCCTCGCCGCCATTCACGGCGCGGTCAGCCGCATCAACGGCTGGGTGTTCGCCTCGACGCCGGCGGCCGACAAGCTCGCCGAGATGGCACTGGCCGGCGCCGACGGCGTCGTGGCCGGGCATTGCGGACTGCCGTTCATCGATCTGCCGGGCGGCCGGCTCTGGTGCAACGCCGGAACCGTCGGCATGCCCGCCAACGACGGCACGCCGCGCGTCTGGTATGCGCTGCTGACGCCGGAAAGAGGCGGCGCGATCGGCGTCGAGCTCCGGCCGCTTGACTACGATTTCGTGCGTGCGGCGCAAAAAATGCGGCGTAGCGGGCTGGCCGAGTCTTATGCTGGTGCGCTCGAAACCGGCCTTTGGCCCCCGGTCGACATCTTGCCCGCGGCCGAGCAGGCCGCTTGGGGGCGGCCGCTGGCGCCGGCCTGCAACCATTGGCCTCTGGCGGCATGCGCCGCCGCGGCCTAACCTAATTTCAAGGGAACCAGGGGAAACTCGGGCCGTCCATTGGGACGGCGCGCAAGCGCCGTTTCGAGGGCTTAGGCGGAGATCCGAGAGCTAGAGTAGGGCGCCAGAGCGCCGATGGGAGGCCCGCGACCGGTGAACGCCGCCGGCGCAAGATTTATCGCCGCGTGGACCGCGCTGCGCCGCGTGCGCTGGAAGCGCTTCGTCAGCCTGCGCTTCTTCTGCGCCACGCTGGCGGCGACGGCGCTCGTCCAGTTCGTGAGCAATCCGGCCAATGCGCCGATCGGCACCACGCCGGTGAACGCATCGGCCGACGAGGCGCCGTATGTCGGCTTCTCGCTCGCGCTGCGCGATGCCTATGTCGATCTCGCGCGCGCGGAAGGCGATACCCCCGGCGCCGATTTCGACCGCACGCTGCTCGACCGCAACTTGAAGGCGCTCGACCAGCGCATCTGGCCGGAGCCCGAGCGCCCCGCCTCGTTCGGCCTCGACGGGCCGACCGGCGTCGCGATCGACGAGGCGCGTCTCCGCCTCCTCCGCCTCTACGGCCTGTCGGCGCGCGAAGCCTATCCGCGCCAGGCCGCCGCCGCGCAGACCGCGCTCGAGTGCTGGGCGCTGCGCGCGGCGCTGCGCCGCGACGCCGCCGCGATCGGCGCGTGCGAGGAGCGCTTCTACGCCGCCACCGTCGCGCTCGAGGAATTGCTGCTGCCGCTCAAGACGCGGGACGCGTTCCATCGCCGCGTCGCGCGCGAATTCCTCGCCTACGCGAACTACAAGGCCGCGGGCGAAGGCGACCAGATCGATGCGCGGCACTTCGCCGACAAGGGGTTGCGCGCCGCCGAGGCGCAGGGGCCGATCGAGCCCGAGGAGCTCGAGCGCTGGTTCGGCATCGAGCGCGACGAGCTGCACGAACTTTCGCTGTGGCGCATCCGGCTCGCGCTCGCGTTGGAGAAGCACCGCGCCGGCCCGAACGCGGTCGCCGCCGCGATCGCGCTGGCGCGCTTCGATTGCTGGGTCGAGCGCGCCGCCGAGCGCGCCGGCGCTGCGGCCGCCGCCAAGTGCCGCGGCGAATTCATCGACGCGATGCGCCGGATCGAGGACGGCGCGGGATCGCAGAGCGAAACCATCGCGGTGCGGTTCGGCTATGACCGCCTTTCGCTCTCGCACGCCGAACGCGACAAGGTCGCGCGCGCCGCGCGCGAGGCGCTCGAGCGCAACGCCATCGTCTCGGTCTCGGCGCTGGCCTCGCCGCGCGGACGCACGGCCGTCGAGGCGCGCCAAGCCTGGCGCCGCGCCGAAGAGGTCGCCGCCGCGCTCGCGGCGCTGGGCGTGCCGGCCGAGCGCATCCGCCTGCTGCAGCGCGCGGCGCTCGCGGACGAAAACGAAGCCCGCTTCCGCCGCGTCGACATTGTCCTTGACTGAGCGGCGCGCGGGGCTGGACTCGCCCGCCGCCGGCCCTAAATTCCTCTGCCGTGCCCCGGCCCCGGCGGCCGCGGCCACCGGAAAGCATGTTCTCCGAAACCACCGACCACATCACCGTCACCGTCCGCCCGGTCTTCGTCGAGGAGCAATCCTCCCCGGCGGAGGAGAAATACGTCTGGGCCTACAAGGTCCGCATCGAGAACCGCGGCAGCGAGACGGTGCAGCTTCTGAACCGGCACTGGAAGATCACCGACGCGCGCGGCAAGCTCGAAGAGGTGAAGGGGCCGGGCGTGGTCGGCGAGCAGCCGGTATTGAAGCCCGGCGAAGCCTTCGAGTACACCAGCGGCTGCCCCCTGCGCACGCCGTCCGGTTTCATGGTGGGAACCTACGAGATGGAGCGGCCGGACGGCTCGCGCTTCGAGGTGCGAATCCCGATGTTTTCGCTCGACAGCCCGCATGTGGCGCGGCGGATTCACTGAGCGGCCCGCCGGGGCGAGAGGAGAGAGCGGATGACGGTGATCAAATCGGCCAAGCTGCCTCAAGCCGCGCGCAACCCTTCGGGCGCGCCGCTGCCGTCGCGCGAGGAGGCCGAAGAGGCCGTGCGCGTGCTGCTGCGCTGGGCCGGCGACGATCCCAACCGCGAAGGCCTGCGCGAGACGCCGCGGCGCGTCGTCAACGCCTATAGCGAGTGGTTCGCCGGCTACAAGGAAGACCCCGAAGCCTTCCTTGAGCGCACCTTCACCGAAACCGAAGGCTATGACGAGATGGTGGTGCTGACCGACATCCGCTTCGAATCGCATTGCGAGCACCATGTGGCGCCGATCATCGGGCGCGCGCACGTGGCGTATCTCCCCGACCGCCGCGTCGTCGGCATCAGCAAGCTGGCGCGCCTCATCGAGGTGTTCTCGCGCCGGCTCCAGATCCAGGAGAAAATGACGGCGCAGATCGCCAACGCGCTCGACCGCGTGCTGCAGCCGAAGGGCGCCGCCGTCATCGTCGAGGCGACCCACCACTGCATGACGACACGCGGCGTGCACAAGCCCGGCGTCACCATGGTGACGAGCCGCATGCTCGGCGCCTTCCGCAACGACCAGGCCACGCGCCGCGAATTCCTCGCCATGGTCGGCGATCCCGCCATGCGCCGCGTGGCAGCACCGTAGTCGTTCTGCCCTCACCTCCCATTCGCCACGCGCCAGGGCGCGCACGGCGAACGGGCCCCTCCTTTCCCATCGGGAGAGGAAATGATGGGCGCGTCTCTCGCTTGCTTCTCTCTCCCGCGAAGTGGGAGAGAAGAGGCCCAGGCAACGCCAAAGGCGTTGCATGGGAAGTGAGGGCCGGCTGGCTCGCTCGCGGGGCGCCCCCTATAGTCGGCGCCCCTCCGCCAGGCGCCGCGTCCCTCCTTGCTCGATTTCCGCCAAGTTCTCTTTTATGTCGGCCTGCTCCTGACCGGCTTCGCGGTGGCGATGACGGTGCCTGCGCTCATCGACGCCATGGCGGGCGACCGCGACTGGTTTGCGTTCGTCACCGCGGCGGGTATCGCGCTCTTCGTCGGCGGCAGCCTCATGCTGGCGACGCGGCGCGAGGGGCGCCGGTTGGGCTTGCGCGAGGCGTTCCTCCTGACCGCCTCGAGCTGGCTCGCCGCCGCCGGCTTCGGCGCGTTGCCCTTCTGGCTTTCGCAGCTCGGGCTTTCCTTCACCGACGCCTTCTTCGAGAGCATGTCGGGCCTGACCTCGACCGGCGCCACGACGCTGCCCTCCGTCGATCTCGCCCCGCCCGGCATCCTCGTCTGGCGCGCGATGCTCAATTGGATCGGCGGGCTCGCCTTCGTCGTCGTCTCGAGCTCGGTGCTGCCGATGCTGCATATCGGCGGCATGCAGATCTTCCGCGCCGAGGGCATCGACACGCCCGAGCGCCTGCTGCCGCGCGCGGCCGAAGTGGTGTCGGCCACGGGCGGCCTCTACACGATCGCGACGGCATTGACGGCGGCGGCGCTCTGGAGCGCCGGCATGCCGCGCTTCGACGCCGTGCTGCATGCGATGACGGCGATCTCGACCGGCGGCTTCTCGACGCGCGATGCGCAGATCGGGGCCTTCGCCGGCGCCTGGATCCCGTGGATCCTCGTCGCGGCGATGATCTTCGGCAGCCTTCCCTTCGTGCTTTATGTCGAGGCGCTGCGCGGGCGCTGGCGCCGCCTCGTGCTCGACGCGCAGGTGCACGGCTTCCTCGGCATCCTCGCGGCGTTCGCCGCCGCCGTCTTTCTCTGGCTCTGGCTCGGGCGCAGCGAGGCGGCCGAGGCCGCGGCCACGCACGCGGTTTTCACCGTGACCTCGATCCTCTCCGGCACCGGCCTCGTCGGCAGCGATTTCCGCCAATGGGGCGGCTTCGCGCTCACGATCCTGTTCCTGCTGATGTTCGTGGGCGGCTGCGCCGGCTCGACCGCCTGCGGCATCAAGATCTTCCGCTTCCAGATCGCCTATCAGGTGTTCCGCGCACAGATCGCGAAGCTGGTGCAGCCGCACGGCGTGTTCGTGCCGCATTACAACCGCCAGCCCGTGACCGACGACGTGGCCTCGGCGGTGATGGGCTTCTTCTTCCTGTTCGCGTTCACCTTCGCGGGTCTGGCGCTGGCGCTGGCCGCGTTCGGCATCGATCTCGTCTCGGCGCTCTCGGGCGCCGCCACGATCCTCGGCAATGTCGGCGCCGCCTTCGGCCCCGAGATCGGCCCCAGCGGCAACTATGCCGGCCTGCCCGACGGCGCCAAGTGGCTATGCTCCTTCGCCATGTTGATCGGGCGGCTGGAAGTGTTCACGGTCTTCGTGCTGTTCTGGGGCGGATTCTGGCGGGCGTGATCGATGAGGTGAAACAGGAGCAGGAAAGAAGAAAGAATCACCACCAAGACGCGGAGGCACCAAGACGCCAAGAATTTTTCTCCGGCCAGAGGCCGGTAATTCCGTTGCTTCTTGGTGTCTTCGTGTCTTGGTCGTGAATCTTTTTTCGGGGTGAGCGATTTGGACCGCGTGCACGAGATTTTGGAGGCGCTGATCCGGTTCGACACCGTTTCGGCGCGGAGCAACATGGCGCTCATCCATTGGGTGCGCGACTACCTCACGCGGCACGGCGTCGAGAGCGTCCTCGTGCCCAACGAGGAAGGCACCAAGGCCAATCTCTATGCCACGGTGGGGCCGAAGCGGCCGGGCGGCGTCGTGCTTTCGGGCCACACCGACGTGGTGCCGGTCGAGGGCCAGGCCTGGTCGAGCGAGCCCTTCCACATGACGCGGCGCGACGGCCGGCTTTACGGCCGCGGCACCGCCGACATGAAGGGCTTCATCGCCTGCGCGCTCGCGGCCGTGCCGGATTTCCACGCGGCGAAATTGAAGACGCCGATCCACCTCGCCTTCTCCTACGACGAGGAGGTGGGCTGCATCGGCGTGCCGCATCTGCTGGCCCGGCTCGCGCGCGACCTGCCCAAGCCGCGCGCCGCCATCGTCGGCGAGCCGACGATGATGCGCGTCGTCACCGGCCATAAGGGCCTCGCCGCCTGGCGCGCGATCTTCACCGGCGTCGAGGCGCATTCCTCGCGCATCGAGGAGGCGGTGAGCGCCATCTTCGCGGCCTCGCGCTTCATCGAATATCTGCAAGCGCTCGCCCAGGAGCTGCGCGCGGGCGTGAAAGACCCCTCGTTCGAGCCGCCATTCACGACGATCAACGTCGGCAAGATCCAGGGCGGCCAGGCGATGAACATCGTGCCCGGCCAGTGCACGATCGATTGGGAATTCCGCCCACTGCCGAGCACCGACGCCGTGGCGCTCGGCCAGCGCATCCGCGCCTATGTCGAACACGAGCTGCGTCCGGCGCTCAAGAAGAAGCATCCGGGCGCCGATGCCGAGCTGATCCAGCTGGCCGGCGGCCCGGGCCTCGCCCCCGAGCCCAACTCCATCGCCGAAGCTTTGGCCCGAAAGCTCACCGGCTCCAATCGCAGCGGCACCGTCGCCTACGGCACCGAAGCCGGCCACTTCCAGAGGAGCGGCATCTCCGTCGTCGTCTGCGGCCCCGGCGACATCGAACAAGCGCACAAGCCCGACGAATTCGTGGCGGTCGACCAGCTCGCGCAGTGCGCGGCGTTCTTGGGCAAGCTCAAGGCGTGGGCGGCGGGAAGCCCGGAGTTCTGACGGCGACGACCCTCACTTCCCATCACCGCGCAAGCAGCGCGGTGACGGGCCCCTTCTCTCCCGCTCCGCGGGAGAGAGAAAAAAAATCGCCCCGCGTGCATTCTTTTCGCGCCCACGAAGTGCGAGAGAAGGGGCCCTTCGACGCGCTCTTCGCGCGGCGATGGGAAGTGAGGGCGCTCCGCGGTCTACCGCACCCAGCGCGCGAGGTTCGCGCGCAGCTCCGCCTCGAGCCGCCTGAGCGCGGCGGCGATGACTTCGTCGGTGAGCGCCTGGAGCTCGGCCGTGCGTTCCCGGCGGTAGTCGCGGTAGTCGTCCATCAGGAAGCGCGCATGGGTGGCGCGCGCCACGGTTTGCGCGCGGATGCGGCCGGCGTCGTCGCGGATCTGGAGCTCCAGCTCGAGCACGGCGTCGTAGCGCTCGACCGGCTGGCGGCGGAACCAGTCGCGCCACGAGCTCGTCTTCGCCGGCACTTTCTTGGCGCTGATGCTGGCGTCGCGGATCACGATCCAGGCCTGCCACTGGCGGCCCACCGCCTGCACATGGGTCTTGGCCCAGAGCTCGAGCGCAGTCTTGGGCGCGAAGGGCACGGCCGCCTCGGCCGTGGTGCCCGGCGACGCCGCGTAGGCGGGCACGATCTGGATCTCGGCGACGGCCAATTTGAATTGCGGCAGGCTCGGCGCCGGCGGGGGCTCTTTGACCCGCTCAGCGCGAACGCCGCCGGCCGCGGCCACGAGCGCCAACGCGGCGAGCGCCGCCAAGACGCCGCGCCTACCGCGCCGGGGCGGCGAACAGCGCATCGAGGTCGCGGTCGTCGAAACGTTCATGGCGGTTGCAGAATTGGCAGGTGACGACGACGGCGCCGTCGATCTTCGCCGCGTCGAGCTCGTGCCGCTCCAGCATACGCAGCGTATTTCCGGCCCGCTCCCGCGAGCAGCGGCAGCGGTCGGCGATCGGCCGGCGGCGGTAGATGCGAACGCCGTCTTCGTGGAACAGGCGATAGAGGAGCTGCGGGGCGGCAAGCGCGGGATCGAGCAGCTCCGCGTCCTTGACCGAGCCGACGAGGGCGGCGACGTGGCGCCAACCGTCCTCGCGCTCTTCCTCGGCGAAGCTTTCCATGTTCCAGGCGGTGCCGAAATCGGTCTGATCGCACGGCAGGCGCTGGACCATGAGAGCGCCCGCGCGCCATTTGCCGGCGCGCTGCCCGACCGCGAGGTGGATCACGGTCTCGATCTGCTCGGACTGGCGGAAATAGTGCTGCGCGCAGGCGGCGAGCGTGGCGCCGGCGAGATCGACGATGCCCTGATAGCGCTCGGTGTGCGGACCCTGATCGACGGTGAAGGCGAGATGGCCAGCGCCCAAATAGCGCGGCACCGGATTCTCGGGCGCGGTGGGCTTCAGCTCGTCGAAGCGCGCACGGTCGAGCCCGGCATAGGCCCGCACATGGCCGGCCGAGGTGACGTCGGCGACGAGCACGCGCACTGGCCCGTCGCCCTGCGCCTGCAGCGTGAAGATGCCGTCGTATTTGATCGTGTTGGCCAGCGTGCAGGCGAGCACCAGCGTCTCGGCCAGGAGGGACGCGACCGGCAGCGGATAGTCGTGGCGCGTGACGATCGCATCGACCGCGGGCCCGAGGCGCACCAGGCGCCCGCGCAGCCGCAGATCCTCGATCATGAAGGGCTGGATCGCGTCGTCGTCCGGCGCCAGCGTGAGGTCGAGGCGGGGCGCTCCGCCCAGAGTCATCGGCCCGATCCCTGCGGTGCCCAGCCGTCGGGCATCAGGCACCAGGCGAGGATGCCCTTCTGCGCGTGAAGGCGGTTCTCGGCCTCGTCCCAGACCACCGACTGCCGCCCGTCGATGACCGCCGCCGTCACTTCCTCGCCGCGATGCGCGGGCAGGCAATGCATGAAGATCGCGTCCTTCTTCGCGAGCGCCATCACGCGCTCGTCTACCTGATAGGGTCGCAGCAGATTGTGTTGATTCGTGGGCTCGTGTTCGCCCATCGACACCCACACATCGGTGACGACGCAATCGGCGCCCTTGACCGCCTCCTCGACCGCGCTCGTGACCGTGATCCTGCCGCCCCTCTGCTTGGCCCAGGCGACGACGTCGGCGGGCGGCGGCAGCTCCGGCGGACACGCGAGGCGCAGCTCGAAGCCGAACTGCACCGCCGCGTGGATCCACGAGGTCGCCATGTTGTTGCCGTCGCCGCTCCAGGCCACGACGCGGCCCTTGATGGGCCCCTGATGCTCCTCGAACGTCATCACGTCGGCCATAAGTTGGCAGGGATGCGTGCGGTCGGTGAGTCCGTTGATGACCGGCACGGTGGCGGCGGCCGCGAGATCGTGGAGCTTTTCCTCCTTGGTGGTGCGCACCATGATCGCGTCGACATAGCGCGAGAGGACGCGCGCCGTGTCGGCGATGGTCTCACCGCGCCCCAGCTGGCTCGAGCCGCGCTCGAGCACGACTGCGTCGCCGCCCAGCTGCTTCATCGCCAGCTCGAACGAGACGCGGGTGCGCGTCGACGGCTTCTCGAAGATCATCGCCATCGATTTGCCGGCGAAGGGCTTGGCCGCGCCGGCCGGCGGACGGCCGCCCTTGTAGGCGGCCGCCCAATCCAGCATGCGGCGAAGCTCGGCGGGCGCGATCCGGTCGAGGTCGAGGAAGTGCCGCCCGCGCAGGCCGTTATCCCGCGGCACGGGCCTTCTCCGCCGGAAGCGGCCATTGGGCCGCGACCTTGTCGAGGATCGCGATCGCCTCGGCGATGTGGCTCGCGTCGATGATGAGCGGCGGCGCCAATCGCACCACGTTCTCGCCCGCGCCGACAGTCAGCAGTCCGGCCTCGCGGAGCTTGTTCACCATCTCAAGGTAAGGCACGCCTTCGGCGCAGCGCAGGCCCGCCATGAGGCCGAGGCCCCTCACCTCGATGAAGACGCGCGGATGCCGTTTCTGCAGCTCCCTGAGCTTCGCGTGGAGTTGCTTGCCGGTGGCCGCCACCTTGTCGAGGAAGCCGGGCGCGGTAATGACATCGAGGACGGCGTTGCCGACGGCCATGGCAAGCGGGTTGCCGCCGAAAGTCGAGCCATGCGTGCCGGCGACCATGCCGGTCGCGGCCTTGGTGTTGGCGAGGCAGGCGCCGACCGGAAAGCCGCCGCCCAAGCCCTTGGCCGTGGCCATGATGTCGGGTGCCACGCCGTAGACCTCGTAGGCATAGAGCTTGCCGGTGCGGCCATTGCCGGTCTGCACCTCGTCGTACATCAGCAGCAGGCCGAACTCGTCGCAGATGGCGCGCAGGCCCTGGAGGTAGCCCGGCGGCGTCGCCGAATAGCCGCCCTCGCCCTGGATCGGTTCGACGAGGATGCCGGCGGTCTTCTCGTTCACGGCGGCGCGCATCTCGTTCAAGTTGCCGAACGCCACGTGATCGAAGCCGTCGACGGCGGGACCGAAGCCCTCGGTGTGCTTGGCCTGGCCGCCGGCGAAGATCGTGGTGAGTGTGCGCCCGTGAAACGCGTTGTTGACGCAGAGAATGCGGTACTTGTCCGGATTGCCGGTCGAGTCGTGGTAGTGGCGCATCATCTTGATGCCGCACTCGACCGCCTCGGCGCCGGAATTGCAGAAGAAGACCGAGTCGGCAAAGGTGAGGTCGACGAGGCGCTGCGCGAGTTTCTCCTGGCCCGGGATCGTGTAGATGTTCGAGCAGTGCCAGAGCTTCGACGCCTGCTCGTTGAGCGCCCTGACGAGATGCGGGTGGCAGTGGCCGAGCGCGGTCACCGCAATGCCGCTGCCGAAATCGAGATAGCGGCGCCCCTCGGTCGAGAAGAGATAGGCCCCTTCGCCATGGCTGAAGGCGAGCGGGGTCCGGTTGTAGGTTGGCAAAACGGCCGGTTGGGCCGACGGCTTTTGTGCGACGGCGGTCATTTCGTCTACTCCGCTTTCGGGCGCTTTCCCCGTCCGGTCCATGGCCGGACCCCGGCCGAAGGCCGGCGCCGCCGTCATGGGCGGCAGCGGAAAGCGCGGACTATCGGCCCCGCTTAAGGCTCTGTCAATGCAGGGGAACTCGGGTGCTCGCCGGCGGCCGCGGGGCCGATGAAACCGCGCTGCGAATGCCTCGCTATCCCCAGCGCCGGCCCCGTTCGTCCGCCCGGTTGCGTCCTCCTTGAACGCAACGCAGGGACTGGGCGCCGGCGCTATCGTCGCGGCGCGAGGTCTCGCGGCGCGGCGGGAGCCGTCGCGGTGGCGCGGCCCTGCAGGAACGGCGCGACCTGATCCTCGATGGCGTCGGCCATGAGCACGGCCAGGCAGCCATAGGACAGGTCGTTCATGTGGAAGAGATCGGGCGAGAGCAGCTGCCCAGCCGTGAACTGCCCGCTCTTGATGAAATGCTTCATGATCGAGAAGCGGCGGAAGACCGGGATCTCCTCGCTTGCCGCGACTTCGTGCATCACGCGCAGATAGTCGATGTAGCCCTTCACCCGCTCGGACTTCGGGTAGAACTGCATCTGGATGAGGACCACGTCGATTGCGTGCTTGCGCAGCAGCTCGACGCCGTCCTTGAGCGTCTTGCGATAATCGTCGACGCCGACGTCGCGGATCGCGTCGTTGACGCCGGTCTGCCACAGCACCAGGTGCGGCTCGCGCGGGATCACGTCGCGCTCCATGCGCTCGAACATCCCGCGCGCGAGCTGGCCGCCGACACCGAGATTCGTCACCTTGAAGTCCCAGCCGCCGAAGCGCCGCTCGAGCTCGTCGTCGAGCTGCGCCGGGAACGAGGCGTGGGGCGAGCTGGCGCCGCTGCCGGCCGTGCTCGACGAGCCGATGGCGACGACCCTGATCAGCTTGGTCTTCTTGAAGGCCTCGACGAGGTGGGTGAGCGGCGCCCCGAAGCGCACCAGGTCTTTGGGCGCCTTGCACGGCGTGGCGGCGAGCGCGCCGCCGGCGGCGATCAGGACCGCGAGGACGGCGGCGGTGCCGCGGACGAAACGCCAGGCGCCACCGCCGGCACAGGTGCCGGCGACGTGCTCGGGATCGGCCGCGCTTTCCGTCGCAAGAGCCACTTGGCTACCATCACCATCAGGCCGATGCCGCACGCATTGATTGCGATCAGGATCCACAGATCCCGCCCGGCCTCGACCCTTATGAACAAAGCAACAAAGCACAGGAACGTTCCCAAAGTAAATATATCGAGGGAACTACGGCCGCAAGCGGCGACCCCTTGCGCCCAGCCCTGGCGCAGCCAGGCGGCGCCGGGCTTAACGAATATGGCAACGAGATAGGCCAGGGCCAGGATGTGCGCGAGCCGCCAGACCGACATCGCCGACTTGTTCATCGGCGCCAGGAGATCCCCGGGAACGAGGCGCCACTCGGCCAAGGCCGGGACCTTCGTCCACGGCGCGATCACGACAAGGGCGAAGAACGCATAGAGCGCCGCGGCGGCGACCAGAGCGCGCGAGCGCGGCGGCACCGCGCCCCTTAAGGCGGCGTGGCCGAGAATGGCGCCGATCGAGAAGAGCAGCTGCCAGGCGAAGGGGTTGAAGAACCAGCCATCGCTGTTGGGGTAGCTCGGCAAATTGAGCCCGGTCGCGCGCGTCACGCCGTAGAGGGCCAGCGAGGCCGCGAGCGCCAGGCCCGGATGCCGCCGGATCAGCCAGAACAGCGCCGGGAACCAGAGCAGCAGCACGATGTAGAGCGGGAGGATGTTGAGATAGAGGAGATGGTGATTGAGCGCGAGCGCGCGCCAGATCGCCTCGAGCGGCTCGTGGGCGAAGGGCACGAGGTTGATGTATTCGTAGTAGAGCGGGCTTTCGAAGGCGCGCGCCGCCACGCCGATGCCGCCGACGCAGACGATCAGCAGCAGGACGTGCGCGACATAGATCTCGCCGATGCGCTTGGCGACGCGGCGGGTGCCGGCGGCGAAGCCCTCGCGCAGGAAGGTGCGGCCGAAGGCCAGCGCCGCGGCATAGCCCGAGATGAAGACGAACATCTCGGCCGCATCGGAAAAGCCGAAATTCCGGAACGTGACATGGGCAAAGGGATTGGCCGGGACGTGATCGACGAAGATGAAGATCAGCGCGAGGCCGCGGAAAAAATCGAGCCGCGGGTCGCGCGCGCCCGCCGATGCTGGCGAAACGCCGTTCGCAACGAGTGTAGCAGGCACGGAAAGCCCCTCCGGCTATCGCGTTTGCTCCTCCCTCGTCGAATCTTTTGCGGGCCACGTTCTTGCGCGCGGCGCTGCGGTTTTAGCAGATGGGCGCCGGCCGTTAAGTAGGAATACGGATCGTCACAGGAATGTGATTTTCGCGCTAAATCAAAAACTTAATCGATTCTCGAATACCCGCCCTGACATATTAGGGCTGCTCCGGCGGCGGCGTTTGCGCGGCGCCTCGGCGCTCCGATTTCGGCGCAAAGACGCGGTGCGCGGCTAGGGACGGCGATGGGGAGGGGCGCTGCTGCGCTCGGCCGCGCCGACGGTCCGTTCCGGGGTGCCGCCGGCTCTCGCCCGGCCGGTGGGCGCGGCGATGAACACGTCGACCTGCTGCCCCACGCGCGCCGGAAAGCCTGCGGGATCGAAGCGGTAGAGGATCTGAAGCACGCGCGTATCGACGCGCTCTTGCGCGCCGCCGGCGAGATTGCGCTTCGGCACGACCATCGGCTCGAAGCGCACGAAGGCGAGATCGGCGCGGATCGCGGCGTTGCCGCGCAATTGCGCCTGGGCCGCGGCGCCCGCGCGCACGCGCCAGGCATCGGTTTCGTCCACATCGACGCGGACATGGAGCACGGCGGTGGCTCCCAGCGCCAGCAGCGGCTCGGCGAGCACGCCCGCCGGCGCATACTCGCCGAGGCGGACATTGACCCTGAGCACGGTGCCGGCGATCGGCGCCTTGATCACGGTCTTGTCGAGATCGACGCGGGCGCGGTCGCGCTTGGCGGCGGCGGCCGCGCGGCGCGCCTCGGCCTCGCGGTGCTGCGCCTCGAGGACATCGAGATTGCGCTCCGCGGCCACGACGGCGGCGCGCGCCGATTGCACCGCGGCCGCGGCCTTGCTGGCATCGGCGCGGGTCGCCTCGAGCTTCTGGCGCGACGCCCAATCCTTGGCCGCGAGCGCGGCGAAGCGCGCGCGATCGGCGTCGGCGCGGGCGAATTCGGCCTCGGCGCCGGCGAGCTGCGCCCTGGCTTGGAGGATGAGCGCGCGCTGCGCCTCGATCTGGCGTCCGATCGTGCCGATCGAGGCTTCGGCCAGAGCAAAGCTCGCCTCGGCATCCGCCAGGGCTGCACGGTAGGCGCGGTCGTCGATGGTGAAGAGCGGCGCGCCGGCCTCGACCGCCTGTCCCGCCGCCACGTGCACGCGCGCTACCACGCCGCCCAGCTCGGTGGCGACGGCGATGGTCTCACTCGCGGGCTCGACCAGGCCGACGCCGGCGACTCTTTTCTCGAACGGGCTCGCGGGGGGCGCGAACAGGGGCTCGGACTTCAAGCGCGGTTGATGCGCGCTCAGCACCGAGTAGGTGGCGAAGGCAAGGGCTCCGGCGGCGATGAGCGGGAGTCCGTGGCGTGTGAGGCTGAAACGCTTCATGGCCCTGCTCCTCTGGCGATTAGTGCGCGGGCGCCGTGCCGATGCGCCCGTCTTCCATCGCGACGATTCGGTCGCCGAACGGGAAGATGCGGTTGTCGTGGGTCACGACGATCACGGCGCGGCCGCCCCCGACGGCGACGCCCTTCAGCATCTCGATCACCGTGCGCCCGCTCTCGGCGTCGAGGGCGGCAGTGGGCTCGTCGCAGACGATGAGGCTCGGCTCGTGCACGAGCGCGCGCGCGATGGCGACACGCTGCTGCTGGCCGCCCGAAAGCTGGCGCGGCAGCTTCTCGACGTGGTCCGCCATGCCGAGGCGTTCGAGCACGTCGCGCGCGGCCCTGACCGCTTTGGCCTGCGGCACCTTGGCCGCAAGCAGCGGCACCGCCGCGTTCTCGGCCGCGGTAAGCGCGGGCAGGAGATTGTATTGCTGGAAGATGAAGCCGATGGCGCGGCGGCGGAAAGCGGTCTTCTTGGCGCCCGGGAGGCGCGTCAGGTTCTCGCCCTGCACGATCACCTCGCCCTCGGTCGGCGTGAGGATGCCGGCGATGATCGAGATGAGCGTGGTCTTGCCGCAGCCACTCGGGCCCACCAGCAACGCCATCTCGCCCGCGGGCAGCGAAAGATCGATGCCGTGCAAGACGCGCAGCGTGCCGCCGCCCGATTCGAAATCCTTGACGATGCCGTGGCACAGGACGGCAGGGCCGCCATCCGCAACCGTTTCGCTCGGTGCCGCAACGGTGCGCTCGCGGCGCGCGCCGCGGCTGGCCGTGAAATCGGGCGCCCCGAGATCGGGCACGACAAGCCGGGTGTCGGTCACGGGAAGCCACATCGCGTTCATGGAATCTATCCGCGGAAGACGATGGCGGGATCGAGCACGAGCACGCGGCGGACGCTGGCGAGGCTCGCGAGCA
The DNA here is from genome assembly GCA_036555425.1 of Alphaproteobacteria bacterium. GTDB lineage: Bacteria > Pseudomonadota > Alphaproteobacteria > Bin65 > Bin65 > SBBV01. Next base: position 2,198 of record DATBLL010000124.1, on the reverse strand, counting down.
CGATGATGAGGAGCACGGCGCCGGCAGTGCCAACCATCACCTCCCACGGCAGGCTGAAGCCGCGCAGGCTCACCGCGGCGCGCCCGGTGACCTCGAAGAACGCCGCCGAGAAGCCGATGCCGAGGCCGTAGCCCATGCCGGCGACGACGAGCGCCTGGAGCAGCACCATGCCGAGGATGGTGCGGTTGCCCACGCCCATCGCCTTGAGGGCGCCGAACTGACGCAGATTCTCGAGCACGAAAATGTAGAAGGTCTGGCCCGCGACGGCGGCGCCGACGATGAAGCCGAGCGCGACCGTGATCCCGAAATTCACGGGAATGCCGGTGCGCTCGAGGTAGTAGTCGATCGTCGCCCACATGAACTGGCGCCAGGTGAGCGCCTTCAGCCCGGTTTCGGCCTCGATGCGCCTGGCCAACGCGCCGACATCGGCGCCGGCCTCGGCGCGCACCAGGATGTAGGAAAGCGGCTTGCGCCTGCTCCCGACATAGCGCAGCGCATCGCTGTATTTGGCGAAGACAACCGGGAAGGTCGTGAACGGCGCCGCCGCCTCGCACACGCCGACGACGAGGGCGCGCCGGTCGTTGAGCTCGAAGCTCTTGCCGGGCTTCACCGCCTCGCCGGGCCAGATGAACAGATGCCCGGCGCGGTCGATGACCACCGCATCGGGGCGCTTGAGGTCCGCCGCCGAACCCTTCAGCATGGCCGGGCACATACCGGCCAGCGAGGCATCGTCGACGCCCAGCATGAACACCTGCTGCAGCACGCCATCGACCGAGCGCGCGACGGTCAGCGCCTTGAAGAAGGGTGTCGCCCAGGCCACGCCTTCGACGCCGCGCACGCGCCAGAGCTGCGTCGACGTCATCGGCTCGACCTCTTCCACGTATTGCACGCGCGGGTCCATGACCCAGAGATCGGCCTCGCGCACATCCAGAATCTGGCTCGCCGTGCGCGCCATGAGCCCGATGAAGATCGACACCTGCTGCGACATCAGCATGGTGGCGAAGGCAATGCCGAAGATGAGGCCCAAATACTTGGCCCGGTCGCCGGTCAGCATCTTGAGCGCAACGCCACGCATCGGAGCCGCCTCCGCGCCGCTGAAGCACTATGTTAGCATTGATAACTTAACGTCGATAAGTTATCTTCGCTAACATGAAAAGTCAACGCGCCCCGCGGTCACGAATCCGCGCGCGGCGAAAGCCGCGCGGCGAAGGCTATAAGCGGCGGGAGGAGATCCTGGCGGCGGCGCGCAGCCTGTTCCTCAAGGAAGGCGTCGACCGTGTCACCATCCGCGCGATCTGCGCGCGCGTCGGCCTCACCGCTCCCGCGCTCTACCACCACTTCAAGGACAAACGCGAGATCGTGCTCGGAATCTGCAACGAGACCTTCGGGCGCCTGCTCGAGCGTTTCCGCCAGATCCGCGCCGCCGAATCCGACCCGCTCGCAGCCCTGAAGCAGATGATGGAGACCTATGTGCGCTTCGCGCTCGCCCATCAGGACGAGTATCGGCTGCTGTTCATGTCGAAGGACCTCTTGATGCTCGAATTCGCCGAGGATTTGAACATCAACTCCGACGAGGACGCAGTGCGCGCCGGCATTTTGGGGCCGCTCGTGTTGAAGGAACTCGCCGAGCACGTGGCGCTCTGCATCCAGCGCGGCATCCTGCGGACCGGCGATCCCGCGCTGCTCACCGATGCGATCTGGTCGTGCGGCCACGGCCTCGCCTCGCTGCTCATCACCCACCCGCATTTCAAGAACCGCCCGCACGACAAGCTCATCGCGACCGCGATCGAGATGACGCTGAGCGGGCTGTTGAAGCGTTAGCGGGCGCGGCCCTCACGGCGAAGTGACGACGATTGACGCGCGTTTTGCGGCGGAAGAGGGTAAGCCACCGCACGCCGCGGGGGCGGTTCATCGAGGGGCATTGCCGTGGCTGACACTCTCGAGGTCGATCTCTGCGTCATCGGCGCGGGCTCGGGCGGGCTTTCGCTCGCGGCCGGCGCGGTGCAGATGGGCGCCCGCGTCGCCCTCATCGAAAAACACAAGATGGGCGGCGACTGCCTCAACTATGGCTGCGTGCCCTCGAAATCGCTGCTCGCCGCCGCGCACGTGGCGGCGCTGCAGCGCCAGCCCGGCGCGTTCGGCGTGGCCCCGCACGAGCCCGCGGTCGATTTTGCGCGCGTGCACGACCACGTGCACGG
>DATBLL010000209.1:0-30186 GCA_036555425.1 Alphaproteobacteria bacterium | reverse complement strand
CGTCGAGGGGACCGGCGCCGCCGGTCCCCTCGTTTCGTTCAGGCCTTGGAAATGAGGCGGCGCAACGTCTCCTCGATCGTCTCGCTGCCACGCTTCTTCACTTCCGTGCCTTCATAGTCGACCAAGCCGCTGTCGATCGCGCCGGACATTTCCGCGTAAAGCGCCGCAGTCTTGGCCGGCAGGCCCGCTTCCCTCATCGCGGCTTCGCGTCCCTCCGGCGGCACGGCGGCGACCTGCACCGGCCTGCCGAGCAAGGTCGCGAGCGCGGTGGCCACTTCGGCGGGCGAGACGTCGCGGGGGCCCGCAAGGGCGACGATCCGCGACGTGGCGGGAGGGTCGAGCAGCGCGGCGGCGGCGGCGCGGCCGATATCGGGCGTGGCGACGGTCGGGATGCGACGTTCGGGCGTCATCATCGCCGGCAAGACGCCTTGCGCCTGTGCGACGGGAATCATGTCGCCCCAGTTCTCCGCGAAGGAGCCGGGACGCAGCACGGTCCGGCGCAGCCCGGCGCCGGCGAGCCGTGTCTCGAGGTCGTGCAGCGAGACGATCGGGCCCGTGCCGGCGGCATGTTGCGCGCCGATCGAGGAAAGGGCCACCACATGGGGCACGGCCGCGTCCTTCGCCGCCTTCACGAGCGCCGCGATCATGGGCGCGCGCTCGGCGACCATGTCTTGCGACCGGTCGAGCGGCGGCGTCATCAAGTAGAGCCCCGATGCGCGAGCGAAGGCGCGCGTCAACGCCGCCGCGTCGTCGAATGTGGCAAGTGCCACTTCGGCACCGCGCTTCTTCCAGGTTTCGCCCTTGGCCGCATCGCGCACGACGACACGCACCGGCTTGCCGGCCTTCAGCAGCGTGTCCGCCACCACGGCGCCAGTGTTTCCGCTCGCTCCCGTCACGACATACATCGCATGGCTCCTTTGGTTCGATCTGGCTCGCGAGATAAAGCCAAGCCGGTGTATGCTTCAAATGGCTGTAGCGGATTTCGATCATGCGCCAACCGAATGTGCCCGACGGGCATTTCGCGCTGTTGCCGGCGCTCAGGCTGCTGCTCGAGGAGCGCAGCGTGACGCGCGCGGCCGAGCGCGCCGGCATGAGCCAGCCGGCGATGAGCCGCGTGCTTGCGCGGCTGCGCCGCCTGTTCGGCGACGAGCTGCTCGTGCGCGGCCCGGCCGGGTCGGCGCCGACCGCGCGGGCCCTGGCGCTGGCGGAGGAACTCCCCGCCGCCCTCGACGAGGTCGCGCGCGTGATCCAGCCGCCGCGTTTCGAACCGGCCGCAGCCTCGGCCAGCTTCACGATTGCGACCGTCGACTACATCGCCATGGTTCTGCTCTCGGCCGTGGTGGAGCGCGTGCGCCGTGAGGCGCCCGGCATCGAACTCGACATCCGCACGGTCGGCGGCCTCGATTTGGCCGATGCGCTCGCGCAGGGATCGGCCGATCTCCTGATCGGCGCGAAAGCCGAAATCGAGGGTCGCAGCGGGCTCTTCCACCAGCGCTTGTTCGACGAGGAGTACGCGTGCCTCGTTCCTCGCCGCGTGGCCGCGGGCATCAAGTCACTCACGCTCGAAGCCTATCTCGCGCTGCCGCATGCGCTCGTGACCATCACGGGCCGCGGCGGGGGCGCCATCGATGCGGCGCTCGAGAACGCGGGGCGCGCGCGCCGGGTGGCGTTGCGCATCCAGAATTTCCTGGCGGCACCCTGGGTCGTCGCCGGCAGCGACCTGGCGATCATTTTGCCGCGGCGGCTCGCCGAGCGAGTGGCGAAGCCGGCCGGCTTCGTCATCTTCGACGTGCCGGTCGATCTTGGAACCCTCACACTGTCGCAAGTCTGGCACGCGCGGCGGCATAAGGATCCGGCCCATGCCTGGCTTCGCGAGGTCATCGCCACGTCGGCGCGGGCGCTGGACCGTGCGCACACGCCGCGCCGCGCCGCGAAATCCGCCAAGCTCCGGTGAACCGTGGATGGACTTGCGCCGCTTGCCCGTTGGATAGTGTGTTCGCTAAATGTCGCCGCGGCGGCTGTGCTTGGTGCGGCGATGGCGCCGGCCGGCATTTGAAAGGAACGTGCCCGAATGGCGGAGCCGAAGATCTTCGAGCTGAGCGGCCGGAGGGTGTGGGTCGCGGGCCACCGCGGCATGGTGGGCTCGGCGCTGATGCGCCGGCTGGCCGGCGCTGATTGCACGCTCTTGACGGCCGGGCGCGCTGAACTCGATCTCCGCGACCAGCGCGCGGTCAACGAGTGGCTGGCGCAAGCACGGCCGGACGCGATCTTCCTCGCCGCGGCCACGGTCGGCGGCATCCACGCCAACGACAGCCGCCCGGCCGAATTCATTTACGACAACCTTGCGATCGAGACGAACGTGATCCACGCCGCGTGGCGGCATGGCGTGAAGAAGCTGCTCTTCCTCGGCTCGTCCTGCATCTATCCGAAGCTCGCGCCGCAGCCGATGGCCGAGGAAGCGCTGCTGACTGGGCCGCTCGAGCCTACGAACCAATGGTACGCGGTGGCCAAGATCGCGGGCATCAAGCTCTGCGAGGCCTATCGCCGCCAGTATGGCTGCGACTTCAACGCCGCGATGCCGACCAACCTCTACGGCATCAACGACAATTACGATCTCGCCTCGAGCCACGTGATCCCCGCGCTGATGGCGAAGATCCATGCGGCGAAGCTCGGCAAGCAGCCGACCGTGCCGATCTGGGGCTCGGGCGCGCCGCGCCGCGAATTCCTCTATGTCGATGACCTCGCCGACGCGCTCGTCTTCCTGATGGAGCGCTACTCGGCCGAGGAACACATCAACGTCGGCACCGGCACCGATCTCACCATCGCCCAACTGGCCGAGACGATCGCGCGCGTTGTCGGCTATCAGGGCCGCTTCGTCTACGACCGCAGCAAGCCCGACGGCACGCCGCAGAAGCTCGTCGACGTGGCGCGCCTCGCGGCGCTCGGCTGGCGGGCCTCCACGCCGCTCGAAGAGGGGCTCGCGGCCACATATCGTTGGTTCGTCGCGAACCGCGCCGCCGCCGCCGCGGCCTCCTGAAACCGATCCCAGAGCCCATGGCCCGCAAAGTCGCGCTCATCACCGGGGTGACCGGTCAGGACGGCGCCTATCTCGCCGAGTTCCTGCTCGGCAAGGGCTACGAGGTGCACGGCATCAAGCGGCGCTCGTCGTCGTTCAACACCGAGCGCGTCGACCACCTCTATCACGACCCGCACGAAGAGAACGTTCGGTTCCGCATGCACTACGGCGACATGACCGACGCTACCAATCTCGTCCGCCTGGTGCAGCAGGTGCAGCCGGACGAGCTCTACAATCTCGCCGCCCAGAGCCACGTGCAGGTGAGCTTCGAGACGCCGGAGTACACCGCCAACGCCGACGCGCTCGGAACCTTGCGCCTGCTCGAGGCGATCCGTCTGCTCAATCTCGAGACGAAGACGCGCTTCTATCAGGCCTCGACCTCGGAGCTTTACGGCGATTCGCCGCCGCCGCAGAACGAGACGACGGCGTTCCGTCCGCGCAGCCCCTATGCCGCGGCCAAGCTTTACGCCTATTGGACGGTGGTGAATTACCGCGAGGCCTACGGGCTGCATGCCTCGAACGGCATCCTCTTCAATCACGAAGGCCCGACGCGCGGCGAAACCTTCGTTACGCGCAAGATCACGCGCGCGGTCGCCGCGATCGCAGCCGGCAAGCAGGAGAAGCTCTATCTCGGCAATCTCGATGCGCGGCGCGATTGGGGCCATGCGCGCGACTATGTCGAGGGGATGTGGCGCATCGTGCAGCAGAAGGCGCCCGACGACTACGTGCTGGCGACCGGCGAGACTCACTCGGTGCGCGAGTTCGTCGCGCGCGCCTTCGCCTGCGCCGGCCGCAAGATCGTGTGGAAAGGGAAGGGCGTGCGCGAGACCGGCCGGTGCGCCAAGTCGGGCGAAGTCCTGGTCGCGATCGACCCGGTCTATTTCCGTCCGACCGAGGTGGATACGCTTTGCGGCGATCCGGCCAAGGCGCGCCGGAAGCTCGGCTGGAGGCATCGCGTGAGCTTCGACGCGCTCGTGCGCGAGATGGTCGAGGCGGATTTCCGCGCCGCCGGCCTAAAGCTCGGCTGAGCGGCGCCGGTCTGCAAGGGCGGCGCGGCCCGGCGCGGCGTGCTTGGCGTAGACGGCGAGCAGCCGCAGCGCCGCGAGCGGGCCGAACACGCGGCGCAAGGCCCATTCGAGGCGCAGCAGCGGCCCGGCCGCGAAGGCCGGCAGCAGCGACCACGGCCGGAAGCCGCCCGAAAGCAGATAGGCGGCGAACGAGAACCGCTCGAGCGTCACCAGCAGCAAATTGGGAACCCTCTCGGCCAGCGCATTGCGATAGCGGCCCGTCAGCAGAGTCGGGATCGCCTGATTGGATTCGTAGGGGTCGCGTCCGGGCGTGAGGGGCCCGTCGGCGAGCGGATCGGCGCGCATATCGACCGGCTCCTGATGGAAAAACCGGTAAACGAGCCCGCCCAAGGGCGTGATCGCCGGTTCGCAGACGATGAGGCGTCCGCCCGGCACGAGCACGCGCTCGGCCTCGGCGAAGAAGCGCGCCGGGCGCTCGAGGTGATGCAAGACGTCGAAGAGCACGATGTTGGCGAAGCTGGCGTCGGCGAAGGGCAGGAAATGCGCGTCGCACACCGCATCGAGCCAGGGCACGGCGATGATGTCGGTGCTGACGACGTCGGGCGCGAATTCCTTCAAGTTGCCGCTGCCGCCGCCGATCTCGAGCGTGCGGCCCGGCCGGCGGCGCTCGGCAATGCGGCGATAGATGTCGTCGTAGACCGCGCGCAGCGCCGGCTTGCGGCGCCAGATCTCGCGATAGCGCAGGGGACCGCTCATGCCGCGATGTTGGGTCAATTCCGGTCCGCGAGGAACAAGAGATCGGTGTAGCCGCGCCGCGCGAGCAGCGCATCGAGCTCGCCGCGCGAGCACGCGCGCGCGCCGGCGCGGCGCAGGATGTGCGGAGAGTAGCCCGCGGCCGCGAGCGCGCCGAGGAGCGCATCGACGCTGCCGCCGTAATGCGCGAGGCCGCCCGGATCGATCTCGACGAAGAGCGCCGGCTTGTCGCGCGCGAGGACATTGCGCGCGCCGGCGAGCACGCGAATTTCGGCGCCCTGCACGTCGATCTTGATCAGCGACGTCCGCCCGCCGGCCGGCGCGATCGCATCGAGCGTCGTCGCCGTCACGCGCTCGCCCGCGTCGCCGAGATGGTGGTCGCCCGGATGATCCGGGTTGATCACGAGATGTGCCGTTCCGCTCGCCGAATCGGCAACGGCGCGTTGCGCGTCGACCCGCGCGGCGAGGCCTTTGCCCGAAAGACGCCGCGAAAGCTCGGCGAAATTGGCCCGTTCGGGTTCGAGCGCGATGACGCGGCCGTGGGGCCCGACCCAGCGCGCGAAGCGCTCGGTGAAGAAGCCGACATTGGCGCCGACGTCGATGACGATGCCGCCCGCGGGCACGTAGGCGCGCAGAGCGTCGATCGGGCCGGCCTCGAACATCCGCTTGTAGATGTCGTAGAGCGCGAAGAAGAGCCGTCGGCCCCAGCCGACGCTCAGCAGCCCTCTCGCGAAAACGAGGCGGTAGGCGCCGAGCATGGCATTTTGGGCGGCGCGGCGCATGCGCTCGGCCGCCTAGAGCGCCTTGAGCTTGCGGAAGGCGAAGAACACCATCCGGAGCAGCAGCCAGCCGTGCGCGAAGCGGGAGATCTGCGTCGCGCCGTATTCGCGCGCCGCGTAGCGAATTGGAATCTCGGCCGTCTTGAGGTTGAGCTTGCTGGCGCCGAAGATGAGGTCGAAATCGCTGAAGGGATCGAATTCCCCGAAATAGGCGCGATTGCGCGCGATCTCCTCGTAGTCGCGGCGGAACAGCGCCTTGGTGCCGCAGAGCGTGTCGGTGTAGCGCTGGTTCAGCAGATAGGTGAAGCACGCCGAGAAGAAGTGATTGGCGACGAGGTTCAAGAACCGCATCGCCTGCTTTTCCATCGGATAGACCAGGCGCGAGCCGTTGACGAACTCGCCCTTGCCGCCGGCGAGCGCGTCGTAGAATTTCGGCAGGTCCTCGGGCGGCATGGTGAGATCCGCGTCGAGAATCATCAGGATGTCGCCCTTGGCCGCCGCGAACCCCGCGCGCACCGCGTCGCCCTTGCCCTTGCCGGTCTGCTTGATCGCCTTGATGTCCTTGCCCGGATAGGCGGCGATCACGCGCTGGATCTCCTCCCAGGTGCCGTCGCTGCTGCCGCCCTCGACGAAGATCATCTCGATCGCGCGGCCGAAGCGCGGCGTGCGCTGCACGGCGGGCTCGATGTTGCCGCGCTCGTTGCGACAGGGAACGACGATCGAGACCGAGGGCGGCTCGGGCGCCGGCTGCGGCTTGGGCCGCGCCACGATGTAGTTGCGCAGGCAGAGCTTGCGCAAGACCGGCAGCGTCGCGACGTAGCGGTTGATGAGCCGGCCGAGCCCGAGCAGCCGGTACGGCGAGAGGACACGCCATTCGCGCTTGATGACCTCGAAATCGGCGAGGTGCAGCAGGTTCGCGATGTCGCGGGTCGAGAGCCAGTTCTGCGGCAGGCTCGTCTGCTTCAAGCGCAGCGCGCCGCCCAGGCGGAAAAGCGGCTCCCATAGCCGCGAATAGTAGGTGACGACGAGGCGCGTCTCCGGCTTGCAGAAGCGGTGCAGGCTGCGGAAGGTGGCGATGCAGTCGTCGAGCGAGCCGACCGTGTCCGACATGACGATGGCATCGAATGGACCGGCGGGGGTCGCCGATTGGCCGAGCCGCTCCACGTCGGCGACGATGAAGCGCAATTGCGGATATTTGCGGCGTGCCACATCGGTCATGGCCGGGCTGAAATCGACGCCGACGCCCTCGCTGGGCGCGAGCTTCGCCAGGAGATCGCCGGTTCCCGAGCCGAGATCGAGGACGCGCTTGCCCGCGGGCACGAGGAAGCGCATGTAGCGCTGATCCTCCTCGAAGAAATAGCGGTTGCGGCGAATCCAGCGGTCGCGTCCGCCGGCGAGCTTCTCCGCCTGCTCGTAGATGCGCTGCTTGCGCCAGGACGGCGCACGGCCCTCGGCGCGACCTTCGGCCGTCGGCATCGGGGCGGGCTCAGCCATGGGGCTTCGGGCTCGCCGCGGCGAGCGAAGGGTTGCGTTCGGCGATCCAGATGGCGCCGCCGACGGCGCCGAGCACGAGGCTCGATCCGCCGAACAGCACCGAAACCGCCAGCGCTTGGCTCGGCTCGATTCCGGCATAGCCGAAGGCCACGACCATGGCGCCCTCGCGAATGCCCCAGCCGCCGATCGAGACCGGGATCATCGAGACCAGCATCACCGGCGGGATCAGGATCAACAGATTGAGCACGTTCGGCGCGAGCGCGATCGAGCGCGCGAGGCACCACACGGCGCCGACAGTCAGGAAATGGATGACGAGCGAGAGGACGGCGATGCCGATGCCGCGCGCGCGGACGATGAGGGCGATGCGCGCGGCCTGCGCGATTTCGAACGCGAAGCGCACCACGCGCCAAGACCGCAGACGCTCGCCCGGACGAAGCGCGCCGAGCGCGAGGCCGAGCGCGAATCCCGCCACGCCGCCCAGCCCGATCAGGAACACGGCGGCGCGGCCTTCGGGCGCCGCGATCAGGTCGAGGCTCCAGGGCAGGCAGGCGGCGACGATCGCGGCGAGGAAGCCCACGCCGGCGATGCGGTCGACGATGACGGAGTAGATCGCGCGCTTCCAATGGCGGTCGCCGCGGCCGAGCAGCCAGACGCGCATCGCGTCGCCGCCCACGGTCGAGGGCAGCGCCTGGTTGAAAAATGCGGCGATGGCGGAATAGCGGACCGCGCGCCCGCCCGCCAAGGGCGCGCCGAGCCTGTCGGCGATCCACGCCCAGCGCTGGCCCGCCACGGCGATCTGAACGGCGAGGATCGCCAGCGCGGCGGCGATCCAAGCGGCGTCGACGCGCGCGAAGTGGCCCGCCACCGCGGCGAGGTCGACGCTGCGGAAGGCCCAGTAGAGCAGGCCGCCCGAAATCGCGAGCTTCAGGGCGAGGAGAAACCAGCGGCGCATCGAAGATCAGATGTCAGAGCACAGGCGACAGATGACCGAAAGCGTACTGCATGCGCGTCGCGTCAATCCTCTGTCCCCCGACATCTGTCGTCTGTCATCTGGCTTTGCGTTTGCCCAGCGCGGCGGCGGCCTCGGCGCCGTCGGCGCGGCCATAGTCATCGGCGAGGCGCTCGATATCGTCTTCGCCGAGATAGGCGCCGAGCTGCACCTCGATCACGCGCAAGGGCTCCGTTCCCGGATTTGCGAGTCGGTGTATCTCGCCCGAAGGAATATCGACATAGCCGCGCGGCGCGAGGCGCTGCTCGCGCTTGCCCACGGTCACGAGCGCCTCCCCGCTGGCCACGATCCACTGCTCGGCGCGGCGGCGATGGCGCTGGAGCGATAGCTTGGCGCCGGGCCGGACGAAGATCTCCTTCACCTGAAAGCCCGGCCGCAGCGCAAGCGTGCGGAACCAGCCCCAAGGGCGCTCGGTCAGCATGTGCGCCTCGATTTCGGGCCGGCCTTGCCGCTTGAGGCTGGCGACAAGGTGCTTGACGTCCTCGACACGATCCTTGGCGGCGACGAGCACCGCGTCCGGCGTTTCGACCACGACGACGTTCTCGACGCCGACCGCGGCGAGCAACCGCGATTCGGAGCGGAGGTAGGAATTGCGCACGTCGAGCGCGTGCACGTCGCCGGCCGTGGCGTTGCCCCCGTCGCCGAGCGCGGCGGCGAGCGCCGACCACGAGCCGACGTCGCTCCAGCCCATGTCGACCGGCACGACGACGGCGCGCCGCGTGCGCTCCATCACCGCGTAGTCGATCGATTCGCCGGCGATAGCCGAGAAGGGTTCGCGCGCCGGCCAGAGGAACGCGCCGTCCCGGCGCGCCTGCGTCAGGGCCGCGGCGCAGCCTTCGGCGATGTCGGGCCGGTGCCGCGCCAGCTCGTCGAGGAACGGGCGCACGCCGGCGAGGAAGATGCCGCTGTTCCAGTAGTAGCGCCCATCGGCGAGATAGCCCTTGGCGGTGGCGCGGTCCGGCTTCTCGACGAAGCGCTCGACCGCGAAGCAGCCGGCGAGGCCGTCGAGCTCGCCGCCGCCGCGCACATAGCCGTAGCCGGTCTCGGGCCGGTCGGGCAGCACGCCGAATGTGACGAGATTGCCGAGCCGGGCCGCGCCCAATCCGCGTCCGACGGCGTCGCAGAACGCCGCGGCGTCGGCGATGACGTGATCGGCGGGCAGCAACAGCATGTAGGCATCGTCGCTGCTGGCGAGCGCGAGCGCGGCGAGGGCCGCGGCCGGCGCGGTGTTGCGCCCGTCGGGCTCGACGATGAAGCCGCGCGGCTCGATGCCGATGGCGCGGAGCTGCTCGGCGGCGATGAAACGGTGCTCGGCGTTGCAGACGACGAGTGGCGGCGCGAATTCCGGGCGGTTCGCGAGGCGCAGCGCCGTGTTCTGGAACAGCGAGCGTTCGCCGAACAGCGGCAGGAATTGCTTCGGCCGGTCGGGCCGCGAGAGCGGCCACAGGCGCGTGCCGGAACCGCCCGCGAGAACGACCGGGACGATCTGCGCGTCGAGCCAGGTGCGTGGAGCCACGGGCGCCAAGCCGTTGTGAATGGGGGGCACTCATAGACCGCGAGTCCCGCCCGATCAAGCCGTTAACTCGTTGAGTCGACGCGGCGAATGGGCGGAAGATCGCCTTGCCCGGCGCGCTCATCGTCGTCATCATCGCGGCGATCACCGGCAAAAGCTGCGATCACGAGGGAGAGGACCATGAAACCCATGCAGATCGCCTACCGGGCCGCGGCCTTCGCCGCCGCCCTATGCGCCGCGGCCGGCTCAGCCGCGGCGGAGCCCTACAAGATCCGCGTCGGCCACGGCGCCGCCGTCGAGGAGCAGCTCTGGCTGATGAAGGCCATGCCTTCGATCACGCCGAATCAGGGCAAGGTCTACACGCTCGACTATCAGCTCTTCCGCGGCACCGACCAGCGCTTCAAGGCCGTGGAGGCGGGCGAGCTCGACGTCTTCACTTCGAGCGGCGCCACGTCCACCATCGCCTATTCGCAGGGGCTCCGCTTCAAGGCCGTGGCCTCGATCTCGATGGAGAGCAACAAGGGCTTCGTCACCCAATACGTCGTCCTGGCCGATTCGCCGATCAAGACGATCAAGGATCTCAAGGGCAAGACGCTCGGCAACAATTCGGCGCGCTCCTCGATTGAGCTTTGGGCGCAGCTGGCGCTCGAGAAGCACGGCCTCAACCCGGACCGCGACGTGAAGTGGGCGATCGTGCCGTTCCCGGCCCAGGGCGAGGCGCTGCGCTCCAAGAAGATCGACGTCGCCGCGCTGCCGCAGCCCTTCGCCGCCGCCGAAATGGCCAAGGGCGGCGTGCGCACGCTCTTCACGTCGAAAGAGGGCATGCCCTTCGACGAGGAGCTGATGCTGGTGCTGGTGACGCCGGACTTCGCCTCGAAGCACGCCGACGTGCTGCGCGCCTTCATGGCCGATTTCCTCGCTGCGACCAAATACTACGTCGCCCATCCCCAGGAAGCGCGGAAGGCCCTGATCGATGCCAAGATGGTGCGGGTGCCGGAAAAGCTCTACGTCAACATGAGCGACAACTACCGCAATCCGACGGCGCGCATCGACATCGAGGCCCTGAAGAAGGCCCAGGAGGCCGCGATCGCCAAGGGCCAGCAGAAGACGCGGGTCGATCCGGCCGAATTCGTCGACTTGAGCTACCTGCCGAAATAGCCCCACCCGCCGCGCAAGCCTCCGAGGGCCGTTTCATTTCGGCCCTCGGAGCCGCCGCGCGACGCACCGACCTTTGTCGCCCCATCGGCGCACCGCAACCATCACGGCGACGACGAGGATGCGATGCCCTGGAGCCGGTCGAACGGCCTGAGCATCTTCTATGAAGTGGCGGGCGAGGGGCCGCCGCTCGTGCTGCTGCACGCAAATCCCTTCGACCACACGATGTGGCTCTATCAGATCGCGCGCTTCTCGCGCCGCTTCAGGGTCGTGGCCATCGACCTGCGCGGTTACGGCCGTTCCGACAAGCCCGAACAGCCGTTTGCGTTTTCGGACATGGCGAACGATATCCTCGGCGTCGTTCGCGACCGCGGCTTCGATCGCATCGCCTTGGCCGGCGTCAGCATCGGAGCGACGCTTGCGCTCCAGATCGCGCTCGATCACCCGAATTTGGTCCGCGCCCTCATCCTCGTCGGCGGAGAATCGGGCAATCCGGCCATCTTCACCGCGTTGGCAAGGGACTATGCGGCAAGACCGATAAGCGAGCAGCGCATCGAACACATTCGGATGATCGTCGGCGACGATTTTGCGCGCAGTCCCCTCGGACGCTATCTCCTCGACGCCTTTCTCGAATCGACGCCGCGGCTCTCGGGGAAATCGATCTCGGAAATCTTCCGCGCGCGGGCCGCAGTCAATCTGGCGGACCGCCTCGCCGCGGTTTCCGCCCCGACATTGGTCATCAATGGCGCGACCGATGTATCGCTCGAATCCGGCCGCTATACGGCGAGCCGAATCCCTGGTGCCCTGCACCGCATTGTTCCCGACGCGGGGCACATCTGCTGTCTCGAAAATCCGTGGGCATTCGATCGGCTTGTCCTCGATTTTCTCGCAGCGAGGGGCTACGAGGTAGCGTAGCGCGCAAGGCGAGGAGGACGCGATGAAGTTCGGCATGGGGCAGGCGATTCCGCGGCTCGAGGATCCGCGGCTGCTGACCGGCGGCGGGCGCTACACCGACGACCACGTCGTGCCCAACATGGCGCGCGCCTATTTCCTGCGCTCGCCGCATGCCCATGCGCGCATCCGCGCGATCGACACGAAGGCGGCGGCGAAGCGGCCGGGCGTGCTCGGCGTCTACACCGGCGCGGACACGGCGGCGCTCGGCAATCTGCCCTGCCGCGTCGTCGAGATGTTTCCGCTGAAGCGCATGGACGGCTCGCCGGTGTTCCATCCGCCGCGCCCGGTGATGGTGCGCGAGCGCGCGAAGCACGTCGGCGACATCGTCGCCATGGTCGTGGCCGAGACCGTGAACCAGGCCAAGGATGCCGCCGAGGCGATTGAGATCGACTACGAGGAATTGCCGGCGGTGACGGACCCGCTCCTGGCCGTGAAGCCCGGGGCGCCCAAGGTGTGGGACGAGTGCCCGGACAACATCAGCTATGTGCAGCGCATCGGCGACGCCGCCGCCGTCGATGCGGCCTTCGGCAAGGCGGCCCATGTCGTCGCCTACGAGTGGCGCAACACGCGCGTCTCGCAGCATTGGATGGAGCCGCGCGCCTCGATCGGCCTCTACGACGCGCATGAGGACCGCTACACACTGATCTCCGGCACGCAGGGCGCGCACGACACGCGCAGCTTCATTACCCAGAACGTCCTCCGGATTCCGGACAACAAGCTGCGCGTGATCAGCCCCGACATGGGCGGCGGCTTCGGCGGGCGTAGCAATTCCTATCCCGAGATGGTGCTGGTGCTGTGGGCGGCGAAGCAGCTCGGTCGGCCTGTGAAGTGGAACGGCGAGCGCGGTGAGGCCTTCCTCTCCGACGATCAGGGCCGCGACAGCTGGAGCAAGGTCGAGCTGGCGCTCGATGCCGATGGCATTTTCCTCGGCTTGCGCGTCAAGACGATCGCCACGGTCGGCGCCTACATGTCGGTGTTCGGTCCGTGGCCGAGCTTCGCCAATGCCGGCGGCCTTGCCGGCGTCTACCGCACGCCCGCGATCTTCACCGAGGTGCTCGGCACCGTCACCAACACGCCGACGATCGGGCCCTATCGCGGCGCCGGCCGGCCCGAAGCGAGCTTCTGCATCGAAGTCGCCATCGACCTCGCGGCGCGCAAGCTCGGCATCGATCGCATCGCGCTCCGCCGCAAGAACCTGATCCCGCCCGGCAAGTATCCGTGGAAGACTCCGCTCACCTATGTCTACGACTCGGGCGAGTTCGAGGCAGTGCTCGACAAGACGCTCGCCAACGCGGACGTGAAGGGTTTCGCGGCGCGCAAGCGCGAGTCGGAAAAGCGCGGCAAGCTGCGCGGCCTCGGCGTCTCCTACACCATCGAGCAGTCGGCCGGCGGTTTCGACGAAGCCTGCCAGCTCCGCGTCGAGGCGAGCGGCAGCGCCACGCTGCTGATCGGCACGCACTCGCACGGGCAGGGACATGAGACCGTGTTCCGCCAACTCCTCGCCGACCGCCTCGGGCTCGAATTCGAGGACGTGCGCATCATCCAGGGCGACACCGATCTCGTCGGCCACGGCCACGGCACGTTTGGCTCGCGCTCCTCGGGCCTGGGCGGCGCCGTCATCAAGCTCGCCTCGGACCGCATCGTCGAGAAGGCGAAGCAGATCGCGGCGCACAAGCTCGAAGCGGCACCCGAGGACATCGAGTTCAGGAACGGCCGCTTCACCGTCGCCGGCACCGACCGCGCGGTGGCGTGGAAGGAAGTGGCGCGGCTCGCCTATGCGCCGCGCATGCTGCCGCCGGGCATGGAGACGGGCTTGATGGCGATGGCGAGCTTCACGCCGCCGGCGCCCACCTTCCCCAATGGCTGCCATGTCTGCGAAGTCGAGATCGACCCCGACACCGGCGTCACGCGCATCGACCGCTACACGATCGTCGACGATGTCGGCACGGTGATGAACCCGCTGCTGCTGAAGGGCCAGATTCACGGCGGCGTGGTGCAGGGGATGGGGCAGATCCTGCTCGAGAACATGCAATTCGATCCCGAGTCGGGCCAGGTGCTGACCGGCTCGCTCATGGACTACGCGCTGCCGCGTGCCGACGACGTTCCGAGCATGTCGGTCGAGAGCCACCCGGTGCCGACGCCGACCAATCCGCTCGGCATCAAGGGCGCGGGCGAAGCGGGGACCGTGGGCGCCATGCCCTGCGTGCAGAGCGCGATCCTCGATGCGCTGGCGCCGCTCGGCATTCAATGGCTCGACATGCCCGCGAGCCCGCACCGCGTCTGGCGCGCGATCCAAGACGCGAAGCGCGCGAAGAAAGCGGCGTGACCCCCACTCCCTCCCCCGCGATGAGCGGGGAGGGCTGGGGTGGGGGCTCGCGAGTGGAGGTAGCCTACTGCCTCAAACGTGCCGCCTCAAACGGAGGCGGTGCCGCTGGCCGCGCGCAGTCTCGGCGTCCCAGGCCCTTCCGGCCGGCGCGAACGACGCGCCGTCCACCTTCCCCGCCAGGTGCGGGGAAGGGAAGTTTTGCTCATATCTTCTTCGCCGCCTCGAGCATCGTCTTCAAGCGCGGCGCGAAGAACGGCGCGGGATTGAGGATGCGGTTCTTCTGGTCGAGCACGAGGTGCGCGACCTTGGCGAGATAGGCGCGCCAGGCGGGATCGGCGCCGAGCGCGGCGCGGCGCTTCAGGCGATCCTCGAAATTCTCATAGGCCCACATGTGGACGATGAGATTCAAATCGCCGACCTCGGTCGCATAGTAGCCGACCATGTTGCCGAGGTGCCCCAACTGGATCTTCATGCCCTCGGCCTCGTAGGCCTTCAGCCACTCCGGCGCGCCGGCGACTTTGAGCGTGTAGATGCGTTCCTCGACGATCATTGGTTTCTCCCCTTCGGTCCTTCGCCATTGAGATCGAATTCATCCAAGATTGTCGTCCCTGCTTTCGCGGGACGACAGTTAGTCTGTGCCTCGGTGCATTAGCGTCCCGCCGCCAGCGCGGCTTCGCGGATCTTGGTGATGGTCGTGCGCGTGGTGATGGCTTCGGGATCGATGATGAGATCGATCAGCGCCGGCTTGCCGGCGGCGAGGCAGCGCTCGAAGGCGGGCGCAAACTGCGCGGTTTCGGTCACCGTCTCGCCGTGGGCGCCGTAGGCGCGGGCGAGCGCGGCGAAATCGGGATTGTGGAGCTCGGTCGCGATCACGCGCTTCGGATACTCGCGCTCCTGGTGCATGCGGATCGTACCGTAGAGGCCGTTGTTGACCACGATGTTGACGACGGGCACCTCGTAGAGCGCCTCGGTCGCCAGTTCCTGGCCGTGCATCAGGAAGCAGCCGTCGCCGGCGAAGTTCACGACGATGCGCTCGGGGTGCATGAGCTTCACCGCGACCGCGGCCGGCGTCCCGTAGCCCATCGAGCCCGAGGTCGGGCCCACCTGGGTGCGGTAGCGGCGGAACTGGTAGTATTTGTGGATCCAGCCCGAGTAGTTGCCGGCGCCGTTGACGATGAAGGCATCGGGCGGCAGGCGCTCGCGCAGCCAGACCATGATCTCGGCCATCTGCACCTTGCCGGGGTTGGGCAGCGGCTTGATCCATTCGAGATAGTCGGCGCGCGCCTCCTTGCGCCAGGCGCTCCAAGCGACCTTGCCGGGCGATTTCATGCGTGCCGCCGCGGCGGCGAAGGTCTTCATGCCCGAATGAATGGGCAGTGTCGGCTGATAGATGCGGCCGAGCTCCTCGCCATCGGGATAGACGTGTACGAGCGCCGGCCTCGGCACCGGAATGTCGACGAGGGTGAAGCCGCTGGTGGTCATCTCGCCGAGCCGCGCGCCGGCGACGAGCAGGAGATCGCAGGTCTTCACGCGCTCGGCGAGCCGTGGGATCAGGCCGATGCCGACGTCGCCGACGAACTGCTCTTGCGTGTTGTCGAAATGGCTCTGGCAGCGGAACGAGGTGCCGACCGGCAGATCCCAGGCGGCGGCGAAGCGCTGGAAATTCTCGACCGCGAGCGCATCCCAATCGCCGCCGCCGAGGATCGCGAGCGGGCGCTGGGCCTTCGCCAGCCGGTCCGCCAGCTCCTCCAGCGCTTCCGGCGGCGGCGCGGGCTGGACCGCGCGATAGCGCCGCGCATCGGCGCAGGCGACGCGGTCGGTGAGCATGTCCTCGGGCAGCGAGAGCACGACGGGGCCGGGACGGCCCTGCGTCGCGGTGGCGAAGGCGCGCGCCACATATTCGGGAATGCGCGCGGCGTCGTCGATCTCGGCGACCCATTTGGCCATCTGGCCGAACATGCGGCGGAAATCGATCTCCTGGAACGCCTCGCGGTCGCGCATGTCGCGCCCGACCTGGCCGATGAAGAGGATCACCGGCGTCGAATCCTGGAACGAGATGTGGAGGCCGGCGCTGGCATTTGTGGCGCCGGGCCCGCGCGTGACGAAGCAGATGCCGGGCCGGCCGGTGAGCTTGCCGTAGGCGTCGGCCATCATCGCGGCGCCGCCTTCTTGTCGGCAGACGATCAGCTGGATTTCGGGCGCGTCGTGAAAGGCATCGAGCGCCGCGAGATAGCTCTCGCCCGGCACGCAAAAGGCCAGCTCGACGCCGTGGATGCGGAGCTGATCGATCAGCACCTGGCCGCCGGTGCGAAGGTTGGTGCCGGGCTTCTGGACGTTCATCGCTGCCTCGCCTGAGCGGTCGGCATCTAAGCGAAAAGAAGCCGCCATGCAAAGTTTCCCGTGGTCGCGAGGCGAGGGGGTTATAGCCTTGCGCTGGCGCGGCGCGGCGCCTTATCTCTCGGGCAAGTACGGGAGGAAACGATGACCGACTACGGCAACTACATCGCCGGCGAATGGACCAAGGGCGCCGATGCCGGCCCCAACGTCAATCCCTCGAACGTCGACGACGTGATCGGCCACTACGCCAAGGCCGACAAGCATCAGGCCGAGGCCGCCGCCGCCGCCGCCAAGGCGGCATTTCCCGCCTGGGCGCGCACCACCCCGCAGCAGCGCGCCGACATCCTCGACTCGGTCGGCAATGCGATCCTCGCGCGCAAGGAAGAGCTCGGCACGCTGCTCTCGCGCGAGGAGGGCAAGACCAAGCCCGAGGGCATCGGCGAGGCCGCGCGCGCCGGCGCCATCTTCAAGTTCATGGCGGGCGAGACGCTCCGCATCCCGGGCGACCGCGTCGATTCGGTGCGCCCCAACATCTTCGTCGAGGTGACGCGCGAGCCCTTGGGCGTCATCGGCATCATCACGCCGTGGAATTTTCCGATCGCCATTCCGGCCTGGAAGATCGCGCCGGCGCTGGCCTACGGGAATTGCATCGTTTTCAAGCCGGCCGACCTCGTGCCCGGCTGCGGCTGGGCGCTGGCCGATATCATGGCCAAGTCGGGCATCCCGAAGGGCGTCTTCAATCTCGTCATGGGCCGCGGCTCCATCGTCGGCGAGACGCTGATCAATCACCCGGACGTCGCGGCGATCTCGTTCACCGGCTCGGCCGCGACCGGCCGTCACATTGCGGCACGCGCGGCGGCGCGCCTCGCCAAGGTCCAGCTCGAGATGGGCGGCAAGAACCCGCTCGTCGTCCTCGACGACGCCGATCTCGGCGTGGCGGTGAACTGCGCGGTGCAGGGCGGATATTTCTCGACTGGGCAGCGCTGCACGGCGTCCTCGCGCCTGATCGTGACCGCGGGCATCCACGACCGCTTCGTCAAGGCTGTGATCGAGGCGCTCGCCAAGCTCAAGATCGACGACGCGCTCGCGGCCGGCACGGATATCGGCCCCGTCGTCGACCAGACCCAGCTCGACCAGGACATCCGCTACATCGAGCTCGGCCAAGAGGAGGGCGGCAAGCTCGCCTTCGGCGGCCGCCTGCTCGAGCGCAAGCACAAGGGCTACTATCTCGAGCCGGCCCTGATTACGGAAACGAGCAACCGCATGCGCATCAACCGGGAGGAAGTCTTCGGCCCGGTGGCGAGCGTCATCAAGGTGAAGGATTACGACGAGGCGCTGGCCGTCGCCAACGACACCGAATACGGCCTGTCCTCCGGCATCTGCACGACGTCGCTCAAATTCGCGAGCCATTTCAAGCGCAACGCCGAGGCCGGCATGGTGATGGTTAATTTGCCGACGGCCGGCGTCGACTATCATGTGCCGTTCGGCGGCCGCAAAGGCTCGAGCTACGGCTCGCGCGAGCAGGGGCGCTACGCGGTCGAGTTCTACACGACGGTGAAGACGGCTTACACGGCGCCCTAGGACTTCGCGTATCGGATTAGGGTGAAATTCATCTTCTGCATCCGTATAGTAGTGGAACGCAACCCGACGTTCCGTCCGCCGGATCCACTGCCACACCGAAGGAACATGCTCAACCAAGCCCCCCTCCGGCCGCTCTCCTGGGCGGCCGCGATTGCCCTTACCGCCGCCCTGGCCCTTCCGTTCCCCGCCGTGGCGCAGGACGGCAACCTCAAGGACAAGTTCGAGCCCAAGGCGCAGGCGTCGCGCGACGCCAAGCTCACCGCGGGCGAGCGCGCGCTCAACGACGCGATCAAGGACTTCTACGCTAAGCGCGACTTCAAGCCGCTTTGGTTCGAGGGCGGCGAAGTGGCGCCGCGCACCAAAGCCTTGCTCGCGGCGCTCGCCAAGGCCGACGATCACGGCATCAGCCCCGCGACCTACGGCATGCCCAAGCTCGCCGAGCGCGTGGCCAAGGCGGGCGCGAAGGAGCGCGAGGAACTCGAGATCGAGCTGACGCTCGCCTATCTCGGCTATGCCGGCGACGTGATCTCCGGCACCGTCTCCAATCCGCGCCGCGTCGGCGGCACATTCCGCGACACCAAGCGGCCCGAGGCCAAGAAGCTGCTCGACGATCTCGTTGCGGCGCAGGACACGGCCAAGTTCCTCGACAACCTTCCGCCCGACACGCGCCGCTACAAGAGCGTGCTCGCCGCGCTGCAAAAGTATCGCGAGATCGAGAAGAAGGGCGGCTGGCCGCGCGTCGACGTGGGCCCCACGCTCAAGATCGGCATGCGCGGGCCGCGCGTGGCGCAAGCGAAGAAGCGGCTGCTCGTGACCGGCGAATTCGCGGCCATGGAAGGCGATCCTGAAGTCTTCGACGGCGCGCTGCTGCTGGCGGTCAAGAAGTTCCAGCTCCGCCACGGCCTGGTCGATGACGGCAATATCGGCGCCGGCACCCTCGCCGAGATGAACGTTCCGGTGAAGGACCGCGTCGAGCAGCTCGTGATCAACCTCGAGCGCCGCCGCTGGCTCGCCGGCTACCTCGGCGACCGCTACATCTACGTCAACATCGCCGACCACGACCTCAAGATCGTGGAGAAGGGCCACACGGTCTATACGTCCCGCGTCGTCGTCGGGCGGCCCTTCCACGAGACGCCGGTGTTCAGCTCCACGATGCAATATGTCGAGCTGAATCCCTATTGGAACGTGCCCTACAGCATCGCGACCCAGGAATTGCTGCCGGTCATCCGGAAGGTTCCGGGCTATCTCCAGTCGAACGAATACCTGCTGCTGACGCGCATGGGCGACAACAACAGCGCGATCGACCCGGGCTCGGTGAACTGGGCGAATTACGGGCCCGGCAACTTCCCGTTCCAGATCCGCCAGAAGCCGGGCCCGCGCAACGCGCTCGGCGTGGCGGCGTTCATCTTCCCGAACCCGCACAACGTGTTCATCCACGACACGCCGATCCGCTCGATCTTCAACCTCGAGGACCGCTACTTCAGCCATGGGTGCGTGCGCGTCGAAAACCCGGTCAAGCTCGCGATCTTCCTGCTGAAGAGCCAGGACAACGGCCAGTGGACCGAGGAGAAGATCCGCAAGGTCGTCGAGACGCGCGATAACACGCGGGTCAACCTCAAGAGCCCGATCGCGGTCCACATCACCTACCTCACCGCCTGGGCCGAGCGGGACGGCACGGTCCATTTCCGCAAGGATGCCTATAAGCGCGACGCCACGCTGCGCACGGCGATGAGCAAGGTCGCCTATGCCGGCGTGCGTTGACGCCGTCTCGCGCCGTTGATCTGGCGCAAGGCGGACCATCAGCGCATCGGATTGCATGACGCCCGGCGGCGCCGACAGCGCCGCCGGGTTTTTCTATTGGTGGCAAGCGACGATGCGACTCGAACCGAAGTGCTGGGCCCTCGTGGCGGCATTCGCCGTGTCGGCGGGCGTGTGTTCCCCGGCCGCCTTGGCTTTGCCTCCGGACGCGCTGAAGGGCCGTTTGGAGCGCCTCGCGCCCGAAACCGCGCCGGGCAAGGCCGCGGCTCTGGCGCCGGCCATTCGCGACTTCTACGCACGGCGCAATTATCGCCCGCTTTGGTACGCGGATTCGCGCTTGTCGCGGCAGGCCACGGCCGTGCTGGCGGCGCTTGCCCGAGCCGAAGAGCATGGTCTCACCCCCGCTCTCTACGGCATGCCGGAATTGGCCGAGCGCGTGCGCTCCGCCACGGGCGACGCGCAGGCCGAGGCCGAGCTCGCGCTGACGCGCGCCTATCTCGACTACGCGGCCGACATCGCCTCGGGCGTGGTCGACAATCCGCGCCAAGTCGGGCGCATGTCCCGCGACGCCCGCCGCCCGCCGCCCGCGCAGCTGCTCGAGGGCATCGCGGCGGCGCCCGACGCGGCGGTTTATCTCGCGAAGCTGCCGCCCGACACGCGGCGCTACAACGATCTGAAATCGGCGCTGGCGAAATACCGCCAGATCGAGCGCAGCGGGGGCTGGGCGCCGATCTCGAAGGGCCCGCCGCTCAAGGCCGGGTTCCGCGGGCCGCGCGTGGCCGAGATCAAGCGCCGGCTGCTCGCGACCGGCGATCTCGCCGCGCTTGGCGACGCCGAGGCCTATGACGACGCGCTGGTCGCGGCGGTGAAAGTGTTCCAGCGCCGCCATGGCCTCGTGGCCGACGGCAATGCCGGCGCCGATACGCTCGCGGCGATGAGCGTGCCCGTCGCCGCGCGCATCGACCAGCTCCTCATCAATCTCGAGCGCCGGCGCTGGCTCGCCGGCCATTTGGGGCCGCGCTATCTCTATCTCAACATCGCCGACAACGAGCTCAAGATCGTCGAGAACGAGCACACCATCCACACGGCGCGCGTCATCGTCGGCCAGCCCTACCAGCAGACGCCGGTGTTCAGCGCGATGATGACGCAGATCGAGATCAATCCCTATTGGAACGTGCCGCGCAGCATCGCGGTCAACGAGATGCTGCCGTCGATCCGGCGCAATCCGGCCTATCTCACCCGCAACGGCTACATGCTACTGACGCGCAGCGGCGACAATGCGAGCGCGGTCAATCCGCATGCGGTCGATTGGTCCAAAGTCGGACGCGGGAATTTCCCCTATTACATCCGGCAGGTGCCGGGCGCCAACAACGCCTTGGGTTCGCTGCTGTTCCGCCTGCCCAATCCGCACAACGTCTATCTTCACGACACGCCGGCCAAGAATCTGTTCGCGCGCGATGCGCGCTTCTTCAGCCATGGCTGCATGCGCGTGGAAAACCCGATGAAGATGGCGCTGCTGCTGCTGGCGGGGCAGGACGGCGGCGCATGGACCGAGGCGCGCATCAATTCGATCATCGCGACGCGCGCTTTGACCGTCGTGCCGCTGAAGCGCGCCATTCCGGTGCACGTCACCTATCTCACCGCCTGGGCCGAGCGCGACGGCTCGGTGCAGTTCCGCCGCGATCCCTATCGCCGCGACGCGGCGGTGCTGGCCGCGTACAGGCAGGCGGTGCGCGCGCGCTGAATCGCGCAATGGTAAATTCGTAAATTTTTTCTTTAGGGGCGTGTATTTCCATAACGGTTACTTTGCCTTTTTCCTTGCCACAAACGATGGCGCCTGTATCATCGCCTTTGCGTTGCAGTCAGGGGACCGGCTGCAATGCGGGTTATTTCATATGGGGCAGTGATGGATTGGGGCATCGTGGGCCCGCGGCGCATGAGCCGCCGGGGCTTATTGATCGGGGCGGGGGCCGCTGGCGCGGCGATCTTGACGGCAAAGACGGGGCTCGCGGCAACGCCGCGGCGAAATGACGGTGCGCGCTGGCTAGCGTTCGACAACGCCTGGACCGGCGAGAGACTCAAAATCATCTATTACGAAAACGGGCGCTACGTCGAAGGCGCCATGCATGCGCTCGATCGCATGATGCGCGACCATCGCAACGACACCGTGGTCGAGATGGACCCGCGCCTCTACGACCTGCTGTTCGATCTCAACCGGCTGATGGAGAGCGGCAACCCGTTCACGCTGATCTCGGGCTATCGCTCCCCGGCCACCAACGCCATGCTCGCGGCGCGCAGCCGCGCGGTGGCGAAGAACTCGTATCACCTGCGCGGCTGGGCGGCCGACGTGCGGCTCGCGGGCCGCGACCTGCGCCAATTGGCGATGGGCGCGCTTTCGCTGAGGCGCGGCGGCGTCGGCATGTACAGCGCCCGCTCGAACTTCATCCACGTCGACACCGGTCCGGTGCGCCGCTGGAACATCTGACCCGACTGCGAGGGGCCGAGAGGAAAATGGCGCGCCCACGAGGCGCGCCATTTTCATGTCCGCGATGTCGCCGTGCCTAGCAGCGATACCGGCCGGGCACCCAATAGCCCCAGCGATTGTAGTGGCCGGGCGCGTAGCACGATGCGGGCGGGCTGTAATAGGCCGGGCCCGGCGGCGGGCTGGTCGGCGTCGCCGAATAAGTCGGCGTCGCCGAGTAGTAGGCCGGCGGTGGCGGCGGGGTCGCGCCTGGCGTGCTGTAGGAAATGCTCGAGCGGTAGCCCAGGAAGCTGCTTTCGGCGTTGTAGCTGCAGCCGGCCAGAGCGGCCGCCGCGGCCAGGGCCGCGAGCGTCGCGATGCGTTTCACGTGTCTCTCCCCTAACGCGAATGCGAGATGGTCCGAGTCACATACGGACCGTTGGGGATACCTATCCCTGCGCGCCCTTCTCCCCTTCGGGGAGAAGGGGCGGGGATGAGGGCTCTCTCCGCGTGAAAAGCGTCGGCAGTGCATGCGGGCCGCCCGCGCCGGGCCTTCACGGCTTGCCCCTCTCCCCCGAGGGGCGAGGGGAAGCAAAGCCCTTCCGCAGCACGTGCTTCTGGATCTTGCCGGCGGCGGTGCGCGGGAAATCGCCGACGACTTGGACGTATTTCGGCACCTTGTAGGCAGCGAGCAGCTTGCGGCAGAAAGCGCGCAGCTCCTCGCCGTCGAGCCCGGCGCCCGGCTTCGGCAGCACGTAAGCCGCGCCGACCTCGCCCCATTTGGAATCGGGGACGCCGACGACGGCGACTTCGAGCACCGCAGGATGGGTGTAGAGCGCGCGCTCGACTTCGGCGGGATAGACGTTTTCGCCGCCCGAGATGAACATGTCCTTGATGCGGTCGACGATGAAATAATAGCCGTCGCGGTCGCGCTTGGCGACGTCGCCGGTCTTGAGCCAGCCGCCGGGGAGAAACGCGGCGCGCGTGGCGGCCTCGTTGTTCCAGTAGCCGGGCGTCACGTTGGGGCCGCGGATCAGCAGCTCGCCGGCCTCCTCGGCGCCGAGGTCACGGCCGTCGCCGTCGACGACGCGCACTTCCGAGAGCATCTGTGGTTTCCCGACCGAGCCGATCTTGGCCTCGGCGTTCGCGCTGTCCATGAGGAAGACGGTCGGGCCCGTCTCGGTCATGCCCATGCCGTTGCAAACGCGGATGCCGCGCGCGGCGAAGCGCTGGATCAGCGCGAGCGGCAGCGGCGCGCCGCCGCAGGCCCAGTGGCGGACGCGCGAGAAATCCAGCGTCTCGAATTGGGGATGCAGCGCCAGTGCCTGATAGATCGCCGGCACGCCGAAGAATTTCGTGCATTTGCCGACGATGAGTGCGTCGATGACCTGGCCGACCTCGAATTTCCGGAGGATATGGCTGGTGCCGCCAGCGATCAGCATGGGCAGCGTGTAGAGGTTGATCCCGGCGGTGTGGAACAGGGGAAGGAAATTGATCGTCGTGTCGGTCGAGACGAGGTCGATCGCCTGGCCGATGTTCACATAATTGGCGAAAGCCATGCCGAAGGTCTGGATCACGGCTTTGGGCACGCCCGTCGTGCCGGACGTGTAGAGGAGATACCAGATTCCGTCCGCGGGCCAGGCCGTCTCGTGTGGCTTTGGCTCGGCGGCGGCGAGCGCCGCGTCATAATCGCGACGACCGAGCAGCGGAATGCCGAGCGTCCCCACCAGTTCGCGCGCGACGGACTCGTGCTCGCCGTCGGCCAGCAGCAGCTTCGGCGCGCAATCGTTGACGATGGGCAGCAGCTCGGGCACGGGCTGGCGCCAGTTGAGCGGGACCAAGATCGCGCCCGCGCGGGCGCAGGCGAGCAGCGTCTCGAAGAACGCGATGTCGTTGTGCGAGAGGATCGCCACGCGATCGCCGGCCGCGATGCCCAGCGCGCGCAGAGCCGATGCGCAACGCGCGACGCGCGCATCGAGTTCGGCGTAGGTGCAGGCGCGACCGGTCTCGATCTCGGTGAACGCGGTGTGTCCGGGCGAGAGCGCAGCACGCTTGGCGGCAATGTCGAATATGGTGCGCAAGCCCCACCCCCAGCGGCGGCCGTGGCTACTTCGCGAGGCCGTGCGCGATGAAGTCCATGGCGGCGTCGACGACGGGCTCGAGCGGCGCCTTTGTATCCATGAGCGCGTAGCGCTGGCCGAGATACACGGCCATGCCCATCAGCGACCAGGCGCGCACCTCGCCATTGCCGGGGCGGATCTGATTGCGCCGCTCGGCGCTGGCGAGGGCGGCGCGGTAGGCGCGCGCGAAATCGGTGTAATACTTGCGGTAGACCTTGGCGTCGACGAATTGCGAGACCTCGACGACGCGGTAGTGATCGGGATTGCGCCGAATGAATTCGAGGAAGGCCTTCAATCCGCGGCGCTCGGCGTCGAGCCGGTCCTTGGCGCCCTCGGTGCGCTCGGTCAAGTGCCGGCGGAGGGTGCGCCCCATGTGGAGCACGAGCTCGCGCAGCACGTCCTCCTTGCTGCGGAAGTATATGTAAAATGTGCCCTGGCCGACGCCGGCCTCGGCGGTGATCGAGCTCACCGACGTGTCGGCGAAGCCGCGCCGGCCGATCTCGCGCCGCGCGGCGTCGAGCAGTTTGCGGCGCGTGATCTCGCCGCGCCCGGTCTTCGGCAAGGGCAGCAGCCGCCCGCGCCCGCTCATGGGAAAGGTGAACCAATCGTCATGTTCGGCAACCAATACCTTCGCCGTCGCGCCGTGACAACACTCATTTCGTTCCGCCTTGACGGGCTCCAAACAGCAAGGCTATGCTGATATGAAACATGAATCAACTGTCATGTTACGGCAACGAGAAGCGGGAAGGCGCGAAAAGGAGGAACCATGAAGCGCGTAGCGAAGGCAACTCTGACGATCGCGGCGGTGGCCGCATTCGCGGGTACGGCGGCGGCGCAGGAAGATATCCGCATCGCCGTCATCTACGGCAAGACCGGCCCGTTCGAGGCCTATGCCAAGCAGACCGAGGCCGGTTTCATGATGGGCCTCGAATACGCGACCGGCGGTAAGATGGTGATCGGCGGGCGCAAGGTCAAAGTCACCTTCAAGGACGACCAGCTCAAGCCCGATATCGCCAAGTCGCTGCTGGAGCAGGCCTACGGCGACGAAAAGGCGCATATCGCGGTCGGCCCGACCTCGTCGGGCGCGGCACTCGCCATGCTGCCGGTGGCGGCCGAATACAAGCGCGTCCTTCTCGTCGAGCCGGCCGTGGCCGACAATATCACCGGCGACAAGTGGAACCGCTACGTCTTCCGCACCGGGCGCAACTCGACCCAGGATGCGATATCGAACGCCCTCGCGCTCTGCGGCAAGGATACGTCGATCGCGACGCTGGCGCAGGACTACGCCTTCGGCAAGGACGGCGTGGCGGCGTTCGAAGAGGCGCTCGCGAAGGCGAAGTGCGGCGCCGCCATCGTGCACAAGGAGTTCGCGCCGGTGAATGCCACCGACTTCACCGCGCCGGCGCAGCGCATGTTCGATGCGTTGAAGGACAAGAAGGGCCGAAAGTTCATCGCCATCTACTGGGCCGGCCCGAATCCGCTCGCCAAGATCGCAGACTTGAAGCCCGAGCGCTTCGGCATCGCGCTGGCGCCGGGCGGCAACATCCTGCCGGTGATGAAGACCTACAAGCCCTATCCCGGCATGGAAGGCGGCATCTATTATTACTACGCCTTCCCCAAGAACAAGGTGAACGACTGGCTCGTGGCCGAGCACAAGAAGCGTTTCAACGGCGCGCCGCCCGATTTCTTCACGGCCGGCGGCATGAGCGCGGCGCTCGCCGTCGTCGAGGCGGTCAAGAAGGCCGGCGGCACCGACACCGAGAAGCTCATCGCCGCGATGGAGGGCATGTCGTTCGAAACCCCCAAGGGCCCGATGACTTTCCGCAAGGAAGACCATCAGGCGATGCAGGCGATGTATCACTTCCGGGTGAAGAAGGACTGGAAGGACGATTTCGACATGCTGGATCTCGTGCGCGAAATTCCGGCCAGCGATATCCACGTCCCGATCCGTAACAAGCGCTAAGGGCCGGTGGGCGGCGAGGGGACCTCCTTCGCCGCCCGCGCCGACTGGCGATGGCGAGCGCGTCTCCCGGCGCATCCGGCGAGCCCCCCGTTCTCGAAACGCGGGAGCTCACGATCCGTTTCGGCGGCCATGTCGCCGTCGACCGCGTCTCCTGCTCGTTTCACCCGGGCAGCCTCACCGCCATCGTCGGCCCCAACGGCGCCGGCAAGACGACCTACTTCAATCTCATCTCGGGCCAGCTCCGCGCCACCGCCGGCGCGGTTTCGCTGTTCGGCGAAGACATCACGCGCCTGCCCGCGCCCGAGCGCACGCGCCGGGGCCTGGGGCGCGCGTTCCAGCTGACCAATCTCTTCCCGAACCTCTCGGTGCTCGAAAACGTGCGCCTGGTGGTGCAGAGCCGCGCGCGCCTCGGCCTCAATCTCTGGTCGATGTGGTCGACGCACCGCGAACTCGTCGAGAAGGCCGAGCACATCCTGCACCGCGCTGCGCTCGCGGCGCGCGCCAACGACGTGGCTGGATCGCTGCCGCACGGCGATCAGCGGAAGCTCGAAGTCGCGATCCTGCTGGCGCTCGAGCCCGACATCTTCATGTTCGACGAGCCCACCGCCGGCATGAGCATCGACGAGGTGCCGGTGATCCTCGACCTCATCCAGCACATCAAAGCGCAGGGCGACAAGACGATCCTCCTCGTCGAGCACAAGATGGACGTGGTGCGCTCGCTCGCGGACCGCATCATCGTGCTGCACAACGGCGCGCTGGTCGCCGACGGGGCGCCGGCCGACGTGATTGCCTCGCCCGTCGTGCAGCAGGCCTATCTCGGCCTCGGCGCCGAGGAAGCGGCGGAGACTTCGTGATGGCCGAGCCGCTGCTCACGCTCGCCGGCGTCAACACCAGGATCGGGCGCTATCACATCCTGCACGGCGTCGATTTCACGGTTGCGAAGGGTGGCATCACCATGCTGCTCGGGCGCAACGGGGCCGGGAAGACGACGACGCTGCGCACCATCATGGGCCTCTGGCGCGCGGCCGAGGGCCGGATCATGTTCGAGGGCACCGATCTCGCCATGCTCGCGACGCCCGAAATCGCGCGCCTCGGCATCGCCTACGTGCCCGAGAACATGGGCATCTTCGCCGACCTGACCGTGCGCGAGAACCTCGTCCTCGCCACGCGCGAGAGGGCCCCCGACGCGCGCCGCCTGCAATGGATCTTCGGACTCTTCCCGGCGCTCGAGAAGTTCTACGCGCTCGCCGCCGGCGCGCTCTCCGGCGGGCAGAAGCAGATGCTCTCGATCGCGCGCGCGATCATCGAACCGCGCAAGCTCATCTTGGTCGATGAGCCCACCAAGGGTCTCGCGCCCTCGATCATCCGCAACATGGTCGCCGCCTTCAAGGAGCTCAAGCAGACCGAGACGACGATCCTCCTCGTCGAGCAGAACTTCATGTTCGCCGAGAGCCTCGGCGACGGCGTCGCGGTCATGGACGACGGCAAGATCCGCCACAGCGGCACGATGCAGGCGCTCGCCGCCGACCGCGATCTGCAGCAGCGCCTGCTCGGCCTCCATCTGGACGCGCATCAATGACCGCGGCCCCCGCAGCGAAGGCGACGGCGCTGCCCGCGCTGCGGCGCGATTGGCTGCCGGTGCTGCTGGTGCCGATCGTGGCGCTCGTGGCCTTGCCGCTGATCGGCAATGTCGCGGGCTGGCTCACCTTGACCGTCGCGGGGCTCGCCATGGGCATGATGATCTTCATCATGGCCTCGGGGCTCACGCTCGTCTTCGGCCTCATGGACGTGCTCAATTTCGGCCATGGCGTGTTCATCTCGATCGGCGCCTTCGCGGTAACGCTGGTGGTGCTGCCGCTGGCGACGATGGTGCAGGCGGATTCGGTTCTCGCGAACATTGCCGTGCTGCTGCTGTGCGCGGTCGTGGCCATGGCCCTGACGGGCGCGCTCGGCTGGGCGTTCGAGCGCGTGATCGTGCGACCGGTCTACGGCCAGCACCTGAAACAGATCCTGGTCACGATGGGCGGCATGATCGTGGCCGAGCAGCTCATCCACGTGCTCTGGGGCGCCGATCCCATTTCCGTGCCGCCGCCCGAGGCGTTTCGCGGCTCGGTCCTGATCGGCGAGGCGGCGATCGAGCGCTATCGCATCCTCGCCGTCGCCGTCGGCCTCGCGGTCTTTGCCGCGATGCTGCTGGTGCTGAACCGCACCAAGATCGGACTGCTGATCCGCGCCGGCGTCGAAAACGGCGAGATGGTGGAGGCGCTCGGTTACCGCATCCGCCGGCTCTTCGTCGGCGTCTTCGTCGCCGGCTCGGCGCTGGCCGGGCTGGGCGGTGTGATGTGGGCATTCTACCGCCAGACGCTCACGCCCGGCATGGGCATGGAGGTGATGGTCCTCATCTTTATCGTCATCATCGTCGGCGGCCTCGGCTCGGTCGGCGGCTGTTTCTTGGGCTCGCTGCTGGTGGCCCTCGTCGCCAACTACACCGGCTTTCTCGCGCCCAAGGTGGCGCTCGGCTCCAACATCCTGCTGATGGTGCTGATCCTGATGTGGCGCCCGCAAGGCCTCTATCCCGTGGCCAAGCGGTGATGCTGAATTCGCTCCTCTCCGGCGACTTCCCGCGCTCGCGGGCGCTGACGGCGATCCTGCTCGCGATCTTCGTGCTGTTGGCCTTGGCGCCGTTCCTGTTCCCCGGCACGCAGCCGCTCAACGTCGCGGCGAAGATCTGCTATTTCATCGTCCTCGTCGCCTCGTACGATCTCCTGCTCGGCTACACCGGCATCGTGTCCTTCGCGCACACGATGTTCTTCGGCATCGGCGGCTACGGCGTGGGCCTGGCACTCTACGGCTGGGGCGCGTCCTGGGGCGCGGTGCTGGGCGGCCTCGTCGTAGCCCTTGCCGTCTCGGTCGCCTTGTCGCTCGTGGTCGGGCTCGTCTCGCTGCGCGTGCGCACGATCTTCTTCGCGATGATCACGCTCGCCGTCGCCTCGGCCTTCGCGATCCTCGCCTCGCAGCTCTCGAGCCTCACCGGCGGCGAAGACGGGCGCAGCTTCAGCGTGCCGGAGCTGCTGCGCCCGAGCTTCCGCGTGTTCGAGGGGCAGGTGTTCGGCGTTGCCGTCACCGGCCGCATCGTCGTCTACTATCTCGTATTCCTGGTCTCGCTGGCGCTGTTCCTCACGATGATCCGCATCGTGAATTCGCCCTTCGGCCGCGTGCTCCAGGCGATCCGCGAGAACACGTTCCGCGCCGAAGCGATCGGCTACCGCACCGTCGTCTATCGCACCATCGCGAATTCCCTCGGCGCCGGCATGGCGACGATGGCGGGCGCGCTGATGGCGCTCTGGCTGCGCTATATCGGGCCCGACACGTCGCTCAGCTTCGCGATCATGATCGACATCCTGCTGATGGTCGTCATCGGCGGCATGGGCACGATGTACGGCGCCGCCATCGGCGCCACGATCTTCATCCTCGCCCAGAACTACCTTCAATCGCTGATGGGCCTGGCGAGCAAGGCGCTCGAAGGCCTGCCGCTGCTGCCGAAGCTGCTCCACCCCGACCGCTGGCTGCTCTGGCTCGGCGTGCTGTTCATCCTCTCGGTGTATTTCTTCCCGACCGGCATCGTCGGGAAGCTCCGGCGCAAATAACCGTGCGGCGGCGAGGGCGAAACTCCACCAAGGCACCAAGACACCAAGATTAGTTCTGGCCGGCTCATGGCCGGCCAAATATTCTGCTTGGTGTCTTAGAGTCCGACTCGAAACTCATGCTGCCCGTGCGAGGCGACGGGTCAGGAGCATGACGGACGCTGCATAGAGGAAGGCATTGGCGGAGGCGAGGGTGGCTTCGAAGTCCTTCGCCAGGCGTCGGTTGCGGCCGATC
>DATBLL010000086.1:0-13079 GCA_036555425.1 Alphaproteobacteria bacterium | reverse complement strand
CTAACGGATCAGCGGAAGAATCTTTGCGGCGAGATAGGTCCCGATCTTGCGCGAGCCTTGCGGGGTAGTGTGGACGGAATCGTAGTAGTCGCCGGGACCGAAGCGCAGCTCGGCCGCGAGATCGACACAATGCGCCTTGGCCTCGGCGCAGAAGCGCAAGAGCTCGGCATTGTAGAGCGCGAGCTCGGCGAAGGTGCGCCCGCCGCCGCTGCCCTCGATCTCCTGCAGCGCGCCATCGGCGACGCCTTCGGCGGCGCGGCCGTCGCCATTGCGCTGCGTGACGTAGATGGGCGTAGCGCCGAAGGCCAGCGTCTTCGCATGCAGCGCGCGCAGCCTCTGGCCGTAGCCCCTCAAATTGGCCGCCAGGCGCTCGCCGAGATCGGGCGGCACGCGCGCCGGAACCCAGCGCGTGTCTTTCGTCTCCGCCTTGCCGCTGCCGTGATGCACGCCGATGCGCCGCGCGGCGAGCCAGCCCCGCACCGTGCGGATGCCGCGGACGATCGCGCTGTTGTTCTCGACGAAGGTGCGGATGCGCTTGTAGGCGGTGTCGTGCGCCAGCGAGTCGGGGCCGGTCAGCGTGTCGGGCGCAACACCGCGGTCGTTCACGCCGATGAAATAGAGCATGTAGCGCGGCTTCAGGCCCGGGATCCTGCCGAACCAGAGATCGATGCCGCGGATGTGGCCGGCCGTCGAATGCCCATCGACGCCGGCATTGGCGACGGTGAGCGGCCGTCCCTCGGCGCGCAGCGTGCGCTGCAGCACGCTCGTCCACGCGTCCTCGTCGCCGACGGTGACTTCGGCGGTGGTGCTGCCGCCCACGGCCAGCAGCTCGATCCGCGCCGGGTCGCCGCCATAGTCGCCGCGCAGGCCGAACCGGTCGCGGTTGTAACGGGCGACGGTGCCGGGCGGGTAGTAAGGACTATCCGCGATCAGCAGATGGACGTTGGTGTGGACGTTGAGCGTGCCGAGATTGGTGCCGAAGATCCAGGTGCCCAAGATCAGCTCGCCGATGACGGTCAGCACGGCGAGGACCGCCAGATTGCCCAGCGCCACGCGCGCCCACCTGGCTAGGCGCGCGCGCAGCGTTCGCCGCGGGGCAGCAGATGCGGGCTTTGTCATTCGCGTGGCAGGTTCTCGCGCGGCCGGGCGGATGATTGCCGCGCCCTTGGCGCCCGCGCAAGGGTCTCGGTCCGCGGCGCAGGCGTGCCGGCACGCGCGCGCCTACACGCGCCTTGTCGGCGCGACCGGCGGCGCCTAATTTGCCGCGCAGCGTGCTGAGGGACCTCGATGGAAATCAAAGGCGCCTACAAGATCGCGGCCACGCGCGAGCAGGTCTGGGCCGCGCTCAACGATCCCGACATCCTCAAGAAATGCCTGCCCGGCTGCGAGAAGCTCGAGCGCGAGGGCGAGAACGCCTTCACCGCCACGATCAAGGCCAAGGTCGGGCCGGTGAGCGCCAAGTTCTCGGGCGCCGTCACGCTCCAAGACCTCGATCCGCCCAACAGCTATCGCATCGTCGGCGAGGGCAAGGGCGGCGTCGCCGGCTTCGCCAAGGGTGGCGCCAAAGTCACGCTCAGCGACGACGGCGGCGCCACGGTGCTGGCATACGACGCGGATGCCAAGGTCGGCGGCAAGCTCGCGCAGATCGGCTCGCGCCTCGTGCTAGGCACCGCGCGGAAACTGGCCGACGACTTCTTCAAGAAGTTCGCCGAGACGGTGGCGCCCGGCACCGCCGCCGAGAAGGTCGCCATCGCGGCCGAGGGCCAGGCGCAGTGACAGCGCCGCAACACGACCCCGCCGAGCGGCGGCGTCCGGCGCTGCCGCTCTGGCTCTGGATGCTGCTGCTGACCGCGGCGATTGTTGCACTGCTGATGTATGTGGGGCGCTCGTCGTTCGCGGCTTGACGCGTTACGCCTCGCCTCTAGACTGACCCCAATTCGTACACGCGGCCCGCGCCCCGAAGCGGACGCCGCGCACTTGGGAGGGCTGCGAAAATGGACGTGAATGTCTCGATGACGGTGAACGGCAAGAAGGTCACCGGCAAAGCCGAACCGCGCACGCTGCTCGTGCAATTCCTGCGCGAGACGCTGGGGCTCACCGGCACCCATGTCGGCTGCGACACGAGCCAGTGCGGCGCCTGCGTCGTCCACCTCGACGGCGTCTCGGTCAAGAGCTGCACCATTCTCGCGGTCCAGTGCGAGGGCAAGAAGGTCACGACCATCGAGGGCCTCGCCAAGAACGGCAAGCTGCATCCGATGCAGCAGGCCTTCCATGAGAACCACGGACTGCAGTGCGGCTTCTGCACGCCGGGCATGATCATGAGCGCCATCGATCTCGCCAAGCGCAATCCGAAACCGGGCGAGACCGAGGTGCGCGAGTGGCTCGAGGGCAACATCTGCCGCTGCACCGGCTATCACAACATCGTCAAGTCGATCATGGCCGGCGCCCAGGCCAGCCACGATTGGAAGGGGTGATGCCATGACCGACATGAGCATCGGCCGCGCCGTCAAGCGCACGGAAGACCTCCGCTTCATCACCGGCAAGGGCCACTATCTCGACGATTTCGGCCGCCCGCATCAGCTCTACGCGGCGTTCGTCCGCTCGCCCCACGCCCACGCCGAGATCCGCAAGATCAACAAGGCGAAGGCGCTGAAGGTCCCCGGCGTCGTCGCGGTGCTGACCGGCGACGAGCTTGCCGGCGACAAGATCGGCACGCTCATCTGCGGCTGGGTGATCAAGGGCAAGGACGGCAGCCCGCACAAGGCGCCGCCCCACCCCGCGCTCGCCGTGAAGAAGGTCCGCTATGTCGGCGACCACGTCGCCGTCGTGCTCGGCGAGACGCTCGCCGCCGCCAAGGACGGCGCCGAAGCCGTCGACGTCGACTACAAGACCCTGCCCGCCGTCGTCGATACGGCCACGGCGCATAAAGCGGGTCAGCCGCAGCTCCACGCCGAGGCGCCCAACAACCTCTGCTACGATTGGGAGCTCGGCGACAAGGCCAAGACCGACGCCGCCTTCGCCGGCGCCGCGCACACGGTGAAGCTGCAATTCGTCAACAACCGGCTCGTGCCCAACGCGATCGAGCCGCGCGCCGCCATCGCCGAATACGACGCCGGCAACGGCGAATTCACGCTGCACACCACCTCGCAGAACCCGCACGTGGCCCGCCTCGTGCTCTCGGCCTTCATCGGCATCGCGCCCGAGCACAAGCTGCGCGTGATCGCGCCCGACGTGGGCGGCGGCTTCGGCTCCAAGATCTTCATCTACCCCGAGGAAACCGTGGCGCTCTGGGCCGCCAAGAAGGTCGGCCGCCCCGTGAAGTGGACGGCCGAGCGCAGCGAGAGCTTCCTCTCCGACGCGCATGGCCGCGACCACGTGACCACGGCGGAACTTGCCCTAGATAAGGAGGGCAAGTTCTTGGCGATGCGCGTCAATACCGTCGCCAATCTCGGCGCCTATCTTTCGACCTTCTCCTCGGCGATCCCCACCTATCTCTACGCGACGCTCTTGGCCGGCCAGTACAAGACGCCGGTCATCTATTGCGACGTGCAGGGTGTGTTCACCAACACCACGCCCGTCGATGCCTATCGCGGCGCGGGCCGGCCCGAGGCGACCTTCGTCGTCGAGCGCCTGGTCGAGGAAGCGGCGGCGAAGCTCAAGCTCTCGCCCGACGAGCTGCGGCGGCGCAACTTCGTGCAGCCTAACGAGTTCCCCTACACGACGCCGGTCATCCACCAATACGACTGCGGCGACTTCCCGCGCGCGATGCGCGAGGCACTGAAGCTCGCCGACGTGCCCGGCTTCGCGCAGCGGAAGGCCGAGGCCAAGAAGCGCGGCAAGCTGAGGGGGCTCGGCTATTCCTCCTACATCGAGGCCTGCGGCATCGCGCCCTCGGCCGCGGTGGGCGCGCTCGGCGGCGGCGTCGGCCTCTGGGAATCGGCGACCGTGCGCTTCAATCCGACCGGCAACGTCACCGTCCATGTCGGCACCCACGCGCACGGGCAGAGCCACGAGACGACCTATGCCCAGGTCGTCGCCGACCGGCTCGGCGTGCCGTTCGAGAGCGTCGAGATCGTGCACGGCGACACGGCCAAGACTCCGTTCGGCATGGGCACCTACGGGTCGCGCTCGGCCGCGGTCGGGCTCTCCGCCGTGTGCAAGGCCGCCGACAAGATCATCGAGAAGGGCAAGAAGATCGCGGGCCACCTGCTGGAGGCCTCGCCGCACGACATCGAGTTCCGCGACGGCAAGTTCCGCGTCGTCGGCACGGACAAAGAGGTCAACATCGCGCAGGTGGCGTTCACCGCCTACGTGCCGCACAACTACCCCAAGGACCTCGAGCCCGGCTTCGAGGAGACGGCGTTCTTCGACCCGCTCAACTTCTCGTTCCCCGCCGGCACGCACATCTGCGAGGTCGAGATCGATCCCGAGACCGGCACGACCGAGATCGTGAACTACGCCGCGGTCGACGATTTCGGGAAGGTCATCAACCCGATGATCGTCGAGGGCCAAGTCCATGGCGGCATCGTCCAGGGCGTCGGCCAGGCGCTGCTGGAGGGCACCGTCTACGACGCCGAGGGTCAACTCGAGAGCGGCTCCTATATGGATTACACCATGCCGCGCGCCGACAACGTGCCGAGCTTCAAGGTCGGCACCATCGAAGTGCCCTCGCCGCTGAATCCGCTCGGCGTCAAGGGCTGTGGCGAGGCCGGCGCGATCGCGGCGCCCGCCGCGGTGATGAACGCGGTACACGATGCGCTCCGCGCCGTCGGCGTCGACAAGGTCGAGATGCCCGCCACGCCGCACCGCGTCTGGTCGGCGATCCGCAAAGCCAAGAAGAAGGCCGCGAAGTAAGGGAGACGAAGATGTACGAGTTCCAATACGAGAGACCGAAGACGCTCGCCAAGGCGGCCGACACGCTCAAGAAGAGGAAGGACGCGAAGCTCATGGCCGGCGGGATGACGCTCATCCCGACCTTGAAGCTCCGGCTCGCCAAGCTCTCGCACGTCGTCGATCTCGCCGAGATGAAGGAGCTGGTCGGGATCAAGGCGAGCAAGGCCGGCGTCGTCATCGGCGCGATGACGACGCACGGCGCCGTCGCTTCGTCGGCGGCGGTCAAGAAGGCGATCCCTGCGCTCGCCCAGTTGGCCGACGGCATCGGCGACCCGGCGGTGCGCAACCGCGGCACGATCGGCGGCTCGATCTCGAACAACGATCCGGCGGCGGACTATCCCGCGGGCCTGATCGGCCTCGGCGCCACGGTGGTGACGAGCCAGCGCAAGATCCCGGCCGACAAGTTCTTCATCGGCATGTTCGAGACGGCGCTGAAGCGCGGCGAGATCGTGAAGGCGGTCGAGTTTCCAATTCCGAAGCGCGCCGCCTACATGAAGTTCCCGAACCCGGCCTCGCGCTACGCCATCGTCGGCGTGTTCGTGGCCGAGACGGCGAACGGCGTGCGCGTGGCGGTGACGGGCGCCGGCGGCTCGGTGTTCCGCGTGCCGGCGATGGAGGCGGCGCTGGCCAAGAAGTTCGCGCCCGAAGCGGTCGCCGGCATCGCGATTCCGACCGACGGCCTCAACGAGGACATCCACGCCAGCGCCGAATACCGCGCGCATCTGGTGACGATAATGGCCAAGCGCGCCGTCGCCGCGGCGATCGGAGGGTAAGGCGTCTCACACGTGGGGGCGCACAGCCGTGCGCCCCCGCAGGTCGCGTGCTCGCGGACGGAGGGCGCGCGCAGCGCGCCCCTACGAGGCGCCGCCCTGCCTGATCGCCGCCACTTGGCGCGCGAGCGTGCCAGCGTGCTTCAAGGCGGCCGCGAACTCCACGAGGTCGATCTTCTCCTCGCCGGCCAGCTCGACGATGCCGGCCGCGAGCGTCGCCATGCCGTCATAGCCACGCAGCGCCTCGGCGAAGCCTTCAGGCGTCCCGCCCTCGATGCTCGACAGCAACTCGTCGCAGAGTTTCGGCCATTCCGGCGCATTGACGCCGGCCAGCCGATCTTCAACTATCCAGGACAGACCGGCGCAGGTCACTTCGGCCAATTGCTGCTGATAGCGCTGCCCCTCGAAGGCGTGCATCGCTTCCACCCAGCTCGCGACGACGAGGCGGACGGTGTCGACGTGGAATCCCTGCCCTTGCGGCGGCGCTGTCACGAAACCTATCTCCCGATCGGCGTCCTTTGAGTTAGCCGGGCGCTGCCGCCGGCGCAAGCCGCGGAACCAGACGATGAGGTCACGAAGTGCCCGAAGGTGAAAACCGCCCGCCGCGCGACCCGCGCTCCGTCGACGAGACCGAGGCATTGCTCGCGCGCGGGCGCTACGTCGCCGACCGCTCGTTGGCGACCGCCGTCTATCTCGCGCTGAAGCTCAACCGGCCGCTCTTCCTCGAAGGCGAGGCCGGCGTCGGCAAGACCGAGATCGCCAAGGTGCTGGCCGAGACGCTCGACCGCCGCCTCATCCGCCTCCAATGCTACGAAGGCCTCGATGTCGCGAGCGCGGTCTACGAATGGAACTACGCGCGTCAGATGATCGAGATCCGCTTGGCCGAAGCCGCTGGCGACAAGGATCGCGAGACGCTGGGCAAAGACGTGTTCTCCGAGCAGTTCCTGATCAAGCGGCCGCTCTTGCAGGCGCTCGAGACGCCGCTCACCGGCGGCCCGCCGGTGCTGCTCATCGACGAGCTCGACCGCGCCGACGAGCCGTTCGAAGCCTATCTCTTGGAAGTCCTCTCCGACTGGCAGATCACGATCCCCGAGATCGGCGCCGTCAAGGCCAAGACGCCGCCAATCGTCGTCATCACCTCCAACCGCACGCGCGAGATCCACGACGCGTTGAAGCGGCGCTGCTTCTACTACTGGGTCGATTACCCCACCGCCGAGCGCGAGCTTGAAATCCTCAAGGTGAAGGCGCCCCACGTCCCCGCCGCGCTTTCGCGCGAGATCGTGGCTTTCGTGCAGGCGCTGCGCAAAGAAGACCTGTTCAAGCTGCCCGGCGTCGCCGAGACGATCGATTGGGCGCAGGCGCTCGCCCAGCTCGACGTCGTGGCGCTCGATCCCGCCATCGTCAGCTCGACCCTGGGCGCGCTCCTCAAATACCAGGACGACATCGCCAAGATCCAAGGCAGCGAGGCGATGAAGATCCTGGAGCAAATCAAGGTCGAGGTCTCCGCCGCAAAACGGCGGCCCGGGGCGTGACACAATGAGATTCACCACGAAGACACGAAGCCACGAAGAAGGACTCATGCGCCCTTCGCGCGCGATCCTTTCTCTTCGTGTCTTCGTGTCTTCGTGGTGAAAAGGCCTTCGATGCCCGTTTCACCCTCTTCGCCGGACCAACGCGGCCGGCTCGTCGACAATTTGATGCAGTTCGCGCGCGTGCTGCGGGCGGCGGGTTTGCCGGTCGGGCCGGGCAAGGTCATCGACGCAGCCGAGGCGGTGCGCGCGGTCGGCATCGCGAGCCGCGAGGATTTCTACTGGACCTTGCACGCCGTGTTCGTGAACCGGCGCGACCAGCGCGAGGTGTTCGACCAGGCGTTCCACGTCTTCTGGCGCAATCCGCGCTTGCTCGAGCGCATGATGTCGATCGCGCTGCCGCAGACCGTGGTGCCGCCCGAGGAGGAGCGCCGCGAGTTGTCGAAGCGCGTGGCCGATGCGTTCCGCGCGATGAGCGAGGCGGAGGCGACCAAGCCCGAGGAGACGATCAAGACCGAGATCGACGCGGCGATGACCTGGAGCGAGGACGAGATGCTCCGCCACCAGGATTTCGAGAAGATGAGCACGGAGGAGCTCGAGCGCGCCAAGCGCGCGATCGCGCGCCTCCGCCTCCCGGTCGAAGAGCGCCCGATCCGCCGCTTCGAGCTGCATCATGCCGGCGACCGCTTCGATCTCCGCGCCACGCTGCGGCGGAGCCTCCGCGGCGGCGGGCAGGACCTCGAAATCTTGAGGAAGCGCCGGCGCACGCGCCGCCCGCCGCTGGTCGTGCTCTGCGACATTTCGGGCTCGATGGCGCGCTACGCCCGCATGCTGCTGCACTTCCTGCACGCGCTCACCAACGACCGCGACCGCGTCTTCACGTTTCTCTTCGGCACGCGGCTCACCAACGTCACGCGCTATCTCCGCTACAAGGATCCCGACGTGGCGCTGGCCAAGGTCGGCGAGGCGGCCGAGGACTGGTCGGGCGGCACGCGCATCGGCGCCTCGCTGCACGAGTTCAACCGTTTCTGGTCGCGGCGCGTCTTGGCGCAGCGTGCCGTCGTGCTGCTGATCAGCGACGGACTCGACCGCGAGGGTGCGAAGGGCCTCGGCCGCGAGATCGAGCGGTTGCACAAGAGCTGCCGCCGCCTCGTCTGGCTCAATCCCCTCTTGCGTTACGAGGGCTTCGAGCCAAGATCAACCGGCATCCGCGCGATGCTGCCCCATGTCGACGACTTCCGGCCGGTCCACAATCTGGAGAGCCTGGAGCAGTTGGCCGGGGCCCTGACGCGCCCGTCCCGCAACGAGGAGATGCGCCCATGGCTCAGCCGCCTGCACTAGGTTCGGAAGACGTGCTCGCCACCGCCGGCGCGTGGCGCAAAGCCGGCAAGGGCGTGGCCCTCGCCACCGTCGTCACCACCTGGGGCTCCTCGCCGCGCCCGGTCGGCAGCCAGCTTGCGGTGAGCGACAAGCAGGAGATGGAAGGCTCGGTCTCGGGCGGCTGCATCGAAGGCGCCGTCGTGCTCGAGGCGCAGAAGGTCATCGCCGACGGAAAGCCGCGCCTCCTCGACTTCGGCGTCACCAACGAACAAGCCTGGGAAGTCGGTCTCGCCTGCGGCGGCAAGGTGCAGGTGTTCGTGGAGAAGCTGGACTAGCGATGAAGCGCAAGATTTTCGACGCACTCCAATCCGCCCGCGCGGCGAAGCGCGCCGTCGTGGTCGCGACCGCGCTCAAGGATGGGCGCCAGGTGCTCATCGACGGCGACAAGGCCGAGGGCGATCTGCCGGCGAGCGAGACGATCCGCGCGGCCGCGCGCCGCGCGCTGCGCGACGACAAGAGCCACGCGATCGAGACCGACGCCGGCCCGGTCTTCGTCCAGGCCTTCAACACGCCGCTGCGCATGCTCATCGTCGGCGCGGTGCACATCGCGCAGGCGCTGGCCCCGATCGCCGTCACCGCCGGCTACGCGGTCACGATCATCGATCCGCGCCGCTCCTTCGCCACGGCCGCGCGCTTTCCCGGCGTGACGCTGACTCATGACTGGCCCGATGAGGCGATGGATCGCGTGAAGCTCGATGCGCGCACTGCGGTCGTGACGCTCACCCACGATCCCAAGATCGACGATCCGGCGCTCGAGCGCGCGCTGCGCTCGGACTGCTTCTACATCGGCTGCCTCGGCAGCACGCGCACGCACAAAGCGCGGCTCGCGCGCCTCGTCGAGCAGGGCTTCGGCGAGAAGGATTTCGCGCGCCTGCACGGGCCCATCGGCCTCGACATCGGCGCGCAATCGCCGGCCGAGATCGCGATCTCGATCATCGCCGAGGTGACGGCCGCGCTGCGCCGCGAGCCCGAAGCCGCGGCGGCCGCGGCCGCTACGGCGGCGGCCTGATGCGATGGAGTTCGGCCGGCGCCCGTTAAGGGAGTCCGAGGGCGCCTTGCTGGCCCATTCGATCGCGGCCGGCAAGCTCCGCTTCAGGAAGGGCCACAAGCTCAGCGCCGCCGACATCGCCGCGCTCCGCGCCGGCGGAGTCGAGAGCGCCATCGTCGCCGTGCTCGGGACCGACGACGTGCCCGAGAACGACGCCGCGCTCAAACTCGCGCGCGCGCTCGCCGGCTCGCTGCTGCGCGCGGGCAATGCCGGCACCGGCCGCTGCAACCTTTATCCGGACCGCGCCGGCCTCTTCGTCGTCGATGCCGAGGAGGTGCACCGCTTCAATGGCGTGGACGAGGCGATCACGCTCTCCACCGTGGCGCCGTTCGCGCCGGTGGCGCCCGGCCACATCGCGGCCACGGTCAAGATCATTCCTTTCGCCGCGCCGCGCGCCGCCGTCGACCGCTGCCTCGAGATCGCGCGCCGCCCGCTTCTCCGCGTGGCGCCGTTCCGGGCGCTGCGCGTGGCGCTGGTGCAGACGAGGTTGCCGGGCCTCAAACCCGCGCTGCTGAAGAAGACAGTGGCGGTGACGCGCGCCAAACTCGCCGAGATGGGCTCGGAGCTCGTCGCCGACGCGCTCTGCGAGCACGAGGAGGCGGGCGTGGCCGCCGCCATCGCCGCGGCGGCGAAGCGGAAGGCCGATGTCGTCTTGGTGCTCGGCGCTTCAGCCATCGTCGATCGCCGCGACGTGATTCCGTCCGCGATCGAATCGCTTGGCGGCACGCTCGTCCATTTCGGCATGCCGGTCGACCCCGGCAATCTCACCTTGCTCGCGCGGCTCGGCGACCGCCTTGGCGGCGGGCATGTCATCGGCCTGCCCGGCTCGGCGCGCTCGCCGCGCCGGCACGGCTCCGACTACGTGCTGCTGCGCCTCGCCGCCGGCATCGAGGTGAGCGCATCCGACATCGCACGCATGGGCGTGGGCGGCTTGTTGAAGGAGATCCCGAGCCGGCCCATGCCGCGCGCGCGCGCGGCGCCGGCGCCGGCGGCGCTGCCACGCATCGCCGGCATCGTGCTCGCCGCCGGCCGCTCGACGCGCATGCGCGGGCCCAACAAGCTCCTGAGCGACATCGACGGCGCGCCGCTCGTGCGCCGCGTCGCCGACGCCGTGACGAACGCGGGGCTCGCCGAAACTGTCGTCGTCACCGGGCACGAGCGCGAGAAGGTCGAGAGCGCGCTTGCCGGCTTGCCGCTGCGCTTCGCCGTCAACCGCAAATTCGCCGATGGCCTCAGCACCTCGCTCAAGACCGGCATCGCGGCGCTCGGCCCCGGCATCGACGGCGCGCTCGTCTGCTTGGGCGACATGCCGGGGATCGGCCCCGCCCTCGTCGCGCGCCTCGTCGGCGCCTTCGCGCCCGAGAGGGGCAAAGACATCGTCGTTCCCGTGCGCGGCGGGCGGCGCGGCAATCCGGTCCTGATCGGCAGGCGCCATTTCGCGGCGATCAAGAAGCTCACGGGCGACGTCGGCGCGCGCGCGCTGATCCAGGCGCACGCCGATGCCGTAATCGAAGTGGAGGTCGGCGACGACGCCGCCTTCGTCGACCTCGACACGCCGGAAGCCCTGGCCGATTATCGCGCCCGCGTGGCCGCCGGTTCGGATTGCGGCCGCCACTAGGTGGCGCACTCGGCGCCATCGGCCTGGAGCCCGCTCGATGATCAAGCGCCTGCGCCTCGCCAGCGGCCTCGTCCTCTTCACCTATGTGGCGATGCATTTCTTCAATCACGCGCTCGGCCTGATCTCGCTGCCGGCCGCCGAGCACGGGCGCGACGTGTTTCTCTTCGTCTGGCGCGGCTGGATCGGCACGGCGGTGCTCTACAGCGCCTTCGCCGTGCACATCGGCCTCGCCTTCTGGGCGATCTTTCGCCGGCGCACGCTGCGCATGCATGCCTGGGAATGGACGCAGCTCTTGATGGGCCTCGCCATTCCGCTG
Organism: Alphaproteobacteria bacterium; assembly: GCA_036555425.1. Taxonomy (GTDB): domain Bacteria; phylum Pseudomonadota; class Alphaproteobacteria; order Bin65; family Bin65; genus SBBV01. The sequence continues at coordinate 1,525 of DATBLL010000086.1, read as the reverse complement.
CTGCTGATCGAGCACATCGTCGGCACGCGCCTCATCCACGAGCTGTTCGCGACGCAGGACACCTACACCTACATCACGCTGGTGCTCTGGGTGTGGGCGCCCGACAAGGGCCTGGTGCAATCGGGCCTGCTGCTGATCGCCTGGATCCATGGCTGCATCGGTCTGCACTATTGGCTGCGCCTGCGCCGCTGGTACTCGGAGCGGGCGCCGTGGTTCCTCGTCGCGGCCGTGATCGTGCCGGTGCTCGGCCTGCTTGGCTTCAACCAGCTCGGCCACGAGGTCGAGCTGCTGGTGAAGAACCAGCTCCTGATGCGCGACACGGTGGCGGCGCTGAACCTGCCAAGCGCCGAACAGGCGGCGGAGATGTACCGCCTGATCGGCGCCTTCCGCTTGGGCTTCGCGGCGCTGCTGCTGTTGACGCTCGCGGCGCGCGCCGGCCGGCTGCTGCTCGAACGCGCGCGCGGCCTGGTGCGCCTCACCTACCCCGGCGGCAAGATCGTGACCGTGACGCCGGGCTGCACCGTGCTCGAGGCGAGCCGCTTCAACGGCATCCCGCACGCTTCGGTCTGCGGCGGGCGCGGGCGCTGCTCGACCTGCCGCGTGCGCGTCGGACGCGGCGCCGAGCATCTGCCGCCGCCGGCGCCCGACGAGCTGCGCGTGCTCCAGCGCGTGGGCGCGCCGCCGCAGGTGCGCCTCGCCTGCCAGCTCCGGCCGACCAAGCCGCTCGAAGTGATCCCGCTGCTGCCGCCGACGGCGACGCCGCGCGAGGCCTTTGCGCGCGCCGACCACACGCAGGGCAGCGATCAGGTGATCGCGGTGCTGTTCGCCGATCTGCGCTCCTTCACCCAGTTCGCCGAGAAGCGCCTGCCCTACGACGTGGTCTTCGTGCTCAACCGCTATTTCAACGCCATGGGCATGGCCATCGCCGATGCCGGCGGCCACCTCGACAAGTTCATCGGCGACGGCGTGATGGCCCTGTTCGGCACCGAGGGCGACCCCGAGAACGGCGCCCGCGCCGCGCTCAACGCCGCGCGCAACATGGCCTTGAAGCTCCAGGAGCTCAACGAAACGCTCAAACACGAATTGGAGACGCCGCTGCGCATCGGCATCGGCATCCATGCCGGCCACGCCATCATCGGCGAGATGGGCTACGAGCGCGCAACGACGCTGACCGCGATCGGCGACACGGTCAACACCGCGAGCCGCCTCGAATCCATGACCAAGGAGGTGAAGGCGCAGCTCGTCGTGTCGGAAGCCGTGGCGGCGCTGGGGCAGATCGACCTCTCGGCCTATCCGCGCCACGACCTCGCGATCCGCGGGCGCGTCGAGACGCTGGCCGTGCGCGCCATCGCCGACGCCGCGCTGATGCCGCCGCTCGAGCCGCTCAAGAAGGACAAGGGCGCGGCCACGAAGCGCCGGGAGAAGGAGTCGGCGTCGGCCCCTGCGTAGGGGCGGGTCCCCGACCCGCCCTGCGGACACAACGCGTTCGTGTGCGGCGGCGATCCCTGCGCAAACAAAGAGGGGC